>CALVHP010000157.1 GCA_944328405.1 uncultured Clostridia bacterium
TAGTTTGTTTGTCTCATTTTATTGTATTTTTGTATCATTCCAACACAGGCCTTTTGCTCATGCGAATAAAGAAATATATAAAAATGGCCAGCGAAAGCTTTTCGCCGGCCATAAAATTTTTCAGACAAATGTAATTCTTACAATATATAAAAAGTCAAACCGATCCACTTTCGAAAGAATTGGACCGGTTTGCGGCCGCGCAAAAAAGAGCGCTAAAAGGCAGATTCGGTAAACTCGATGTCGCCCGTCGCGCTGTCGATGGTGAATACCCTTTCTTCCGCAAAAGATTGACCCCGCGCGAGACGCTTGACTTTACATACCCCAGTTCATCGCACACATCTACTGCACGAACATTTGCTTCTGTACGATGCAACAATAAAATGGTTTCAAAATACTACGGCACCGCCCGATGGGATGAACGGATGAACACACAAAAGCCACCCGAATCACGGGTGGCTTTTGCAGAGCAACACTAGCAAAGATGTGTAAACTTTTTAACAAAGGAATGGCGGATGACGCAAGCGCTCTTGCCTCGCCCGGCGCGGTTCACTGCTCTTCGGCGGCCGGCTCGGGGCTTAAAATCTCTACGCCGTGCGAAGCAAGCAGCTTGACCCAATGGTCGGGCGGGCGTTTATCGGTGATTACGGCGTCGATCCCGTCGAAACCGCTGATCTCGATGAACGAACGCTTCCCGAATTTGCTTGAATCGACGGCAAAAATTTTCTGGGCGCCGCAGGCAAGCATCCTGCGTTTCAACGAAGCGTGGTTGTCGTTGGAATCCGAAAACCCGCCGTCTTCATCGACGCCCTTGCAGGAAATGATGACCTTCCCGACGTGGTAAGCGGACAGCATGTTCTCCGCCGACGGACCGATCAGCGCGCAGGAGTCCTCTTTCAGCGTTCCTCCGGTGGAGAGAATGCGCCACCCCGAGACGTCGGAAAGCTCCATCAACACTTCCACCGAATTGGTGATCAGCGTAATATTCTTTTTGGATTTCAGTTTTTGCGCGATGAACACCGCCGTCGAAGAGGCGTCGAGGATGAGCGAATCGCCGTCCTCGATGAGCGAGGCGACGATATCGGCGATCACCTGCTTTTCGGCGACGTTGGAACGTTTGCGGACAACGAACGGCAGCTCTGCCGCGCTGTTTTCGCTGAGAACGGCGCCGCCGTATGATTTTACGACCATCCCTTCCTTTTCCATTTTGTCGAGGTCGCGGCGGATCGTCTCTTCCGAAACGTCGAACTGCTTCGCCAGTTCGCTGACGACAACATGCTTTTCCGCCTTTAACCTCGAAAGTATTTTGTTCCTGCGTTCGATCGCCAGCATCGAAAATCCCCCTTTTTCAGCTGCGCCGGCGCTTTTCACCGCTCATTTTGCGCGGTTGCTGCCGGATCTTCACAAGATCTGTTCGATCAGTTTTTTGTCCGGGCGGGCAATGACCGAACTGTCCAGATACATTCCGCGGGGTTCGACCGCTTTCTGCGCCCGCTCGATCGCCGCTTCCACCGCGGCGACTTCGCCGGTCAGCAGCAGATAGCTCTTCCCGCACATTCCGCGCGCCAGGCGGATCTCGATCAGGGATACTTCGGCCGTTTTTGCCGCCTGATCGGCCGCCACGATGATCGCCGCCGCGTCGTACGTTTCAATAATGCCCAAAGACTGCACGATCTCGACATGCGAAGCGCCGTAAATGGCCGGGAAAATTTCTTCCGCCGGATTGCCGAGGACAAAGCTGTCGATAAGGTGCAGCGGATGCTGCGTGATCGCCGCCTGTACGGAAGCGTTGACGGCCGAAAGCTCCCCCGTGATGATGACGATGTATTTCCCGGGGCAGACCGTTTCCGCCTCGATGATATCGACGGCCGAAGTTTTGACCATGGTATCGGCGGCCGTCATGCCGGCCGAAACGGTTTTGAATTCGGCCATTCCGATTGCTTTGCTCATTCTGTATCTCCTGTAGCGTCGATCACGATTTCAGAGGCGGTCACCTCGCGCACGCGCCCGGAGACGGATGCATGGATCGCGACCGAAAGGCCCTCCGCCGGCTGTGCGATGCACTGTCCGCGCCGCACGACGTCGCCCGCCTTAACGCAGGCAACGGCCGGCGCCCCGATGTGCTGGCGCAAAAGAATGCGGACCGTTTTGACGGAAACGCAGTCGTCCTGCAAGGGCGCGGGAACGTCGTATTCGCTGATGCCGAGCCGGGCCATCAGGCGCTTGACCGGGGCTTTGCGAAGTTTTCTTGCCGCCTCGACCGGTGCGGCCTCGACTTTCGGAGGCTTGACGCCGGCCGCCCGCAATCCGTTTTTGTATTCGGTGATCAGCGAGCGCGGCGAAAGGCCCTGAAAACAGGAGTACAATTCGCACAGTCCGCAGGACGAGCAAAACAAAGTGTTGACGAAGATATCCGGATCCTGCACGTCTTTGCAGGTGGCCGCGCGCATGAACTGGTGCGGCTGGATGGGATGCCCCAGCAGATAGCGCGGACACAGATCGGTGCACATCGTGCATTGGCAGCAACTGGCGGCCGCCCTTTTAAGCATCGTGTCTGTCCTGGCGCGCTTGCGCTCGACGAGATAGTGGTTTTTCGGCAAGACGATGATCGCGTTCGTCGTCTTCGTGATCGGCGCCGTCGGGGGGAGGATCTTACCCATCATCACCCCGCCGACAAAATAAACGGGATCCTTGATCTTTGCCCCGCCGGCAAGGCGGACGGCGTCCTCCATGGTTGCCCCGATGGGCATCCGGAGCGTGACCGGATGGTTCACCTCCGCCACGACGCTCACCAGTTTATCTACGACCGGTTCATGACGGTTGAGCGCCCGCGCGAGATTGTAACAAGTTTCAACGTTAAAAACACAGACGCCGCATTCGATGGGCAGCCCGCCGGGGCGCACCACTTTGCCCGTCAGTTCGTATATCAGAACGACTTCGTCGCCCGCCGGATACACCTCGTCGAGAGGCCCGAGCCTCACCCCTTCGTACCGGGGCACAACGCCTTCCAGCGCGGCGATGGTCTTTTTGTATTCTTTTTTGATCCCGATGATCGCTTCTTTCGCGCCAAGCGTCTCCTTGATCAGGTGGAACGCCGCGACGATCTCATCGGCGTGCCTTTCAAGCAGCTGCCGGTGCAATTTCAGGAGCGGCTCGCATTCGGCACAGTTGAGAATGACCGTCTGCGCGCGGGCATCCAATTTTGCGTAAGTAGGAAAGCCGGCGCCGCCGGCCCCGACAACACCGCTTTGCCGCAAGAGAGCGGCGAGTTCTTTCATGTCCATAACCATTAACTCTGAAACGGCGGCTTTCGTCGCTTATTCCAGATCCTGCCCGTCGTCAATGATCCCGACGATTGCAGCATCGACGGGTGCTTTTTCCATATCACAACCCACGCGGGCCGCACTTCCCTGCGCGACCAGCACAAATTCGCCGATGCCTGCACCGATCTTATCGATGGCGACGATGCGATTGTTCATCCGCAAACTCGGGATAGGTTCGACGATCATGAATTTGTTGCCGACAAGGTTGTCGCACTTGCGCGTGGAAACGACGCTTCCTACAACTTTCCCGATGATCATTTCAGCCTCCTTGGTTTTTGTTAAAGAATCCGCACCGTATCGCCCGTTTTGATCTTGCAGGCATTGGCCTCATCTGTATCGACGTGCATTTCCAGCGTAAAGTTTTCGTTTACGCGGATGAGCACCTGATCAAATATTGTAGCACGTTCATTGTCGGCACGAACGGAAACGATGTCTCCGTCTTTGACACCGGCAGCCTTGGCGTCCTCCGGCGACATGTGGATATGCCGCATCGCGATGATGCAGCCTTCCTGCAGATACACGGCGCCGCAGGGGCCGACGATGGCAATGGGAGCGCTGCCGGACAATTTGCCCGACTCCCGGATCGGCGCTTTGACGCCCAGACGAAGCGCATCCGTCGCCGATACTTCGACCTGCGACTGCTTGCGGCAAGGCCCCAACACGCGTACATTTTCGATGGCCCGCAGTTTCAGGCCGACAATGGTCACACACTCTTCCGCAGCGAACTGCCCGCCCATGAGCGTCTTTTTGGGATGAAGGACATGCCCCGCCCCGAACAGCGCTTCCACGTGCTCCTGCGTCAGATGAACATGGCGCGCAGAAACGCCGACGGGAACGAGAAAGCCCTTTTTGGCAGACTGCTGTTCCTGCATCGCTTCCAGCGCCAGTTTTGTGATCCGTTCAATGGTCTTTTCATCCATCGGTCTTCTTCCTTCCGCACCGCCCGGAAACGATGCGTGCCTCATTCACGTTTTACGCCGGGATCCGGCGGCCTGAATACAGCCCGCGCCTTCCGACAAAAAACATATCGTTGCAAATCAGCCGCGGCGTCCTCTTATGCCGCGCGCCGGACGGCGCGCGGCGAGGAACGCTTCGTACGCTTACTTCGCAGCAAGGGTGGGAAGAATTTTCTCGACATCCGAATGGGGACGAGGGATCACATGCTTCGCAACGAGTTCGCCGAGCTTCGACGCGTTGTTCGCGCCCGCCTCGACCGCCGCGTTGACCGCGCCGACATCGCCGCGCACCATGACGCTCACCAAGCCGCTGCCGATCTTTTCGGTGCCGATCAGCGTGACGTTTGCAGCTTTGAGCATCGCATCCGCCGCTTCGATCGCCGCAACCAGGCCTCTGGTTTCGATCATTCCCAATGCTTCGAGTGACATAGTTCTTTGCCTCCTTCAAGGTTTTAATTTAACAAATTTATTCGGACCGCTTTGCGCGGGATCCTGCCGCTGTCGGAGCTTTCGGCTCCTTGTTGACTGCCAGGCGCGATGCCGAAACGGCGACCATGCGCCGCGTTTCGGAATGCGGGTTTGCGATGACAGCTTTCGCGACCGGCTTTTTGATTGCGTGCGCCGCGGCGGCTTCCACCGCTTCGGTCACGGCCGACACGTCTCCCTGCACAATGATGGTGACGAGTCTGCCGCCCAATTTCCTCTCCCATGTGACAAACTCGACGTTCGCCGTCTTGCACATGATATCGAGGGCGTCCACTGCCGCCGCTACGCCGGATATTTCGATAAATCCGTATGAGTTACCCATCGTATCCTCCGGCTGCTACGGCAATCAGAGTTTCGGGAGAATTTTTTCCACATCGGCGTGCGGACGAGGAATGACGTGTTTCGCCACGAGTTCGCCCAGACGGGACGCGTTGTTCGCGCCCGCTTCGACCGCCGCGTTGACCGCGCCGACGTCGCCGCGCACCATGACGCTCACCAAGCCGCTGCCGATCTTTTCGGTGCCGATCAGCGTGACTTCGGCCGCCTTGACCATTGCATCCGCCGCTTCGATCGCCGCAACCAGGCCCCTGGTTTCGATCATTCCCAATGCTTCCTTTGCCATTTCAGTATCCTCCGAAAAATGTTTTGATTTCTTTTGCTAGTGTTGCGTTGTAAATCGTCCGGTCATCGTTTGTCCAGCCCGCTCAGCTTCAGCATCTTTTCCGTCGCCCCTTCCGGGTTCGGGATCACGTGCCGGCTGACGATGCCGGACATGGATTGCGCCGCCGCGGCGGCCGCATCCATCGCCGCTTCCACCGCGGCGACATCGCCGCGGAACTTGATCGTAACCAAAAGCGGAACGGGAAGTTTATCCGCGTTCGCCGGTTTGTTTTTGTCGAAATTCTCAATGGTCACGTCCGCAGCCTTGCAGCCGGCGTCCGCCGCCACAAAAGCCGTAGCCAAACCGTAAACCTCGAGGATCCCTGCCGCCTTCGCCATGATCTGCTCCGATTACTTGTTGATGATTGCGATTTTCAGTCCCTGCATGCTCAGATTGGTCTGCAAAGCCTCGTTGATCTGCTCCAGCGGGAAACGGTGCGTGATCAGATCGTCCATCGGCAGGCCGATGCCTTTGGCCCGTTTCAGGAAATCGAACGTCGTCGCATAGTCGCGCAGCGTATACACCCAGGACCCTACCGTCGTGATCTCTTTCGCGCAGATATCAAAGTGCGGGTTGATGGTCGCGTCGCCGCCGTTGATGAAGAAGCCGAGTTCGCACAGACCGCCGCCGTTGCGGATGAATTTGTAGATGTTCGAATGCGCCACCGGCGAACCCGTGCACTGGAACGCAAAGTCTGCCAGATGCCCGCCGAACGAATCTTCCACCGCTTTCGCCAGGTTTTCGATGCCCTTATATTCTTTGAAGTTGACCGTCTTGTTCGCGCCCATCCGCTTGGCAAATTCCAGACGTTTGGGCTCGCCGTCGACGGCGGTGATGTTTTCGACGCCCATCGTGCGCAGAACGGCGATGCAGATCAGCCCGATCGGCCCGCACCCCTGCACGGCCACGCGGCTGTTGAACCGCAGGATGCCCGTCGATTTGGCGCGCTCGACGGCGTGCACAAGCACGGCGCACGGCTCGATCAGCACGCGGGAATTGAGGTCGAGGTCAGACACGTTGAATACCGTGCTCCCCGCGCGGATCAGGATATAGTCGGAAAACCAGCCGTTAAAATGCTTATCGTCGTCCGGGAGAAGGCCGTACACGTCCGCCCCGCCCACATTCTGCTTGTTCAGGTCGAACATGGTAATATCGGGGTTATCCTTGAAGATCATGCAGGTGACGACTTTATCGCCCAGATGCAGATCTTTGCCGGCGCTGTCTTTTTTGACGTTTTTGCCCATCTTGACGATCTCGCCGGTCCCCTCATGCCCGAGTACGACGGGGATGAGGCCGAACGGATCGTTCTTGAATTCGTGCGCGTCGGTACCGCAGACGCCGCAGCCCTCGACTTTCACGAGGATATCGCCGTCTCCCACTTCCGGGATGGGATACTCCTGCAGCTCGAAGCGGCCTTTTTCGACCAGCTTGGCCACGCGCGCCGTCTTGGGCACGGTGCCGGCCGACGCGCCGCGCGAACTTGCGGGGGCGCCGCCCATCATGCTCTCCAAGACTTTTTTGACGATCTCTTCAATGTTTTTATTTTCCATCATAGCTCCTTAACGCACATGATCAATGAATTGGTTACCGGATGCACAGGCTGTCGCACATGACGCAGCGGCGGCGCTTTGTGAAGGTTGCCGCGCTCGTAAGGCCTTCGCCCGTACGGCTCGCGATCGTGAAGGTGCAGAACCCTTCGCCGCCGAAACCGATCGCCGAATAGGACGGACCGTTTTTGACGAGGATGGCCGTGTCGATCGCCTTTGCGTATTTGGTGATGTTGTCGACGTTTTTGGAGTGGATGTGCGCCGAATGGCGGTTGCCGTGCTCCAGCCACACCGCCTTTTCCACCGCGTCGTCAAAGTCCTTGGCGCGGACCATGCCGAGGATGGGCATCATCAGCTCTTCGCTGATCAAAGGATGCTCTTTTTCCCCCTCGAACACGATGCAGCGGATATCGTCGGAAACTTCGACGCCCACCATCGAAAGCAATACTTTCGCGCTGCGGCCCACGCACTTGCGGTTGAGCCCCTTGGGGGTGAGCACCGTGGCGACGAGTTTGTCCACCACCTCTTTGCTCGCCGGGTAGCAGCCCTGCTCCGTGACCATGTAATGCATGAGTTCGTCCGCGATCGAATCGACGGCGACGATCTCTTTTTCGGCGATGCAGGGTAAATTGTTGTCGAAGGTGCAGCCGTTGACGATGTCTTCGGCGGCCTTGCGGATATCGGCCGTCTCATCCACGAGCGCCGGAGGATTCCCTGCGCCGGCACCGATGCCGCGTTTGCCCGAAGAAAGAACGGCCGTGACGACGCCGGGGCCGCCGGTGGCGGCGATCAGCGGGATGTCTTTATGCGACATCATGATCTTGCTGCTTTCCAGCGTGGGTTTGACCAGCGAGCAGGCGATGTTTTCCGGCCCGCCCGCCTCGACAGAGGCCTCGTTGACGAGGCGCACCGCAAAGTTCGAGGTCCTGATGGCGGCGGGATGCGCGTTGAACACCACCGTGTTGCCGCCGGCGATCATGCCGATGCTGTTGCAAAGAACCGTTTCGCTCGGGTTGGTGCAGGGAGTAATGGCTCCGATGACCCCGAACGGGCCCATCTCGATCAGCGTCAGGCCGCGGTCGCCCGACCAGGCGGTCGTCGTGATATCTTCGGTCCCGGGAGTCTTTTCGGCGACCAGTTTGTTTTTGAGGATCTTGTGGCCGACGTTGCCCATCCCCGTCTCGCTGACGGCCATCCGCGCGAGCGTCTCCGCGTTTTCGATGATCTTTTCGCGGATGCGGGTGATGATCTTCTCCCGCTGGTCCATCGTCATGACGCGCAGTTCGGCCTGCGCCTTTTTGGCGGCCGCGATGGCATCGTTCATATCTTCAAAGATGCCCATGCCGACGCCGGCGCCTTCCTGAATATTCAATTTCGCGACAACTTGTTTGACGATCTCGCCGATGTCACTTTCGTTCAGCATCGCAGCATATCTCCTTAAATATTTGCCTGCCGTAGGCCGCGAGAGCCGTATCCTGCTCGGCGCTTCCGCCGCTTACGCCCAACCCGCCGACGATCTGCCCGTCCGCTTCCAGCGGCTCGCCGCCGCCGAACACGACGATCTTGCCGCCGTTGGTAAACTGAATGCCGTACAGTTCCCCGCCGGGAGCCGCCAGCTTTGCCAGTTCCCGCGTCGGCATCTTCAATGCGACGACGGTATACGATTTGTTGAGCGCGATGTCCCACGAGGCAATGTAAGCCCCCTCTTCCGCTTCGCAGAGAACGGGGTTTGCATGCGCGTCGGAAACGGCGACGACCGCCTTCACGCCCATCGACCGCGCGCGGCAGCGAACGGCCTTGGCCAGGCGGTGCGCCTGCTGCGGGGTCACGCTGCGCGGCAGGACGCCGCGCACAGCTTTTTCCACGGCAGCCGCAATGGCTTTTTCGTCCATATTACAGGCCGAGTTCTTTCATCACCTTTTTGGTGATCTCCGCAACGAGATCGCCGCCGGCTTCCGACGAAGAGGCGCACGAACCGCCGCACTGGCCGCACGAATGGCAGCTGGGTTTTCCGTCTTTCGCGTTGAGGCAGATGTCTGCGGGATGTTTGCCCTTCATGCCGAATTTGCGGCGGATCTCATACAGGCGTTCGACCTGGGCTTTCGAGAGTTCCTTCGGCCCGCCGAGCTGTTTGGAAAGGTACAGCAGCTTTGCGTAAAACTCGACCGATTCCATCTTGTGGTACGCCGAAAGGAGCGTATCGGAATAGGTCAGCGCGCCGTGATTTTCCAAAAGCACCGCGTCGAAATACGGGAGATATTTGGAAACCGCGTTCGGGATCTCTTCCGTGGAAGGCGTGCCGTACTCGGCGATGGGAACGCAGCCGAGCGCGATGACGGCCTCGGGCATGATGGGCTGGGTCAGAGGGATGCCGGCAATCGCGAAAGCCGTCGCATACATCGGATGCGCGTGCACGACCGAATTGACGTCCGGGCGCTCTTTGTAGACGCGCATATGCATCTTGATCTCCGAAGACGGTTTGAATCCTTTGTTCGCCTGGATCACGTTGCCGTTTTCATCGACTTTGCAGATGTACTCGGGCGTCATGAATCCTTTGCTCACACCCGTCGGCGTGCAGAGAAATTCATGGTCGTTGAGCTTGACGGAAATGTTGCCGTCGTTGGAAGCGACCATCCCGCGGTTGTAGATGCGCTTGCCGATGTCACAGATCTCTTTTTTGATTTCGTATTCGTTGATCATATTTTTAACCTCACAAAATCATTCGGTTTTCTTTACGACTTTATTATACAGCATGATTCCACAAAAGTCAACATTTATTCTATAATTTTTTTAACTTTTTTGTGGTTTTTAGTTGTTTTTTGTTTTGTTTCCCAGGGAAGGACGTCTCCTTCCTCTTTCAGGTAATCAAAAATCTCCGGGATCCCTTCCCCCGTGTACGAGGAAACGAAGAAAATCTTTTTGCACCCGGCAAGCCGGAGCCATTCCGCAGCCCTCCGCGGGTTGCCGTCCGGCTCGTCGACCTTGGTCACGATGCCGATCACCTCGCGGTTGACCATACAGGTCACGCAGGGAGGATAGAGAGAAAACGGCTCGTCGGCGGCCAGCAGAAGACCCACGACGTCGGCTTCGTACGAATAGAGCGCCAGCGCGTAGCCGAGGCGCTTGGTCTCCACATATTCGCCGGGCGTATCGATGAGCGCGCCCGTAAAGTCGACGTACTGCGTCTTCCGATACACGAGGCGTTCGCCTTTGAGCGCCTGGGTAAGGGTCGTCTTCCCGGCCCCCGACCGCCCCGCCAGCATGATCTTGCGCATGGTCAGGTTTTGGTGATCGGGCAACAGACAAATCCGAGCGTGTCGCGCGCATACGACACGAGCGCGTCGAGCGCGGCTTCCACCTGCGACACGGTGCCCGTGACGATCAGCGTGCCGCTGAAACGGTCGACAAATCCCAGCTCCACGCCCGAAGCCTTGACGGACACATCGCCGAGGATGATCGCCGTTTCCGCAGGGCTGACCGTGACGATGCCGATCGCGGAACTGCTGTAATCGACCGCAGGATCCAGCCCCAGTTTTTTGTACAGGATCTTGTCGGGGTTGGCGATGACGTGCGCAATGGTGATCTGCTTTCCCGGAACCAGTTCCTGCACGAT
>CALVHP010000158.1 GCA_944328405.1 uncultured Clostridia bacterium
TTTTTTCGCCCCGGCGCGGGTTTTTCGGCAGAAAAAGCCTTCTTTCGGCGCCGTTTGCGCAAAACAGACAAACGCCGCGCGGACGAACGCCCCCGCCCTTCCGCAGGCGGGCGAAAGCGCCCCGCCGGAAAGCGGGGCGCTCTGCTCTGTTTTTCTTCCTTTTCAGCCTTTCGGCAGGGCCGCGCCTGCGCGTTACGCCTGCGCGGAAAGGGTCACGGGCACTTCGATGTAAATATGCGACGCACTGATGGTATCAGCCGCATCTTTATACTCGAAGCGAACTCTGAATTCGACCGTCCAAGTCGTATTCGCATCCGCAGCGGGGTCGTTCATCTCGACCCACTTGTCAAACTCTGCCTGCGCGACTTCGATCACCTTGTCTGCGGCCACGGAAAGGACAACTTTGCCGTCTTTCCATTCCACGGTAAAATCATTGCCTTCCCACGGGTAGGATGAACTGTGTGCAGAGCCGGCAAAGGCATTCCCGGTGTAGGCCGTGATACAGACCTCATAAACCTTAAAACTGCTCTGGTTGTTTTCGACAAGAGAGGCGACGTCGCCTACGTACGGGATCTCGTTGGAGCCGCCGGCGGCCAGGGTGACCTCGGCAAAGGCGATGCCATCGACCTCCGCGCCGGCGGGCAGAGCGACCGTCGTTTCGTACGCCAAGGAGAAACTCGCCTCGGCGTCGTAGTCGAACGAGACCGCGCTCTCGTCCGCATAGGCGGCGGGCGGGGTCAGAACGGCGGCCAGCGCGCCCTTGGCCGTGCCGGAAACGATGCGCTTGCTGCTGTCTGCCTGCAAGGTGAGTTCGACGGTGCCTTCGCTCATCTCAATGTTGTTGATGATGAAATCGGAACTGATGACGCCGTCCGTCATGGAAGGAACGATCTGGTCGAACAGGCCGGTGACGGTGAGTTCGTTGCTCGCGATCTGCTGTTGCAGCATCTGCCCCAACTGCGCGAAGGTCATCGTCTGCGCGGGTTCGGTCGTATCGGACTGCGTTTCGACGGGGTCGCCGCTTTCGTCGGCCGGAGGCGTGGACGAAGACATCGAAGCGAGGAGCGGATCGGCGATGTCAGCCACTTTGACATCGGCAAGGACCTTCATGGCATAGGCGTACACCGTGTCTCCCGCGGCGGGCGCGGCGGCCTGGATGCCCATCCCGGCGAATACCTCTTGCAGGGCGGCGGCGTCGATGCCGGCAACGGCGGCG
This sequence comes from uncultured Clostridia bacterium, assembly GCA_944328405.1. Lineage (GTDB taxonomy): Bacteria > Bacillota > Clostridia > Christensenellales > Borkfalkiaceae > Borkfalkia. The sequence continues at coordinate 1,217 of CALVHP010000158.1, forward strand.
GCGACGGAGACCGCGTCTTCGACGGACAGTTCGAACAGGCCGAGCAACTGGTCGACGCGGGGCACGAAATCTTTGAAAGTGATGTCGGCGGCAAAGGTATCGCCCACCCAAGCGGCGAGGTCAGCGGCGGTCGCGTCTTCTTTATTCAAGAGGATGGGCGCCAGGAAGGAGCCGACGGACAGCGTTTTTCCCTCTTCCAGGAAATCCACGACGCCGCCCAGCAGTTCTTTCAAGTCGATGGTGGCCGTGTATGTATAGAGGCCGTCCTGGTTGGTGGTCGCCGTTCCGTCGAGTTTGGCAAGGTTCTCTTTGAGCATTGCCGCGACGTCTTCCAAGGGCAGTTCGGGGATCTCCACCGAGGAGCCGGAAGAGACGCTGAACGCATCGTCTTCGGTGTAACGGTCATAACTGAAACCGTCGATCATATACGCTTCCTCATAATACGCGGACTGCGCGGCAGCCCCGGAACCAGCGGTCGACTCGCTGATCACGGCGATGTTCATGCCGGCCGCTTTGGCCTCGACGGCGAAATACTGGCGGCCCGACTGGCTGACGGACTGCGACTGGCCGCCCTCCCCCATCGAGCCGTCGACCGCATATTTCATATCGATCGCGAGCGAATCGGAGCCCGAGAGCGCGTCGACGGTGGCCGCGAGCAGGTCGCTCAGCGCCGCGGTCTGGCCGGCGGGATTCGTTTCGTCCGGATCTTCCGGGCCTTCGGGGGTGTTGCCGCAAGCAACGAACGCGAAGACGAGCGCCAACGCAAGCGCGAGTGCCAAAAGCAAACGCATTGCTTTTTTCATTTTCCTACCTCCTTAAAATTTCGGTCCATAGACCGAATATTTTGATGCGCAATAAGTATACCATGCCTCTGCCCGGCTGTCAACCAAAAACCGAAATTTTGTATGGAATTTTATGTTGAAAGACCCCGAAAGGCCGCCCGGGCGGGGCGCCGTTAAATAGTAAAAACAGGACTTCGCCAAAGGGCAAAGTCCTGTTTTTTCGGATACGTACGATCGTTTCCGTTTCTTTGTGCGGGAGCGTCAGCTTTCGGCGGGGGCGGCGATGTCGAATTCTTCGCGCGTCTCTTCGATGAGGTCGTCGCTCTCGCGGTGGCCCGCCACGAACTGCGGGCTGACGTTTTTGTAGTCGCGCACGCCGGTGCCGGCGGGGATGAGCTTGCCGATGATGACGTTTTCTTTCAGGCCGATGAGCGGGTCCACCTTGTTCTTGATGGCGGCTTCGGTGAGCACGCGCGCCGTTTCCTGGAAGGACGCGGCCGAAAGGAAGGAATCGGTGGAGAGCGCCGCCTTGGTGATGCCCAGCAGCACGCGCTTGGCGGTGGCGGGGCGGCCGCCGCTCTGAATGGCCCTTTCGTTTTCGTCTTCAAAGGTGAACATGTCGACCAGTTCGCCGGGGAGCATGTTCGTATCGCCGCAGTTTTCGATGCGCACTTTGCGCATCATCTGGCGCACGATGATCTCGACGTGCTTGTCGTTGATGTCGACGCCCTGCGAACGGTACACGAGCTGCACTTCCTGCAAGAGGTAGTCCTGCACGCCCTTGACGCCGCGGATGCGGAGGATATCCTGCGGGTTGACCGAACCGCCGTTGAGCTGCGTGCCCGGCTCGACCTTGTCGCCCGAGCGCACGTTGAGTTCGGCGTTGAAGGGCAGCAGGTATTCCTTTTTGACCGCGCCCGTGAATTCGTCGCGGATGGTGATGTGTTTCTGGTTGTCCTGCTCGCTGACGTAGGCGATGCCGGAGACCTCGCACAGCGTGGCCACGCCCTTGGGTTTGCGCGCTTCGAACAGCTCTTCGACGCGGGGAAGACCTTGGGTGATGTCGCCCGTGGCGGCGATGCCGCCCGTGTGGAAGGTACGCATCGTCAGCTGCGTGCCGGGTTCGCCGATGGACTGCGCCGCGATGGTGCCGACCGCCTCGCCCACCTGGATGGGCTGGCCGGTGGCCATGTTCTTGCCGTAGCACTTGGCGCACACGCCGTGGCGGGAGGTGCAGGTGAAGATGCTGCGGATGGACACTTCCCTGATGCCCGCCTTTTCGATGGCTTTGGCCATGTCTTCGGTGATCATCTCGTTGACGTGCACCATCACCTCGCCCGTGGCGGGGTTGACGACGTCTTCGGAGACGAAGCGGCCCGCCAGGCGGTCGGCCAGGCTCTCGATCTCGCCGTTGACGCCGACGAGGGCGGAGATCTTCATGCCGCGCGGCTTTTTGCCGGCGCAGCAGTCGTCTTCGCGCACGATGACGTCCTGCGAGACGTCGACGAGGCGGCGGGTCAGATAACCCGAGTCAGCCGTTTTCAGCGCCGTATCCGCCAGGCCCTTGCGGCCGCCGTGCGAAGAGATGAAGTATTCGAGAACGGTCAGGCCTTCGCGGAAGCAGGATTTGACGGGGACTTCGATCATGCGGCCCTGCGGGTTGACCATCAGGCCGCGCATGCCCGCCAGCTGCTTGATCTGGTCGATGGAACCGCGCGCGCCCGAATTGGCCATCATCCAGATGGGGTTGAAATCGTCCGCGTCCTTGCGCAGTTCGGCCGTCACGGCGTCGGTCGTGTCCTTCCAGACGGAGACGACGGCGTTGTAGCGCTCTTCGTCCTTCAAAAGGCCGCGCGCGTACTGTTTTTCGATGACCTCGACCCTGTGCTCGGCGTCGGCGATCAGCCCCTTCTTTTCGGCGGGGATGTGCATGTCGAACACGGAGGTCGTGAGCGCGCCGATGGTCGAATACTTGAAGCCGAGCGCCTTGATCTTGTCGAGCACTTCGGCCGCCTTGGGCGCGCCGCCCGTCTTGAAACAGCGGTCGACGATCTTGGAGATCATCTTCTTGTCGACGGGCACGCTCTTGGCGCGGCCGTCGGCGTCCGTCTTGTAGCCGGAGATCTCGTATTGCAGGTAATCTTCTTTGGTCTTGCGCTCGACGAAGCCCAGATCCTGCGGGATGGCCTCGTTGTAAATGATGCGCCCGACCGTCGTTTTGACGCGCCCGGTGACTTCCTGGCCGTCGAACTCGCTCTTCGGGTCGTCGATGCGCACGGTGCGGCGCACCCAGATCTCGTCCTGCAGGGTGATGAACTTGGTCTGGTAAGCCATGACGGCTTCGTCTTCGGAGGTGTACACGCCGGCATGGTACTGCTCGGCGCCCTCGGTGCCCTCGGGCACTTCGACGTGGTCTTTGTCGTACCAGCGGCCGTCGTAGCGGCGCACGATGGTCAGGTAATAGGCGCCGAGGATCATGTCCTGCGTGGGCGTCATGACCGGTTTGCCGTCGGAAAGTTTGAGGATGTTGTTGGAGGAGAGCATCAGGAAGCGCGCTTCCGCCTGCGCCTCGATGGAGAGGGGCACGTGCACGGCCATCTGGTCGCCGTCGAAGTCGGCGTTGAACGCGCCGCACACCAGCGGGTGGATCTTGATGGCGCGGCCCTCGATGAGCACGGGCTCAAAGGCCTGGATGGAGAGGCGGTGCAGCGTCGGGGCGCGGTTGAGAAGGACGGGATGCTCTTTGATGACCCCTTCCAGCACGTCCCAGACGTTGGATTTGGCGCGCTCGACGGCGCGCTTGGCGCTCTTGATGTTGTGGCACTGGCCGCTTTCGACCAGCTTTTTCATGATGAAGGGCTTGAACAGCTCGATCGCCATTTCTTTGGGCAGACCGCACTGGTACAGCTTGAGCTCGGGGCCGACGACGATGACCGAACGGCCGGAATAGTCGACGCGCTTGCCCAGAAGGTTCTGGCGGAAACGCCCCTGCTTGCCGCGCAGCAGCCCCGACAGCGATTTGAGCTCGCGGTTGGAGGGGCCGGAGATGGCCTTGCCGCGGCGGCCGTTGTCGATGAGGGCGTCGACCGCTTCCTGCAGCATGCGCTTTTCGTTCTTGACGATCATGTCGGGCGCGCCCAGCTCCATCAGCCTTTTCAGGCGGTTGTTGCGGTTGATGACGCGGCGGTAGAGGTCGTTGAGGTCGGAGGTGGCAAAGCGGCCGCCGTCCAGCTGCACCATCGGGCGCAGATCGGGCGGGATGACGGGCAGCACGGTGAGGATCATCCACTCGGGCTTGTTGCCGCTCTTGCGGAATGCCTCGATGATCTCGATGCGCTTGACCGCCTTGAGGCGCTTGGCGCCGCTGGGGTTGTTTTCGATGATGTCTTTGGCCTCTTTGCTCTCTTTATCGAGGTCGATGGCCTGCAGCAGTTCGCGGATGGCTTCGGCGCCCATGCCCACTTTCAGGCCCGTGACGCTCTCGTCGCCGTACTGTTCTTCGATCTCGCGCAGTTCTTTGTCGGTGATGACCTGTTTGGCGACCAGCGTGGGGACCTTGCCCGGATCGAGCACCACGTACGCCGCAAAATAGATGACCTGTTCGAGCTGTTTGGGGCCCATGTCGAGCAGAAGCCCGATGCGCGAGGGAACGCCGCGGAAATACCAGATGTGCGAGACGGGCGCGGCCAGCTCGATGTGGCCCATGCGCTCGCGGCGCACCTTGGCGCGCGTGACTTCGACGCCGCACTTTTCGCAGATGATGCCCTTATAACGGATGCGCTTGTATTTGCCGCAGTGGCACTCCCAGTCTTTGGTCGGCCCGAAGATCTTTTCGCAGAACAGGCCGTCCTTTTCGGGTTTTTGCGTGCGGTAGTTGATGGTCTCGGGCTTGGTGACCTCGCCGTACGACCATTCGCGGATCTTTTCGGGAGAAGCTACACCGATCTGAATGGAGTCAAAATCGTTTAATTCGAACATACAAAACCTCCCGTTTGTTTCTTCTTCGTCGTCCGGCTCTTCGTCCGCGTCGTCGAGATCGTCCAGATCGTCCAGATCGTCGAGATCGTCGAGGTCTTCGTCGCCGAACAGGTCCGAAGCGTTGAAATCTTCGTCCGCGTCCTCTTCGAAGATGGAATCGACGTCCATATCCGTCTCTTCTTCGTCTTCGTCGTCGAAGTTGAAGTCGATCTCTTCGGTCTCTTCGTCGCGGCGGCTTTCGCGCTCGTCCTCTTCCATCTCCGCGTCGGAGAGGTCTTTCAGCTGCAGTTCATCCTTGCTTTCGGTGAGCACTTTCACGTCCAGCGCCAGAGACTGCAACTCTTTGAGCAGCACCTTGAACGCCTCGGGGATGCCCGGTTCGGAGATGTTGTTCCCCTTGACGATGCTCTCGTACGTCTTGACGCGGCCGACGATGTCGTCCGACTTGACGGTGAGGATCTCCTGCAGGATGTGCGCCGCGCCGTAGGCTTCGAGCGCCCACACCTCCATTTCGCCGAAGCGCTGGCCGCCGAACTGCGCCTTGCCGCCGAGCGGCTGCTGGGTGACGAGGGAGTACGGGCCGATGGAACGGGCGTGGATCTTGTCGTCGACGAGGTGGATGAGCTTGA
>CALVHP010000159.1 GCA_944328405.1 uncultured Clostridia bacterium
AAAGACATGGGGCAGGAGGCCTTTGAACAGTACGTGAAGATCGGCGGCGTGCTCAAAACGGGCGCGGCGACGGAATACACCTTCTACATCCAGCACGACGTCCCGCCCGAAGACATGTCCTGGCGCGGTTTCCAGGTCGACGAAGTCGCCCTGTACAAGGCCGACAACGCGGAAACGCTCGACTACGCGGACGCCCAGACGACCAACGTGACCGAAACGGACGACATTTACAGCGGGATCGAGGGCGATACCGTGCTGCAGACCGATCTGTCGCAGGGCGCCGCCAAAATCGTCTATGAACTGGACGTGACCCAAAACGCCTATTATACGGCGGCGGTCGCCGCGCAGAAAGTCGCGCGCCCCGTCACTTCAGACGTGGCGGACGGCAGCGCCACCAACAACTGCGTCAAGCCCATGAACATCCGCGTCAGCGTCGAAACGGCGGCGGACGGCAGCGGCGAAGTGCTCGCCGCCATGACGGACGACCGCTACGTGCACAAGGCGGCGGAAACCTTCCGCCTGCATTTCAACAGCGGCGCCAACGACAAGGTGTATCTGATCGTGACGGCCGACGCCATCACCGGCGACGATATCTTTGTCGCCAACAACACCCTTCTCAACTTCAAAGACTTTTCGCTGACCGCCCATTCGGTCACGGCGATCGAGGCGGAAGCGCAAACCGTGGTCGTGGGGGATACGGGCACCGTCGAAGTGTTCGCCCTTCTGGACGACGGCCGCCGCATCGCCGTCGGAGATTCGGCCGCCTTCACGCCGGATAACGGCAACGTCACCTTCGAGGGGAACACCTTCACGGCGCAGGCTGTCGGGTCGAGCACCGTCACCGTCGCCTGGGGCGGACATACCTGCGAGTTCGAGTTTACCGTTCTCGACGTGATCGAGAGCATCGAGGCGGGCGATGACCGCGACATCCGTCTCGGCGAATCGGCCGATCTCACCGTCACTGCGTCGTACGCCACCATCGAAGACGAAACCGTCACCGCGCAGAGCGCCGTCTCCGTCGAAGATCCGGCGATCGTCCGCTATGAAGGCGGCAAACTGTACGCCGAAAAGGTCGGCTCCACGGCGGTCACCGTCACCTTCCGCGGGAAGACGGATACCTTTATCGTGACCGTTCCCAAAGAACTGACGCGCATCGAAACGAGCGCCGACCGCACGATCGCCCTCAACGGCACGTACACCGTGCAGGTGACGGGGTACTACAACGACGGAACGTCCGCCGCCATAGCGGCAGAGGACTTCACCGTCGAATCCTCCGCCGCCAACGTGACGGTCGACGGAGCCGTGCTCACGGCGAGCGCCGTCGGCGACGCGCAGATCACGGTGCGTGTCGGCGAACTCAGCGCCACCTTCCAAGTCACGGTGACCAACGCCCTCACCTCGATCGACGCCGGTTCGGACCGCGAGATCGAACTGGGGCAGACGGGCCAACTGACCGTGACGGCGACCTATGAAGATCAGTCGACGGCCGATGTGACCGCAGACAGCGAGGTCGAGATCGAAAATCCGGAGATCCTCTCGTACGCGGACGGCACGTTTACGGCCCTGAAAGTGGGGCAGACGCAGGTCACCGTCACCTACAGCGGCAAGAGCGACACGTTCACCGTGACCGTGCCGCGCCGGCTGACCGGGATCGACGCGGGCGGCGACCGTACGCTGGATCTGAACGTCGCTTCTCCGCTGACCGTGACCGCTTATTACAACGACGGCACCAGCGAAACGGCCCCCGCCGGCGACGTTACGGTCATGATCGGAGACGAAAGGATCGTAAAATACGAAAACGGCGCCTTTACCGGCCTGGCCATCGGCGAGACCACGGCGACTGTATCCTTCGGCGGGGAGGAAGAGACGATCGCCCTGCGCGTTCCCAAAAAACTGGTATCCATGTCCATCCTCGGCGAAGACGGCACCGCTCTGACGGAAGTCACCCTCGAAAAGGGCGAAAGCCTCGACGTGACGGTGCAGGGCGTCTACAACGACGGCTCGAAGCAGGCGATCAACGCCGTGCTGGCCTCCGATTCGCAGAGCGCCGTCGTCAGCGGCTGGACCATCACGGCCGATAAAGCCGGAACGGCGCACATCACCGCCAACTATCCGGGAACGGACGTGCAGGGCACGCTCACGGTCAATGTGCCCCGCCGGCTGGAAAGCCTTTCCGTCGACGGCGACGCCGGCCTGTACGTCGGCGGCACGGGCGAACTCGTCGTGCGCGCCGTGTACAACGACGGTACGCAGACCGTCGTGACCGAGGGCGCCGAGATCACCAGTTCCGACGCGTCCGTCGTCACGGCGGACGGCCTCACGCTCCGCGCTGAGGGCGTCGGCTCCGCGGTCGTCACCGTGCGCTACGAGGGCAAGGAAGCGACCTTTGCGGTGACGGTCACCAACCCGATCGTCTCCTTCAGCGTCACCTGCCCCGAACTTACGGCGGGCGGATCGGTCAGCCTCACGGTCACGGCGACCCTGGCAGACGGTTCGACGCAGACGATCACGGATGTGATCGTCACTTCCGCCAACGAAGCGGTCGTCACCGCCGACGGGCTGACCGTCACGGGCGTCGCCGCGGGCGAAACGCAATTGGTCGTGCGCGTAGGGAACCTGGCGCAGACGGTCACCGTCACGGTGCTCGAAGCGTCCGGCTGCGGCGGCACGATCGGCACGGCCGCGTTCCTGGCGGGTGGACTCGTCGTCCTGTGCGCCGCCGGGCTGGCCATCGGCAAGAAAGCAAGGAAGGGAGGAAATCGATGAACCGATTCATGAAATTTCTGGGCACGGCGGCGCTCTGCGCCGTCCTGGGCACGACTGTGATCCCCGCGCTGCCCGCCGCCGCGGAGAGCGGCGGCGCGGCAGACTCGTCCGACCCGGCCGTCAGCTATCTGAGCGACATGGAGCTGGGCGGGTATGTAGGGGACGCCATTCACGGCAACATCGCCAACTGGCAGATGGAGGCGCTGGAAGAGAACCCCAACATCGTCGAAGAGATCGCCAACGCGTCCCGCCGCAACGTCAATTTTTCTTCGCTGACGAGCGACCCTTACGGCGTGCGCGAGTACTTCAGGATCGAACAGGACACCGAGGGCAAGGGCCTCGCCGGCAAGGGCATCAAGTACACTTACCGCAAAGAGGTCACGGCTTTTGCCGACATCGACTTTGCGTTCAGCAAAGACGTGACGGTGAATACCGACAGCCGCGGCGCCGAAGAGCTCTGGCTGTACGTCAACGCGAGCGAATTCGGCACCGAAAACATCCCCATCCGCCTCTCCTTTGAAGAGGGCGACCCCGGGACCGCCGTGCGCGAATCGTGGAAACCGCGCGCGAACGTCACCGTCTACACCATCGAAGACGGCGCCGCGAGCCGCACCGAACATACCACCGACGCCGAGGGCTTCGTTTCCATCGAGCCGGGTTTCAAGGGCTGGGTGTGCTATCCGCTCAACGACGCGGTCTACGAAAAGTATTGGTCTTCCGTCGAGGCGAGCAACGGTGTGATCGATAAAAGCGACATCCACCAGATCCAGTATTGCATGAAGGGCAACGCCACGGCGCTGAACAAGTCGTTCTATCTCGACGCGCTCAGCCTGGTCGGCACCTCTCTGACCGAGCGCGAGGGCGTCACGGGCGTTCCGACCGACGTTCCCGAATTCGCCGACAAAGAGTTCCGCCAGCTGTGGACGATGGACTATCCCGAAACGCGCAACACCTACAGCGGCTCGATCATGGTCTGGTACGGCGAATTTGCCGGCAAACTGCTGACGGGCATGGTGTTCAGCTACAAACTGACCGCCGACCCCGATCTGCGCGAGAAGATCGAAGAGCTGGTCGACGCGCTCATCGCCGCGCAGGGGGAAGACGGGTACATCGGCACCTATACCGACGGGCGTTTCTCGGTCGGCGCGGACAACTGGGACCTGTGGAACCATTACCATATCATTTACGGAATGTACCAGTGGTGGCGCGTTTCGGGCGATACGCGCGCGCTGCGCGTGTGCACCCGCGCGCTGGACTACATCATTTCCTTCATGAACGACAACAACGGCGGAAGCTTCGTCCCTTCCGGCGGGTTGGAAATGAATGCGGCCATCGGCCACGCCTTTGCGCTGATCTATAAAGCGACGGGCGAGCAGCGCTATCTCGACGCCTGCCTGCAGATGGTCAACACCGATTGGGACAGGATCGGCAACTGGTACAAAGAAGCGCTCGAAGGCAAAGATTTCTACCAGGCGCCCCTGCACCGCTGGGAGGCTCTGCACCCGATCAGCATGCTCGCCACCCTCTACGAAGTGACGGGCGAGCAGGATTATTACGACGCGCTCGAACACATCTGGTACAGCATCGCCAAGACGGACAGGCACAACGCCGGTTCCTATTCCAGCGGCGAGGGCTCGCAGGGCACGCCGTACCTTTCCGGCGCCGGCGCCGAGATCGAAACGTGCTGCACCGTCGCCTGGATGGCGCTCGGGGTGGAGTATTATTCCGTTTCCAAAAATCCGTACGTCATCGACGAACTGGAGCTTTCCTTCTTCAACGGCATGCTCGGCTCTCTGCTGGAAAACCGCCGCGAAGTGACGTACAACACCCCGATGGTCGGCCAGCCCACGGGCGGCTCGTACGACGGCCGCAAGATCGATTCGGCCACCGACATCGGCTTCCAGTGGAACAGCGGCTCGCCCGACTTCACCTGCTGCCAGGCGAACGCGGCGCGCGGCCTGGCGCAGCTCTCCGAATGGGGCGTGGCGACCGATTTGCAGAACCTGTATGTCAACTATTACGGCCCGAGCACGGCGCACACGCTCACGCCGGGCGGCAATTCCATCACCCTCAAACAGACGACCGAATACCCCAAAAACGGCGAGATCGTCATCACCCTGGGGGATATGAAGCAGGCGGAATACTTCGCGATGAACTTCCGCGTCCCGTCCTGGTCCAAACAGACCGTCGTGCAGATCAACGATGAACCGGCCGTGTCCGTGCAGTCGGGCAGCTACTACGACGTTTCCCGCAACTGGAAAAACGGCGACACGATCCGCATCAGTCTGGAAATGAGCGTGCACTTCTGGGCAGGGGAAGAGCTGTTCGAAGGGTACACTTCGGCGTATTACGGGCCCATCCTGATGACGCTCGACGAGCGCGCCGAGCCGGAGCGCATGGTGTCCAATACCAAATTCAACGCCACGGATTTCCTGAATGTGAAAGTTTCTTCCGCCGCGGAAGACGGCGGCTGGCTGTACTTCGACGTCGTCGATCAGAACGGTCAGACCGTGCGGCTGGTCGACTATGCCAGCGCCGGCTGGTACGTCGACGGCGAGCCGGGCAACTATACGACCTGGCTGGACATCGAAAGCGACGAACTCAGCCCCATGCGCGCGGGCAGGGAATATCCTCCCGTCTACAACAACATGCTCTCGTATTCGGTTTCCGGGGGCGAAGGGGTGACCCTCGCCCAGACGAGCGCCAAGGGCGGTTCGACCGCCAGCTTTTCGGTGAGCGTGCCCGAAGGCAAGGTGCTCGAATCGATCAGCGTCTCTACCGCGCGCGGCGAGGTCGCCGTGACGGAAGACGACGGCGGTTACAGCTTCGAAATGCCCAACGCCGACGTGACGGTCACCGCAAACTTTGCCGACGAGGCCGGCGGCTGCGCCGGTTCGGCGGGCGGGGTCGCGCTTCCCGTGCTCGGCGGCGCGGTGCTGGCCGGCGGTACGGCGCTGCTGGTGCGCAAGAAAAAGCGCCGCAAAAACGGATAACGAAGAACAAAAAACAGCGCCGCCCGCGTCCTGCGGGCGGCGCTTTGCCATGCCCGGCAATAATCATGCCGATGGTTGGTATTCTCCTGCGCGCCGCTCATTCGGGCGGCAGCGCCTCTTCGGCGGACGCCGCTTCGCCCGCGTGTGCGAGCCGGTAGCGGTGGGGCGTGGTGCCGTAGCGCTCCTTGAACAGCGCGTGGAAGTGCGTCTGGTTTTCGTAGCCGACGGTGTGCACGATCTCTTCGACGCTCAGGTCGGTCGTGCGCAGCAGCCGCTCGGCTACCTGCAGCCGCTTTTCCTGCACCAGTTCCTGGAAACTTTTGCCGAACATGCGGCGGATCTTGCGCGAGAGGTAGATGTAGTTGTACCCCGTTTTGTCCGCCAGCTCCGCCAGCTGCGCGAGGGGGTAGTGCCGGTCCACATAGTCGGCCACCGTCCGCTGCAGCGAGCGGTCGGGCGAAGTCAGGCGCAGGCTGTTTTTCAGCGTTTCGCGGTAATAGGCCAGGTACGAAAAGAGCAGCGCCACCAGCTGCGTGAGGATGGCGTCGTCCGCCATCCAGCTGCGTGAGGATGGCGTCGTCCGCCGTCCGCCGCGCGATCGCGTAGATCAGGTTGTCCATCAGGTTGCGGATGGGGAAGATGTCCGCCGTGCGGAACAGCAGGTATTCGCCCTCGCCGTGGGGGTGGAAATTGCGCGTAAGGAAGTCGCTCATCACGGGGTTGTTTTCCACATTGTGGAACACGTACTGCAAAAAGGCGTTCGAAGCGATGAAGTTGATCCCCAGATCGCCGCTGTCCGCGCGCAGGATGCTGTGCCGGATGTGTCGGTTGAGGAAGAGGATGTCTCCGCCGTGCAGTTCGATCCGCTCCCCGCCGATCACGTGCGTCACGCTCCCCGCGTACACGTACATGAACTCCATATAGTCGTGCCCGTGCTCGGGGAAGTCGACAAAACGCGTGTGCAGGCGAAAATCGATTTGCTTTCCGCTGCCGAGCAGTTTGCCGCTGCTCACGATGAACGTATCCGTCTCGGAGTAGTCGTCCCGGCGGATGCGCTCCCGTCCCTGTAAGATCTGCCGCTCTTCGTCCGAGAGCTGCGCCATTTTTTCGATGATCGCCCTGTCCATGCCGCCATTGTAACACATCGCCGCAAAAAAGTCAAATAGCGATAGTTTTTTGCTTGAATCTTGTCATTGATTAATTTTTTCGGGACTGATATAATGAAAGAAAAAGGAGGGAACATGAAACAGTATCTTGCCATAGACATCGGCGCGAGCAGCGGCCGGCACATCGTCGGGCGCGTCGAAAACGGGAAACTGGTCGCCGAAGAAGTGTATCGCTTCCCCAACGGGAACAAGCAGGAAAACGGCCACCGCGTGTGGGATGCGGAGGCGCTCTTTTCCGAAGTGAAAAAGGGGATCGCTGCGGCCGTCGCCAAGTGCGGGCCTATCGAAAGCCTCTCCATCGACACCTGGGGCGTCGACTACGTGCTCATGGACGGCGATCGGGAGATCTTCCCGTGCTACGCCTACCGCGACGACCGCACGGAAGGCGCCGTAGAGGCCGTGCACGCCGTCGTTCCCTTTGAAACGCTGTACGAAAAGACGGGCATCCAGTTCCAGCCCTTCAACACCGTGTACCAGCTGTACGCCGACAAGCTCGCCGGGCGGCTGGATCGGGCGACAGGCTTTCTGATGCTGCCCGAATACCTGCTGTACCGACTGACGGGACAGAAGGTCTGCGAGTACACGAACGCCACCACGACGGGCCTGGTCAACGCCCGCACGCACACCTTCGACGCGGAGATCATCGCGGCGCTGGGCCTGCCTGCGCGGCTGTTTGAAAAAGAGCTCGTGCAGCCGGGCGCGCGCGTGGGGAAACTGCTGCCCGCGGTCGCGGCCGAGGTCGGCTGCGGCATGGAAGCCGTCCTGTGCGCCACGCACGACACGGCGAGCGCCGTTCTGGCCGCGCCCGTGCGCTCCGATTTCCGCTCGCCGTACATCTCCAGCGGCACCTGGTCGCTTCTGGGCATCGAACAGCCCGAGGCGCATACCGACCGGAACAGCATGGAAGAAAACTTCTCCAACGAAGGCGGCCTGAATTTTACTTTCCGCTGGCAGAAAAACATCATGGGCCTGTGGATGCTGCAATCGGCGCGCAAAGAGCTGGGTCTGAACTTCGCCGAGGCCGAAAAGATGGCGCGCGCAAGCGAGTGCCCGGCGCTCGTCGACTGCAACGACCCCATCTTCCTCGCGCCGCAGAGCATGTGCGCGGCCGTGCGCGAGAAGGCCGGCGCGCTGACGGACGGGCAGCTTCTCCGCTGCATTTACGACAGCCTCGCGCTCTGTTATAAAGAATCGCTGGACGCCATGGCCGCGAAATTCGGCCGGAAGCTGGAAACGCTCAACGTCATCGGCGGCGGCAGCCAGGATTCGTTTCTGAACGAGCGTACCGCCCGGACGGCGCAGGTCCGCGTCATCGCCGGGCCGGCGGAGGCCACGGCGCTGGGAAACCTGCTGGTGCAGATGATCGCCGGCGGCGAAGTGAAGGACATTGCGGCGGGCAGGGAACTGATCGCAGATTCGTTCCCGCTCCGTACGTTTGCATAAAAATTTTTGGGAGGAATCGAGATGAACAGATACCAACAGGCGAAAGAGATGTTCGCCGCCTACGGCGTCGATACCGACGCCGCGATCGAAAAACTGGCAACCATCCCCGTGTCGGTGCACTGCTGGCAGGGCGACGACGTCGTCGGGTTTGACGGCGCCGGCGCGGCGAGCGGCGGCATCCAGACCACGGGCAACTATCCCGGGCGCGCCCGCACGCCCGAAGAGCTGATGGAAGACATCCGCCTCGCCTTCTCGCTGATGGCGGGCAAACTGCGCCTCAACCTGCACGCGAGCTACGCCATTTTGGGCAAGGACGCCGGCAAGGTCGACCGCGACGCCTACCGCCCCGAACACTTCGCCCCCTGGGTGAAGTTCGCCAAAGAGATCGGGCTGGACGGCATCGACTTCAACCCCACCTTCTTCTCTCATCCGAAGATGAAGGACGGCCTGTCCCTTTCCAGCCCCGACGAAGAGACGCGCAAATTCTGGATCCGCCACGGGCAGGCCTGCATCCGCATCGCCGAATACCTCGCGACCGAGATGGGCAGCCACTGCCTGGTCAACATCTGGATCTCCGACGGGTTGAAAGATGTGCCCGCCGACCGCCTCACGCCCCGCCTGCGCCTGAAAGATTCGCTGGACGAGATCCTCTCCGTCCCGTACGACAAGAGCAAAGTGCGCGTCGCGGTGGAGAGCAAGGTGTTCGGCATCGGCCTGGAAAGCTACACCGTCGGCAGCAACGAGTTTTACCAGAACTACGCGGCGACGCGCGGCATCTGCTGCCTGCTCGACAACGGCCATTACCATCCGACCGAGGTCGTCTCCGACAAGATCCCGTCTCTGCTGGCCTTCTACGACACCGTCGCGCTGCACGTCACCCGCGGCGTCCGCTGGGACAGCGACCACGTCGTCCTGCTCGAAGACGAGCTCAAAGAGATCGCCAAAGAGATCGTCCGCAACGACGCGACCGATAAGGTCATGATCGGGCTGGACTACTTCGACGCGAGCATCAACCGCATCTCCGCCTGGGTCGTGGGGGAGAGGAATATGGACAAAGCGCTCCTGTACGCGCTGCTGCAGCCTTCGAAAACGCTGCAAAAGATGCAGGACGAAGCCAACTTCACCGAGCAGATGGTGCTGCAGGAAGAGATGAAGACGCTCCCGTACGGCGACGTTTGGGAAGAGTATCTCCGCCGCAACAAATTTGCCGGCGCCGACTGGTTCGAACAGGTGCGCGCGTACGAAAACAAAGTGCTCAAAGCGCGCAGATGATCATCCCGCTCACCAAACCCTTTGCCGGGCGCCGGCGGCCGCAGTACCCTCCGCGGCCGTGCGGGCGGCCCGGCCCCAATGCCCGTCGCGGGGCCGGTTTTTGCCCGGCCCCGGATTTTTTTGCGAAAATGGTTGACGCCGTGTCAGAGATGTGCTATCATATAGTTGTTGACACGGTGTCAGCAGTTTGTTTCGGAAGGAGTGCCTATGCCGAAGGGGTCGCAAGAGCTCGCGGACGCGCGCCGGGAAGAGATCGTTTCCGCCTGTGAAGCGCTGTACCGCACGATGAGCTTCAAAGACATCACGATCAAGCGGATCGGCGAAGTTACGTCGTTCACGCGCACGTCGATCTACAATTATTTCCATACGAAAGAAGAGATTTTTCTCGCCCTCTTTCAGCGCGAATACGCGCTCTGGGCGGACGCACTTTCCGCCCTCTTGCAAAACGGGCGGATGACCGCCGACGAATTTGCCGCCGCGCTGGCGCATTCGCTGGAAGAGCGCCCCGTCATGCTGAAACTGCTCTCCGTCAACCTCTACGACATGGAGGCCGAAAGCCGCGTCGAACGGCTGACGCAGTTCAAACGGGAGTACGGCCGCTCGATGGACGCGATGCGCGCCTGCCTGCGGAAGTTTTTCCCCGCGCTGGGAGAGTCGGGAGAAGAGGGCTTTCTCTATGCCTTTTATCCCTTTCTGATCGGCGTGTATCCGTACACAGA
>CALVHP010000160.1 GCA_944328405.1 uncultured Clostridia bacterium
TAATCGGAGAATTTACGGAAGAGGATGAAGATATCGTTTTAACTGTTCCATACAATGGAGTGGACTATTCTTATTCTTTTACCGGAAAACTTCTCTTTCCAACAGGCGGAGAAATGGAGTATGTGCCCGATACACCCCTGCCCTGGGTCTCTTTTGAACGGATAACGAGTGCGAGCGCAAATGAACCAGGTAGCTACTTGTATCGTGTAAAGATTCGTCATAACTATCGATTTGGTGTAAAAGGCTTTGAGAAAAATATAACAATTGTAATTGCAGAAGAAACTGTATAAATTTAGAAGGAAGGTTAGTCTTTATGAGAGTTAATATACGAAAATATGCGATAGAAATATTGTCGATCGTTTTGGTGCTTTCACTATGCGGGATGTTCTTTTTGCTGACAAATATCAAAAATGTTAAAGCAGAAGAATCTCTAGGGCAAACAAGTCTTGCTGAATATTATACCAGCACAGATAAATTAAAAAATTCAAACGGCTTGACGGCATAAGAGAAGCTGGTTATAATATTCATAGAAAAGAACGGCTGTAAACAGAGCCGGTTTCATAGGAGAGAGGTATGAATCTTACGCCTCGCCGCCTCGTCTGCGCGCTTTTGGCGTTCGGCATGGGGCTGACCTTGTTGCTGGGGCTTTTGGCTCCGCTGATCCGCCTTCGCGCTTACGGGATGCCGGTCGTCTCTGAAAACGGATACAACATCATGGGTATGGCAAGCCCTCTGTTTTTTGCCGGGGAATCGGACGGCGTAGGTGCGATGGTCTGCGCCTTCGGCATCGTAAGCTGCGCGCTCTGTCTGTTTGCGGCGCTGGCGGTGCTGTTCAGCCTTTTCGGGTTGTTCAGCCTGCGTTTTTCCCGCGCCGGCATGGGGCTTTCGATCGCTTCGCTCGTGTGCCTGTTCGTCTATATGGCGATGGGGATTGCCTATACCGCGGTATGGAAGGCGGAACACGGCAGCGGGATCGCCTCTGCCTATTCGGTTTCGACGGGGGCGTATCTGCCCTTCCTGTTCGGCGTCCTGTTGTTTGTGTCTCTGTGCGTTTGCCGCATGCAGGTGCCCGACAAGACTGTTTCGCAGCTGCGCGGCGACCGCCGCGCGGCTGCCGCAAAAGAACTCTCTGCCGCCGCCCTCGGGCCGCGTGCCGCAGAGCGCCCGGCAGATTCGCCCTCGGAGCAGCCGAAGGCTGCGCCGGCCGGCGCGCTTTCCGAAACGGAAACCGCAAATCTTCTCGAAGAGTACGGCAAGCTGTACCGCGACGGGATCCTGACGGAGGAAGAATTTACCGCCGTCAAGCGCCGTCTGTTGCAAGGATCGGGGGAACGTGTATGAAAATCAGTGTCCGCAGTCTCGTTTGCGGGGCAGGGCTGGCGTTCCTCGGGCTTTGCGCCGTGTTGCAGCTGACTTCGCCCCTCGGGTTCACCTCTGAAGGAGACATGTACCGCGGCCTGGAAGCGATGGCCGCCGCGCGGAGCGACGTGATCCGCGTGCTCGAAGACGATGCGATCGATTTTTTCAGTGCGTTATGCATCGTGCAGTGCCTGGCCGGCACGGCGGCAATCCTTTTGGGTGTGTGCGCCGTTTTTTCGCGCGGGGCGGCCGTGGCGGGGATCGTTTTGTCCGCGCTCTCGCTCCTGCTGACGGCAGGATACGCGGTTTTCGGGTTGGCGAATGCGATCGCGGGGAACCAGTCCGTTTCGCAATGGCATCAGCCCGTGGGCACGGGGCCTTTCCTGCTTTGGTTTCTGCTCGCCGTCGTTGCGGCGGTCCTGGTCCTTGTCGCGCGCGAAACCTGTTCTGACAGTCCGCTTTTTGCTCCGCAGGAAAGTTTGCCGGCCGAAGCGGCTTCACAGACGGCAGAGCCCGCCTTGCCGATGACGGAAGAACAGCTGGCCCGGGCGCTGCGCCTGTGCGCCGACATGAAGGATGCCGGCATGCTGAGCGAAGAAGAGTATGCCGAAACCAAAGCCCGCCTGCTCGGCGGAAAGGAGGCCGATGCATGAAACTTTCGTTGCGAAACATCCTCCTCGGCGCTTTTGCCGTTTCGACGGGGCTGGTAACGCTGTTGGGGCTGCTGGCGGCGGTCGTAGGGGTGTCTTTGACGGACAGCGTCGCGGGAGACCTTTCCGGCGGGACCTTTCGGATCGTCGACACGGGGTTTTGGCTCATGGAACTGCAGGGCGGGCTGTTCGGGCAGCTTGACGCAGACCTGACCGCCCTGGCCGTCGCCATCGGCGCGTTCTGCATCGTACAGTGCGTTGCGGCGGTGTTCGCGCTCGTCCTGGGTGCGTTGTCCATGGTTTGGAAAGGCCTCGAAAAACCGGCCCTGGCCGCGTCCATCGTCTGCCTGGCCCTGCTCGGCCTCTACATGGCGTTCGGCCTCGCCTATGCGGGGGCTTTGTCCAACACGCTGCGCCGATCCGACGGCGTTGAGACATTCACGCGGGCCTATCTGCCGCTGATCTTTGCCGCCTTGCTGTTGGTCGGCCGGCAGCTCGCCGCGCAGGCGATGGATCTGCGGCAGAAAACGCCGGAAGAACCGGCGGCGGCTCCGGGCGTTTCCGCGCCGCCTTCGCCGGAACCGGTTTCCCCGTCGGCGGAGCGCGCCCGCGCAGAACTGCTTGTCCGCTATGCCCGGCTTTATCGTGATGGGGTTCTGTCCGAAGAAGAATTTTCCGCCAAAAAGAAACAGATCCTGGCTTGAATTTTGTGCAAAACGCCGCCCCAGACGCCTGCAAAACGGGCGAAGGGGCGGTTATTGTTTGTGCCTTAAGGCGAGGAGTGTTTTTATGAAGAGACGAATTGCAGCAATTTTGGCGGCCTTGCTGGCGGCGGCGTTTTGCCTCGGCGCAGCAGGGTGTGAAAAAGAGCCCACCCGGGTCGACAAAAGCGGGTACTATTGCATATTCCGCGGCAACGGTGGGATCGAAGTGAAAGTGAAGCGTAATCAAACAGAGCGATACGAAGTGGTGTACGACGGCACAGGGTATACGTTCAGGTACGAAGAATATACGGCAGACGGGAATCGTGCCGGCTCAAACGGCTACTTAGGAACATGGTCAGAGCCGGGAGAACATATGCTCAGCTCGTCGGACAGCAGGTATCATTTGCTGTTCGTCATCAAAGAGCCGGAAGATACGCGTGTAAAGCCCAACGTAAAGTTTGACCCGAACGGCGCGATCGAGTACGAAGAAGGCGTGCGTTATGTGTACGAGTATGACGGTGTAAGCCATTATCCCCGAATTTACGGTGAATACAACGGGGAAAAGATTTTACCCAAAGAGGATTTGTTTGACGACGGCGTCGTAAGATGTTTGACGGAAAGCGGGGTGAATATCCGATTTCCCTATGAAGTGGGCATCTACACGATGACATGTTCGATCGGTAGCGGAGAATGGGCCACCGAAGAAGCAAACAAAACCTATTTAGGAATTTCAGCGGAGATCACGGTCGAGATCGTAGCGGCCGCGGAAGAAGAGGGGGTGGTGGAAATGGGCTAAAATGGCGGTAAGCCGCTGCGCGGCGCAGTGAAAAAAAATGATCCCGGCGGCGGGCAGCGCCGCCGCGGGATTTGACAACCCCGCACCCCGCGGGGTATAATGCCGGTATGAAGTACCTGTTTGCCTTCGACCTCGACGGAACGCTCCTGCACCGCGACAACACCGTTTCCGAAAACACGGCGCGCGCCCTCGCCGCCGCGCGTGCCGCGGGGCACGTTCTGTGCGTCGCCACGGGCCGGCCCCCGCGCGACGTGCGCAGCCTTCTCCCGCCGTTGCTGGCGGACATTGCGTTCGTCTGTTACAACGGCGCCCTCATCGAAGAGCGCGGAGAGCGCCTCTTTTCCCGCACGATCGCCCGCGCCGACGCCTTGGCCGTGCTCGCCCGCGCGCAGAACGCCGGGGTCGGGCAGATGTTTTTCGAGATCGACGACGTCCTGCACGCCAATTTTGACCTCTCCGTCGTCTGGCCGGACGCGAAAACGGAGCCGGAAGACCTCGCCGCGCTCTCCTTTGCAGGCGCACACAAGATCATTGCCTGCGGCGCGCCGCCGAACGTCGCGCGGCTGGCGGAGGCCCTGCCCGCCGGCGTGACGGGCACGGTCACCGACGGCGGCACGATCTGCCAGATCGCCGCGGCGGGCGTTTCCAAGGCGCAGGGCGTCCGTTTCGTCGCGGAGCGCTGCGGCATCCCCCTCCGCAACGCCGTAGCCTTCGGAGACGACGCAAACGACATCGAAATGCTTTCGGAATGCGGAACGGGCGTGGCCATGGGCAACGCCGCCCCTGCCGTGCGGGCTGTGGCGGACGCCGTAGCCGCCTCCAACGAAGAAGACGGCGTCGCCGCCTTTTTGCAGCGCTTCCTCGCCTGAGCGCCCCAAGGGCCGCCCGCCGGCCCCGCACGTAAGAAAGCGGTCCCGGGGCCGGATCCTTCATGTTTTCGATCACACCGCCTGCGGACGGTGTTTTTTTCTGCAAACGGTAAACCCCGCCCGCGCAGTCTGCGCGGGCGGGGCGGTTTATACGGATCCTGCGGGGGCAGCGGCTCCTGCCAGTTCCAGGATGATGTGCCCCGCCAGCAGCAGCCCCGCGGCCGGGGGCACGAACGACAGGCTCCCCACAAAC
>CALVHP010000161.1 GCA_944328405.1 uncultured Clostridia bacterium
GTATTTTGTTTTTCGCGGCCGGCCGCGGTTCAGCTTTTGAGGTACTTCATCGAGCGGAACGCCACGGCCTTGCAGCCCTTTTTGAGCTTGATGTTCTTGCCCTTGGTGGTGCGGTCCTCGATGGAGATATCCTCCTCAGTATCCGCCGCCAACAGCGTTCCGTCGTCCATCTCGACGGCGATCTTATACGGCTCGGTCACATAATCGGCGTACACCACGCGGCGGTCTTTGCCCAGGTCGACGACCTTCACGCCCTTGCGGTAGCGCGCCATCGGGTCGATCTGCGAAACGATGACCTTCTTCCACGTGTTGCCGTTCGTGGCGACGATGATCTCGCCCTCGCCGTCGATCTGCCCCGCGTACACCACAAAGTCGCCCTCGCCCAGCGCCACGCCGCGCACGCCCGCGGAAATGCGCCCCTGCGTGGGGATGTCGTTTTTGTAGGCGTTGAGGCACATGCCCTGCGCCGTCACGAAAAACAGCGTCGTCGTGGGTTCGGGGTCGTCCGTCTCGATGCCGATGATTTCGTCCCCTTCGTTGACTTTCGCCGCCTGGAAGGACGATTTGATGATGCCGTACTCCTTCCACTCCGTCTTTTTCACATAGCCCATCTTCGTGTAGAAGAGCAGGCTGCCCGCGGGCAGTTTTTCGCCCACTTCGTAAAAGGCGACGGGCTTCTCCCCTTCGAGCGCGTCGGGGCAGAGATCGGAATACTTCATCCCCTTGTCTTTCAGCTTGCCCGGCTCGATGTCCTCGAAGTCGATCTTGTAGCAGTTGCCGAAGTTCGTGAACGAGTACACCACCTTGTCCGTCGCGGTATGCAGGAAGGTGCGGAACACGTCTCCCCAGCCCGACCGCTCGCCGAGCGTCTTGTCCGACATGTTGAAATTCTTTTCGGTGACGATCTTCACGGCATCGGCGGCGGTGTACGCCAGCACGCACTTTTCGACCGGGCGCACGCTGTCGAACCGCTCGACCTTGATGTCCTTCACGTCGAACACCAGCTCGCTGCGGCGCTCGCTCTTGAACTGCTTTTTGATGTCGAGCAGTTCGCTCTTGACGACGTCCATCTGCAGTTTTTTGCTCTCGACGATGGCCGTGAGCCGCGCGATCAGCTTTTTCAGTTCCTCGAGCTCCTGCTCGAGCTTGTACACTTCCAGCTTGGTCAGCCGCGCCAGGCGCAGATCGAGGATGGCCTGCGCCTGTTTTTCGGACAGGTCGAACCGTTCGCGCAGGCGCTGGCGGGCGTTGGCCACGCTCTCGCTCGTCTTGATGATCTGCACCACCTCGTCGATGTTGCGCACCGCGATGATCAGCCCTTCGAGGATGTGGCAGCGTTCCTTGGCCTGCGCCAGGTCGAATTTCGTGCGGCGCAGTACCACTTCGCGCTGGTACACGACGTAATGGCGGATGATCTCCAGCAGTCCCATCTGCTGCGGCTTGCCGTCGGCGATGGCGACCATGTTGATGCCGAACGAACATTCGAGGTCGGTGTATTTGAACAGCGCGGCGAGGATCTTTTCCACGTCCGCGTCCTTTTTGACCTTGATGACGGCGCGCATGCCGTTGCGGTCGGATTCGTCCGTGATCTCCGAAATTCCGCCCAGCAGATCCTTTTTCTCTTCGCGCAGGTCGGCGATGCGCATGAGCAGCTTGGCCTTGTTGACCTGGTACGGGAGTTCGGTGATGACGATCAGCCGCTTGTCGTTTTCGCCCTCTTCGATGTTGTAGCGGGCGCGCATGCCGATCTTGCCGCGGCCGGTCTCGTAAGCCTGCATCAGTTCGCCCGCGACGATGATGCCGCCCGTGGGGAAGTCGGGCGCTTTGATGTATTTGACCATCTCGAAGAGCTTGATCTTCGGGTTGTCGATGTAGGCGACGACGCCGTCGATGACCTCGCCGAGGTTGTGCGGCGGGATGTTGGTCGCCAGCCCCACCGCGATGCCCGAGGCGCCGTTCACGAGCAGGTTGGGGAAGCGCCCGGGCAGCGTTTCCGGTTCTTTGAGGCTGTCGTCGAAGTTGAGCGTGAAGCGGACGGTGTCCTTCTCC
Organism: uncultured Clostridia bacterium; assembly: GCA_944328405.1. Taxonomy (GTDB): domain Bacteria; phylum Bacillota; class Clostridia; order Christensenellales; family Borkfalkiaceae; genus Borkfalkia. Next base: position 2,050 of record CALVHP010000161.1, read on the forward strand.
ATGTCGCGCAGCAGTTCGAGCGCGAGCGGCTCCAGCCGCGCCTCGGTGTAGCGCATCGCCGCGGCGGGGTCGCCGTCGACGGACCCGAAGTTCCCGTGCCCGTTGACGAGGGTCATGCGCATGTTGAAGTCCTGCGCCATGCGCACCATCGCGTCGTAGACGGACGAGTCGCCGTGCGGGTGGTATTTGCCCATGCAGTCGCCGACGATGCGCGCGCTCTTTTTATGCGGCTTGTCGGGCGTCAGGCCCATGTCGTACATCGTGTACAGGATGCGCCGCTGCACGGGCTTGAGCCCGTCTTCCACGCGCGGCAGCGCGCGGTCGAGGATGACGTATTCCGCATACGGCAGCATCGAATTGGGCAGCACCTCTTCCAAAGGCGTCATGAAAATTTCGCCCTTGCTCTCCTGCGGGGGAAGCTCGTTTTGGTTCTCGTTTTTCTTTTTCCTGGCCATGGCTCTCCCCTCTTCAGATGTTCACGCGGTCGATAAAGGTGTCGACCTTGTTGAAGTTCGCGTTCTGCGCCAAAAATTCTTTGCGCGCCTCCACGCGGTCGCCCATCAGCGCCGTGACCATCTGTTCCGCCTCGGCGGCGTCCTCGATGTTCACGCGGATGAGGTTGCGCCGCGCGGGGTCCATCGTCGTCTCCCACAGCTGGTCGGCGCTCATCTCGCCCAGCCCCTTGTAGCGCTGGATCTGGTACCCCTTGCCCACGATCTCGATCTTCTTTTGCAGTTCCTCGTCGTCGTAGGCGTATTCCACGGTCTCTTTTTTATACACCTTGTACAGCGGCGGCATGCCGATGTATACGTTCCCGTTGTTGATCAGATCGCGCATATAGCGGAAGAAGAATGTCAGCAGGATGCAGCGGATGTGCATGCCGTCCTGGTCGGCGTCCGACAGGATGATCACTTTATGAAATTTGAGGTCGTCCATGTTGAAGTCGCTGCCGTACCCCGCGCCCAGCGCGGAGATGATGGTGCGGATCTCTTCGTTGGCGAGCACCTGGTCGATGCGCTTTTTTTCGACGTTGAGCGGCTTGCCGCGCAGGGGCAGGATGGCCTGCGTCTGGCGCACGCGCGCCTGCTTGGCGGTGCCGCCTGCCGAGTCGCCCTCGACGATGAACAGCTCGTTCAGCTCCGGTTTTTTGCCCGTGCACGCGGCGAGCTTGCCCACGAGGGTCAGGTTGTCGATGGAGTTTTTGGCGCGTGCCACCTCTTTGGCCTGGCGCGCCGCGATGCGCACGCGCGCCGCCGCCTGCGC
>CALVHP010000162.1 GCA_944328405.1 uncultured Clostridia bacterium
CTTCTGCCGCGCACCAGCCCCGCGGCGAACGCCGCCGCGACAAACCCGAGGATGTAGCCGAACGTCGGTTCCAGCACATAGGCGAACCCGCCTCCGTTCGTGAACACGGGCAGGCCGAGCAGCCCCATAAACACGTAGACGGCCACCGCCGCCGCGCCGTATCCCGGCCCGAGCATGAGCCCAGCCAGCACCGCCACGACCGTCTGAAAGGTCAGCGGCACGGGCGGGAAGGGAATGCGGATAAAGGCCGAAACGACCATCAGCACGACGAACAGCGCGCATTCGGCAATGCGCACCGCCGCTTTGCCCTTGGAAAGCAAAAAACGCTTATTTTCCTTATCTATGTCTGACATAATACCTGAAAATCCTTCAAAATTTCGGCCGAATGCTCACCTCTCCGCCAGAAAGATGCTTGACCGTGCCGTCGGCAAATCGGACGACCAGGAAGCAGTTTTCATCGAGATCGAGCACCTGCGCCTCCCCTGACAGCGTTCCGGAAAGGACGGTGACGGACTGCCCGAGGACGAAAGAACGGCGCTTGTATTCGGGATAAAAGGCGCGCTCACAGATCCTCTCGTAATAATAGCGGAAGCGGTCGAGGATCGCGGCGGCGATCTTCGCGCGGCCTTCGGCAGGATATTCCCCTTCCCCGAAAACCGACGCGGCGACGGGCGCCAACGGCGGGGGGAATTCTCTGTATTTTACATTGACCCCGATGCCGACGACCGCCCAGGCAAGACCGCCGCTTTCCACATCGAACGAGGCCTCCGTCAGGATCCCGCAGACCTTTTTCCGGCCGAGGCAGACATCGTTGACCCATTTGATTTCCGCATATTTTCCGGCAACGCTTTCGATCGCCTCGCACACGGCGACGGCGGCGCAGGTGGTGATAAACAGCGTTTCGGCCGCGGGGATCTGCGGGCGCAAAACGACGCTCAGATACACGCCGACGCCCGCCGGTGAATCGAATGGACGGCTGTACCGCCCCCGCCCGGCGCCCTGCGCGTCGGCCAGAACGACCGTCCACTCGGGCGCGCCCGCGGCGGCGAGCGCCTTGGCGTCGTCATTGGTCGATCCTGTTTCCGGCAGCACTTTGAGCGCGCACCTGCCGGCAAGAAACTTTTCGATACCGCCGGCAGAGAGCACGTCGCTTTCGGCCGACAGCGCGTACCCGCGGTTCTTGACGGAGGAGAGGAGAAAGCCTTCCCCTTCCAGCGCCCGCACGCACTTCCAAACCGCGTTGCGGCTGACGCCGAACTGCGCCGCCAGCTGCTCGCCCGAGAGGTATTCGCCCCGGGCATTTTCCAGCGCGCGCAAAATTTTTTCTTTGAGTTCCATGGCCCTATCTTACCATACAACGCCGCAATTGTCAACCGTTTGCCAAATAATAGGTGACAATTAAAAACCTTTCCTGCCCGATTTCGTACCGTCGCGATCAAACGCGCCGCGCCCTGCCTTCGCAGAGAGAAAGCGGCCGCAATAAAACGCAGGCAAAGCGCGGCAAAAGCGAGATGTAATTGAATTCATTACAAAAAATTCCCCCGCCGGAAAACAGGACGGGGGATAAAACGATGCGATCCTTTTTGTTGTAATACTTTCAATTACGGAGTGACGCGGTTGATGTCGCGCGGGAACATGGAGGCATAGCGCACGTTTTTGAAACCGAGAAGGTGCATCGTGATGCGCTCGAGGCCGAGGCCGAGGCCGCCGTGCGGCGGCATGCCGTACTTGTGCGCCATGAGATAGCTTTCAAAATCGTCGGGGTTCATGCCGCGGGCGCGCATTTTGGCGACCTGTTCGTTGTAGTCGTGGATGCGCTGGCCGCCCGTGGTGATCTCGATGCCGCGGAACAGCAGATCGAAGCTGAGCGTGTATTCGGGGTCGGCCGGGTCGTCCATCGCGTAGAACGGGCGCTTTTCGGAAGGATAATGGGTAACAAAGAGGAAGTCGCTGCCGAATTCTTTCTGCGCCCATTTGCCGAGAAGCTGCTCTTCTTCCGGCTCGAAGTCGCGGTAGTCGGTGATCTTCTTTTTGAATTTTTTGGTGATGATCTCTTTCGCGTCCATGAACTTGACGACGGGAATCTCTCCGATCTCGGGCAGCTGCGCGTTCAGCAGCGCGATCTCTTCGGCGTAGTCCTTTTTCAGCAGCGCCATGATGTATTTGAGCGCGCCCGTCTCCATGTTCATGATGTCGTAAAAGCTGTCGATGAAGCCCATCTCGAAGTCCATGCTGACGTATTCGTTGAGATGGCGCGACGTGTCGTGATGCTCGGCGCGGAACACCGGGCCGACTTCAAACACGCGTTCATACACGGGGACGAGCATCTGCTTGTAAAACTGCGGGCTCTGCGCCAGGAATACCTGCTTGCCGAAGTAATCGAGCTTGAAGATGTTCGCGCCGCCCTCCGCGCCCTGGGCGCAGATCTTGGGGGTGCGGATCTCGGTAAAGCCCTGCCCGAAGAGGTATTCGCGGAAGCCGCGGGCGATCCCCTCCTGGATCTTGAACACGGCGCGCTCTTTGGGGTTGCGCAACGTGACGGGGCGCAGGTTGAGGTTGAGATCGATGGGAATGTTGTCAAGCTGTTTTTTATTGATGACGATGGGCATCATTTCCGCGGGGGTGGAAAGCACTTCGATGCCGTGGATCTGCATCTCGTAGCGGCCCTCGCGCGTCTCGTCTTTGACGATCTTGCCCGTGAGCTTGACGGCGCAGCCCTCGACGACGCGCTCGTCCATGCGATAATCTGAAAAATCGGGCGAATAGACGCACTGCACCGTCTCGCGCGCGGTGCGGATGATGACGAAGGCAAACCCCGTCATCTCGCGGATGCGGTGGATCATACCCTTCATGCAGACGATCTCGCCCACGTGTTCGGGGAATTCTCTGTAACTGACGCAGTTTTGCGCCATCTGCCCGTTGATCGTGTCCATAATAGCTCCTCTTTGCCGGTGGATTCACCGACTATTTTATCGGTTTGCGCGCCAAAAGGCAAGCGAATTGCCAAGCGATGGCGCAAGAAGATGAAAAAGCCGCGCAACCGGCGGCGCGAAGCGGCCTTCGGGCTGCCCGCGCCGCAGAAACCGCCATCGCCGCCCGCACCCGCGAACGGATAGGTCGCACCGCCCCGTCGGAGACTGCCGCCGTGCATTTGCGGCCGCGCAAGCCTTCAGCCTATCAAGGCATAGAAAAACATAAACCCGGAGCGATAGAAAAAGTCTTCTTTTTTGAACTCCCGACGGACCTTCGCATAATTTTCTTCCAGCCATTCGACGGCGTCTTTGTACTCGCTGTTCCCGCTGTCTTCCTGCGCCAAAACCGAAAATTCCTTGGGAAGATAGGAAAAGAGCACTTCAAAGAGCATCTCCCGCTCCCGCCGGCCCATCCCCTCGGTCGTGATCATGGAATTGACCGCATGGACATCCTCCAGATCCGCTTCCTTGAGGTAATAGTAAACCTTCCTTCCCGCTTCAAAATCGCCCGCGAACCGGTCGATGCGGAGAAGGTCGATGAGGTGACGGAAGTACCCGTCTTCGTCCGGATAAGCGCACGCCATGCCGTGGTCGAGTTCGCGCACAAAAATCGAGCCGCCCCGGTTGATCCGGTCCGCCAGGCCCTGCAATTTTTTGATCGGGTCGTTCAGATCGCGCAGGATCATCGTCAGGTTGACGAAATCGAACGCGTTGATCTGGTTGTCCGACAAAATTTCGTCCACCAGGTCGATAAACGTTCCGTCCGACATATCCCCGCAATAAAACCTGCATTTCTTTCCGCGGTAGCCGGAATACGCCGCGTTCGCCTCGTCGACGGCTTTCTGCGTGCTCAGGCATCCGAAAACACACGAGATCTCCGGGCGGTCGTATTTTTCCATGGCGGACCCGATCTCATAAATGGCGGGGTCGAATACGACGACATTCTCCTTCCCTGCCAGCAGGCGGTCAAAAATTTTGTCCTCGACCCCTTTGCAGACCTTTGCGTCCAGGCGGATGCGTTCCCGCTCCTCTTCCGGCATCCCGAAACTGCGGTAATACGTATTGACGATATTTCGCTTTTTGGAGGTGCGCAGCGCCTTATTTTCGCTGTCACGCAAATACTTGATGATGTTTTCGATCATATCGTCAAAGTTGTAGCCGCTGTATTTTACGCCCTGATAATTGACGATATCTCTGATCTCCTGCGGCAGCTCCGGCGGGCACCGGAACCCGTCGCAGATGACGGGGATGATATTTTTACCGAGCCGGATCGCTTCATTGATCTCTTTGCGCACCCAATCGTCCGGATTGACGCACCGATCGAGCGACCCGGGCGTCAGCACGACGACAAAATTGTCCGAATTGCGGATATTTTTCAGCAGCTGTTCATTGAATACGCCCTCGCGGACGGAGGTCAGATCGAAAAACGAGCTGTACCGCAGTTTGTCCAGCGCGAGTTTGATATTGCGCGCGATTTCCAGGCCCGAATCGCGGCGATAACTCAAAAACAGATCCATTTTTCTTACCTCTCCCCGTTTGGAATTTCCCGATTTACATATTCGTACGCCGCAAAATAGTCTTCGAACTTTTTCACCTGCCCGATCGGACGGCTCGTCCGCACCATGAAAATATGATGCGGGATCCCGTTGTTGCGGACAAATTCGTCCACGAACGCGTCCCCGTAATAACGGCGCATGACCTGTTCATCGTTCACCGTTTCGGCAAACGCTTCAAAGCCGTACTCCCTGCGATACATTCGGGCAAGATGGCAGTCTTCGTAATCCGTCGTCAAAATACAGACAAGTTTGTTGGCTTTTTCCAGCACAAACGGGCGGATCCGGCGGGAAAAACCGCGGCCGGGCCGATTGGAAAACAGGGAAATCAGCCAACCGTTTTCCGTGATCGCAAACCCTTCCAGCCCGTCCTCGGTCAGATAATTGTCGCTGTCGATATAATCGTTTTCCTCCACCGGGGCCGTATAATCTCCCCGATACAGGTATTCCCGATTGAGAGCGAAGACGCGCCCGAACGTCTTGGCGTCCGTTTTCAGAAGGCGAAGTTCTTCCCCCTGCCCGACCGCGAACCGCGCCACGGGTTCCCCCGCGACCATCCCCCCGATCGCTTCGCGGACCTCTGCCGGTATTTCTTGTTTTTTATGCCAAAATTCAGACATCCTAAGCCTCGGCCACGCAACGGCGTTTATTTGGTTTTATTATAATCGTAATGCGCCGAAAACGCAAGAAAAATTAAAAAATAAGCCCGGTTTCCCCGCAAAACATCGCGGAGGACGCGCTTTTCAAGAGCGCGCGGCAGCTCCGGCCGCAGCCGCGCCCCTTTCTTTCGGCAAAAAACGGGCGGTCTTTCCCTTTCAAAAATCCCGGGCCGGCGCCACAAACAAAACCCCGGGCAGACGCCGGCGGTCTGCCCGGGGCTCCGGACGAATATACGATTGGTCGCCACCGTAACCGCGGCACGCGCCTGCGCGCGGCGGTCACAGCGCCTTTTTGTAAATTTCGAGGATCTCCGCGGGGGACGTTTTGCGGGGGTTCCCGCCCGTGCAGGGATCGATAAAGGCGTCTTCGGAGAGCTGTTTGAGCTGCTCTTCCCGGATGCCGAGCTCGCGCAGCTTCTGCGGGATGCCGATGGCTTTGGAGAGCTTGCGCACCGCTTCGATGGCGGCGTCGGCGGCCTCTTCGTCGCTCATCCCCTTCACATCCACGCCCATGGCGCGGGCGATGTCGCCGAATTTTTTGAGAGCGGCGGGCTTGTTGTATTCCATGACGTACGGCAGCAGCAGCGCGTTGGCGACGCCGTGCGCGATGTCGTAGCGCGCGCCGAGCGGGTGCGCCATCGAGTGGACGATGCCCAGCCCGACGTTGGAAAACGCCATGCCCGCGACGTACGAGCCGTAAGCCATGCCCTCGCGGGCGGCGGCGTTCGAGCCGTCTTTGACCGCCGTTTCGAGGTTTTCGGCGATGAATTTAATGCTGTTCCAGGTCATCATGTCCGAAACGGGCGTGGCGCCCGGGGTGATGTACGCCTCGATGGCGTGCGTGAGCGCGTCCATACCCGTCGCGGCGGTCAGGCCCTTGGGCATGCTCATGAGCATCTCCGCGTCGTTGAAGGCGACGATCGGGATGTCGTTGGGGGCGACGCACACGAGCTTGCGGCCGGCCTCTTCGTCGGTGATGACGTAGTTGATGGTCACCTCCGCCGCCGTGCCCGACGTGGTCGCAAAGGCGATGATCGGGAAGCTCTTGTTCTTGGTATCGGCCGTGCCTTCGAGCGACTTCACGTCCGCAAATTCGGGGTTTTCGGCGATGATACCGACGGCCTTGGCCGTATCCATGACCGATCCGCCGCCGATGGCGATGATCACGTCTGCCCCGCTCGCCTGAAAGGCTGCCAGGCCGTGCCGCACGTTGGCGATGGTGGGATTGGCCTTGACGTCGTCGAACACGTCGTAGGCGACCCCGGCGCCGTCCAGCACGTCGGTGACGAGTTTGGAAACGCCGAATTTGACGAGGTCTTTGTCGGTGACGACGAAGGCCTTTTTCATGTTGCGGCGGCGCAGTTCGGCCACCACTTCTTTGCGGCAGCCCGCGCCGAAATAACTGGTTTCGTTGAGGATCATTCTTGCCATAGCGATACGCTCCGTTTTTTTGTTTGCATTATACCACAGGCGCGGAAGATTTTCAACCCTTTGCAAAACGAAATCGGCGTGAAAAACCGCGCCGGGCGCCGAGGCCCGCGCGGCGGAAAAGCGTTCGGAAAAAAGAACGCCGCGCCGGACGGGTTTCGGAGCCGGGGCGGACGTTCAGAGGCGGAGCGTGATGCGCAGCCGCCCGTCGGACCAGGCCGCGCCGATGCTGCCGCCCATGCGCTCGGTGAGAAGTTTGGCGATGGAAAGCCCCAGCCCCGTGCCGCCGCGCGCGTTTTCGACGGTGAAAAAGCGGTCGAACAGGCGGCCGGCGCTCACGCCGTCGAGCGCGGAGGCGGCGTTTTCAAACACGACCTCGCCGTCTTCGCGCAGCGTGACGCAAAAGTCGCCGTCCGAATAGCGCACGGCGTTGGAGAGGATGTTGCCGAATACGCGGGCGAGCGCGTCTTTGTCGGCGGGGCGCACGACTTTTCCGGCGGGGAGCGAGATCGAAGGGAGGATGCCGCGCTCTTCGAACGCGGCGTAAAACTGCGTCAGCGAATCTTCGAGCGCGACGCCCAGGTCGACCTCTTCCAGGGCGAGTTCGGCCTCGTCGGAGGCGGCCACGGAATAGGCCAGAAGCTCTTCGGTCAGCCGCTTCATCGCCGCGAGCCGCCCTTCGATGACGGCGAGGTATTCCGCCTGCTTTTCGGACAGGCCGCTTTTGGCGAGCATGCCCGCATACCCCGCCGCCGAAGTGAGCGGGGTGCGCAGATCGTGCGACACGTTGGCGATGGCGCGGCGGATCTCGGCATCGCCTTCGCGGTACACCCTGCCGAGGGCGATCGTCTCGTCGAGGGTGCGCGTCAGAAGGGCCGCAAGGCGGCGCACTTCGCGGTCGGCGGAGTCGGGCGCGACGGGCACGTTGGACGCGCCGCGCAGCTTTTCTTCGGCCTGCTCGCAGATCTGCCGGAACGAGACGCGCAGAAAGACGATCTTACAGACGAGCGCGAGCACGGCGATCGCGAGCGCCGCAACGAGGCACCAGAGAACGGTCTGCATAGTTCCTCCCCACAAAAACGGGGCGGAAAGAGTTTTCCGCCGCCGTCTGTTTCTTTGTTTTTTATTTCAGATCGATCCTGCGGAAGAGCAGCGGTCCGAGCACGGCGGACAGCGCGAGCCACGCGCAGGAAAGCGCGATCAGCGCACCGTATTCCCCCGCCGCCAGCGTACCGCCCGCGAGCAGGACGGACTGGCCCGTCGGGATCAGCCGCAGCAGCCAGCGCACGGCGGTCTGCAGCCAGGCTGGCCAATTGCAGGGAACCAGGATCGCGTCTTCGGGATCGAGCGGGTCCTGCACATACGAACCCTGCAGTTCGCCGAGCAGCCACATCACGCAAACGAGCACGACGATGGTCCCCAAAACGCCGACCAGCAGCGAGACCACTATATTTTTGGAAAGCATCGAGACGCCGGTGAGGATGGCGCAGGAAGCGAGCGACATACACAGCCCAGCCGTGAACGCGAGGATCACCTCGGAAAAGGAAACGCCCTGCCAGCCAAACACCGCGCTGCCGAGGAGAAAGTTGACCAGGTGATAGGCGGCGTATACGGCGGCGCACATCGCGCAGCAGACGATGAGTTTGGACAGATAGATCCTTGTGCGGCCGCCGCCCGTCATGACCTTGTTGCGCAGCGCGCCGCAGCCGTATTCATGCCCCACAAAGACGGAGACGAGCACGGCGTTGAGGATGCCGAGGAAGGCGACGCCGCCCCCGAAGCCTTCGAGCAGGACCGAAAAGGCGTTCACGTTCGGGTCGACGGCCGCCCAGGGGATCTGGTTTCCGACGGCAAAGACGGCGACGACCGCGTTGAGGGCGAGCAGGATATAGAAAATTTTGCAGCGGAAGGCGCGGAACAGGTCGGCGCGGAGAAGTTTGCCCATCAGCGTTCCCCTCCCACCAGGTTGATGAAGTAGCCCTCGAGGTCTTCGTCCTTTTCGTGCACGCGCAGAAGTTCGACGCCCGCCGCGTGCAGCGCGAGCGCGAGAGGCCCGATCTTCACCTCTTCGAAGAGGTCGGCTTCCGTCGAAGAGAGGACGGAAAAATCGGTGATCCCCATCCCCCGTTCGAGGATGTACGGCAGCGGCTCGGTATCGCTGACGGTGATGCGCACGCTCTTGCGGCAGGCGTTTTCGAGATCGGCCGCGGCGATCTCCTGCACGAGCCGGCCGCGGTCGATGAAGCCGTAGCGGGTCGCCAGCTTGGAAAGCTCGCCGAGGATGTGGCTGGAGATGAGGATGGTGATGCTCTTTTCGCGGTTGAGGCGGAGCAGGAGCTCGCGCACTTCGACGATGCCCTGCGGGTCGAGGCCGTTGATCGGCTCGTCCAGCACGAGGAAGTCCGGCCCGCCCACGAGCGCCGCGGCGATGCCGAGCCGCTGGCGCATGCCGAGCGAAAAGTTGCGAGCCTTCTTTTTGCCCGTATCCGAAAGCCCCACGTATTCGAGCAGCGACGGGATGACTTTTTCGTCCGCGCCCAGCACGAGGCACTGTTCGCGCAGGTTTTCGGCGGCGGTGAATTCGGGAAAGACGGAGGGCGTTTCGATGATCGCCCCGACGCGCCGGCGGGCCGCGTCGATGCCGGCAGAGTCGTCTCCGCGGCCGAACAGCTCGTACCCGCCGCCGCTCTTGTTCACGAGGCCGCACACGAGGCGCATGACCGTCGTTTTGCCGGCGCCGTTGCGCCCGACAAACCCGTAGATGTCGCCGCGGCGCACGTTCATCGAAACGCCGTCGGCGGCGGCCGCGCGGCCGTACCGCTTGGTCAGGCCGTAGGTGCGAAGTACATATTCCATAGAATCTGCTCCCTTCTGCTTTTTTGCGGCCATTGTAGAGCCGGAAGGCAAAATTTGTGCCAAAATTTTGTAAAGAAAGCGTTTATATCCG
>CALVHP010000163.1 GCA_944328405.1 uncultured Clostridia bacterium
GATCATGTGCAGCAAAAACGCCACCCAGGCCGCCACGTTCAGCCCGAGCGACTGCGCGTAAGCGCTCTTTTCAAAGATGAAAAAGAAGCTCAGCAGGCACAGAAAATTCAGGACCGCCGCGATCGCATCGTAGGCGGCCGAATCCGGATCGATCAGGCTCACGACGTTGCAGACGATGAGCCACGCGGCCGCCGCAACAAAGATCACTTTCGCCGCCGGATGCGCGCGCAGTTTGCGCGAGAGAAAGAAGGAATAAAAGGCGGCCAGGTCGGCCAGCGCGAGCACGATCGCAAAGACCGGCGAGCGCCGCACCGTTTGGGGCGGGCACGCCCGTCCGTATCCGACGGGCGCCTTGCGCGCAAAAGCGGCGCGCCCGCCGGGCGCGCCGTTCCTCTTTCGGGTCATGGCCGCGGAGCCGGCCGTATGCAGCGGTTACTTTTGCGGCGGCTGTCTGCCGGCGCGCCGCTTGCGGCGGGGCGAGCCGTCCGTATCGCCGACGGCGCCGCCGATCAGGTCGCCCGCGGCGTCGCCCACGTCCCCTTCGGTGAGGACCAGGAGCACGACGAACAGGACGACGAAGAACGCCGCGCAGAAGGCGAGGTTCATCTTGTGCCGCACGTCGCCGCCCAGCCACAGGTACGCCACCTGTCCCAACAGCAGCGCGAAAAGAAAGAGGAACAGGAACGCCCCTTCCCGCCAGAAGACGGCGAATTCGGCGTTCCGGTTGCAGAAGCACCACACCGAGATCGCGAGCGCCGCGCAGGGCACGAGCGTGCCGGCAGCGTTTTGCACCGCCTTGGCCCGTCCCTCCGCCGCGGGCAGAGAGACGACGCATTCGAGCAGCGCGACGGCCGCCGCCGGAACAAGCCAGAGCGCGTTTTCAAAATACGCGCTGCCGACCATGCAGAAATAGATGCCCGCGCCGAACCCCGCCGCCGCGGCAAACACGAAGGGAAAGAGCCACAGCCCGTCCAAAACGTTTTTATGGTTGCAGAGTATGTAACCGGCCATCCCGCCCACGCCCAACACGGCGGTCAGCGCGATGTTCGCGGCCGGCGGCAGCAATCCCGCAAAAAAAAGCGTCAGATAAAAGATACCGACGCCCGCAAGCTGCTGGCCGAACAGTTTGAGAAATATCGTCCGCATATTCTTCTCCTCCGGCATTTTATCACACGCGGAAAGAGGCTGTCAAGCGGCGCGCAAACCGCTGCCGCCGCAAACGGCGCATCTTCGGCCGGCGCCCTCCGTTCAGACGCGCATCTGAAATTTTGCCGCGATATCCAGGCCGGCGAGGCGCCGCGAGAGCAGGAACGAGCCGTTTTCCAGCGCGCAGCTCTGGCTGTACCGCTTTCCGCGGTAGCGGGCATAAAAGGTCAGCGTGCCGGCGGATTCGTCGTATTCGTAGCGGCCCTCGGCGCGCGAAGGTTCCCCCTCTTTCGGCCGCGCTTCGACGGTAAAGCGCCCGCCCTCTTCCAGCGTGAGCACGACTTCGCGGTAATTTTCGAGCAGGTCGGCCCCGCAGCAGCGGGCATAGACGCATTCGTAGGCACCCTGCCAGGGCTTGGAAAAGGAGCGCAGCGAGGAGAGCGACTGCACGTCGCAGGCGGTCAGCATAAGGCAGGCGCCCGCCAGCGCGGCGACCGCGAGAAGGCGCAAAAGGAAGCGGAAAGAGAGACGGGTTCTGTTCATCGTTCTGGTTTTGCCAATCTGTTGCATTTTTTTCCGCCCCATGGTATAATGGCATTGCACAGGGCGGCATGCCCTCAGTATGCGGAATAAACGGCGCGGTTATGCGCAAAAGTACGGCACTTATGAAATTTGACGTGGAACTGGTGGGCAAGATTGGTTCGATGGCGCTCATCGACAAACAGGACAACATGATCGATTACACGCGCGTGGCGCGGCTTTCGCGCGAACTGCGGCCCGGGTACATCTGGGTGACGAGCGGCGCGACCGAGATCGGCCGCCTCGATTACATGATGCGCGCGGGGCACGAACTGCCCGATACCGAAGAATCGAAAGCGGATTACAGCGCGCAGGGTCAGGCGATCCTGATGCAGACGTACCGCCAGTTTGTGGACAGCAATTATTCGGTGCGGCAGATCCTCGTCGAGCACCACCACTTCAACGACCCCGTCAAGCGCGAGATCCTGAAAAAGCTGCTGCTGCGCTGCAAGGCGCAGAACGCCATCCCCATCATCAACTACAACGACGCCGTCTCCGAATCGGAAAACCGCCGCCTCGAGATCGCGGCGCTGGCGAAATCGCAGGCCGACGTGCACGAGTGCTACGACAACGACGAGACCGCCTCTCTCGTGGCCTGCCTCGTGAAGGCGGAAACGCTGCTCATCCTGACCAGCGTCGACGGCATCTATACCGACCCGGCCGATCCTTCCACCCTCATCGAAGAGATCTCCGGCAAGGACGCTTACGAACTGGTCGACAACATCGAATCGTACAAAAAATATTGCGAGGGCGCCTCGCGCAAGGGCGCGAACGGCGCAAAGGCCAAACTGGAATACGTCAAAGAGGCCGCCGCCCAGGGCACGCGCGTGCTGATCGCCAACGGGAAATATTCCCTCCGCGAGATCCTCGCCGGGAACGTGCGGTGCACGACGATCCGCATCCGCTGAATACAGCTGATTCCATGTTCAGGAGGGAATGCACATGAACGAACAACAGCAAAAACACCAACGCACGAAACGCGTCCTCAAGATCGTGGGCGCCGTCGTCGCCGTCGGCGGCCTGGCGCTGGCCGTTACGGGGCTGGCGGATTTCTTTTCCTCCTTCGGCTCGGGCGACCCCCCGAAGCTGTTCTGGTGCGCCTTTGTCGGCTTTCCCATGCTCGCGATCGGCGTTGCCCTGCTGCTGTTCGGGTTCCGCAAAGAGATCGCACGGTATGTAAAAAATGAAGCCACGCCCATCTTCAACGAGGCCGCCCGCGAGATCCGCCCCGGCGTATCGGACATGGCTTCCGCCGCCCGGCAGGGATTTGCCGAAGGCGTGCCATGCCCCCGATGCGGCGCCGCCAACGACCGCGACGCAAAGTTCTGCAAAGAATGCGGCGCACCGCTGCGCAGGGTCTGCCCCGCCTGCGGAAACGAGGTTTCCGCCGACGCCAAATTCTGCGACGGCTGCGGCAAGCCGCTGTGACGGGCCAGGCTCGCCGGCCCCTTCCCAACCAAAGATAAGACAAGCGACGCCCTTCCGCAGGCTGCGGAAGGGCGTCCTTTTTTGTGCGGCAGACGCCGCGTTTTTCTTCGGTCAGTCGAGTTCGTAATGGCAGCCGGAAATGTCCGTGGGCGGAAGGGTATCGCCTTCGTTCATGTAAACATTGCCGACAATGTCGCCTTCCGGGCTGACAACTTTGTAGTTCGCCGTCCGGGGCGCGGTATCGCCGCAGTTCAATCGCATCATCGATCGTACCTCCTGTTTTGATGCCTTCAGTATGCGCAGACCGCGGCGCTTTATGCATCGAAGAAACCGGCTTTCATACAGGCGCGGCGAAGCGCAGGCACACGAGCACGGCGGAGAGCGCGAACAGATACGCCGCAAAGGGCCAGAGCGCCGCCCGCCGCACGGCGCGCAGCATGAGCCGCACGGAGGCGAACCCGAAGGCGAGGGCGCACAGCCCGCCGACGGCGAGCGCCTGCCAGGACACAGCCTCTGCCGCGACGGGCGCATGAACAAGCTGCACGAACATCGCGCCCGCGATGATCGGGATGCTCAGAAGAAAGGAAAAATCGGCCGCGTCTTCGCGCGAAAGCCCCGCAAACACGCCCGCAGACAGCGTGGCGCCGCTGCGCGACAGCCCCGGAACCAAGGCCAGCGCCTGCGCCGCCCCGACGGCGAAGGAACTCCGCGCGCCGAGGGGGCGGGGCGGCCGATTCTGCCGCAGGCGCAGCTCGGCAAGCAGCAGCAACAGCGCCGTCAGCAAAAACGCCGCCCACAAAAATTCGCCCCCGAAAAACACCTCGTCGACGAAATCGCCCAAAAACGCGCCCGCGAGCGCCGCGGGGACGGTCCCCCACAGCAGATACAGCAACGTTTTGCGCCCGCTCTTCCACAGCCGCGCCAGCCGCGGCGCATAGGCCAGAACCACGGCGATGAGCGTACCGCCGTGTAGCATCACGTCAAAAAACATTCCCCCGCCCGCGCCGAGCAGACAGCCCAGCAAAATCAGGTGCCCGCTCGAAGATACGGGCAGAAATTCAGTCAGCCCCTGCACCGCGCCGAGCACCGCCGCCTTCCAGATCTCCATACCCCTCCCGTCGCCGCGGCGCGCCATGCCCCGGCAGCAGCTTGTACTACCCTACTTATATGCGGCGACTGCCCCGATTAGACAAAAAACCGCCCTTCTTCCGCAAATTCTCCGCCGCCCGCCGGGACGATGCGGCACCTACGTCCTTTCTGCCGCATGAAAAAGGCGCGGCAAAC
>CALVHP010000164.1 GCA_944328405.1 uncultured Clostridia bacterium
GCCGAAACCCCGCAAGCGGGGCCCCCTCGGCCGGGCGTCGCTCCGCTCGCGCGAACAGCCGAGGGCAAAGCCCTCGCCGGCTCGGCTCTTCATCCCTCCACCACGAAAAAACACGGCACAAATGTACCGTGTTTTTTCGTGGTGGAGATGATCAGACTCGAACTGACTACCTATACGTTGCGAACGTATCGCTCTACCGGGTGAGCTACATCCCCGAAGTTTGAATGCCTTAATAGTATATAGAAAAATAAAAAATTTTTCAATCGTTTTTGTATCGTTTTGCAAAAAAATTTTCAGATTTTTTTGCCGCGCGGCTGTAAACGGCAAGCAAGGCCGCCCCGCACGCCGTCTCCTAAAAAAATTCCGAAGTCTCTTCCCCTCCCCGACACAATTTTGACCTGGTGGTTCTGCGGGATCATCCTGTTGGCCTTTTCGTATATCGCCATGGCCGCGTTCGACTATTTTTATGTGTACCGAAAAAAGAAGGCCGAAAAGGAATAACCCCTGCCAAGCGCCTTTTTACGCCCTTAAAAAAAATGCTGCCCCTCTCGGGCGGCCTTTTTTATGCCGTACATTGACAATGCATGCGGCCTGTGCTATAATTTTTCCATCAGGAGGAGAATATCATGAAAAAAATTGTACCTGTTTTGCTGTGCGCGCTGCTTTCGCTGGCACTCTTTGCCGGCTGCGCCTCGAACGACCTGACGATCTCCATCGGCAACGGAATGATCGAAAACGACGGCGTATCCGTCCGGCTGCAGTACGGCGATACCTGGAACGACAACGAAAAGATCTTTACCGTCCATTACGGGCACGAGAGCGAAGCGGTGTTGGCGGATAACTACTACATTTCGTTCTGCGACGCCGACCCGACGTTTGAAAGCAGCGTGACCCTGCACACCATCTTTTCGTTCACGAAGGCCGACCTGGAAGGCCGCACGGTGAGCGGGACCCGTTTTTCGGGCGACGCGGCGGAGATCGTTGCCGGAACCCTTTCCGACGTTCTTCCGCAGGGCGAAGGCACCTGCACCGCCTACATCGTGCTTTCCAGCTCGGTCACCGATTTTTCGGACATTACGACCTATTCTGCCCATGAATTTACCTACGAATGGCAGGAAAACGGCCTGAAACTGATCGACGGCTGAACGCCGGCGCCTTCCGGCATTGTGAACGACGTCCCCGCCGCGCATGCGCGGCGGGGACGTTTTCGGCTCTTTGCCCGAACCGCCCCGAACGGGCGGTTTTTTTGTTTGCGGAACGTTTTGCCCTGCACGTTTCAGTCGGGGGAGCTGAAAATGCGTACCAGGGCGCGCACGTCTTCGATCGCCTCATCGATGCGCGCCGCCGTCACGGCCGGTACGGGCGCGGGCTTTCGCCGCCCGTACTGCTCGCACACGTCCTCCCGCAGGACCGCCGCCTGACGCCGGATGCAGTACCCCATCCGGTGTTTTTTGAACCGAAAGGCAAATTCACCGTAAAAATCCCAACTGTAGCGGCAGTTTTTGCACGCACGCGAAGCCGTTTTGCCCTTCATTCCGTCCGCTCCTTTTCTTCCTGCTCTTCTTCCAAAATCTGCCGGATCGCGGACAAATTCTCCAAGATCTCGTTCAGCGCACGCGCCGCGATCAGTTTGCGGCTGTAATACCGCCGCCCGCCCGATTTCCAGCTTTCGCACCCGTCCCCGTTGCTTACGACCTTGCCGAGCCTGTAACAGTACCCGCGGTCGGCGCGCTCGAAGCGCCGCGGCCCCTTTACGTAATATCCCTCGTATAAATTGCAGTACACACACTTTTTGCTCTTCCCGCCCTTTTCTTCTTCCATCGGTTTCGCTCCTGCATGGTCTTGTCACAATTATATAGCTCTAACTGAGCTAAGTCAAGTTTTTTAGCTCTCTATGTGCTAAACTTTGTACATGACTTTCTTCAAAGAGCGTTTGAAACAACTGAGATTGGAGCGCCAGCTTTCGCAATCGGAACTTGCGAAAAATCTGGGCGTCAGTCAAAGAAGCATCAGCAGTTGGGAAACCGGATTCCGACAGCCCGATTTTGACACGCTGGAACGGATCGCCCGATTTTTTGAAGTGACGACAGACTATTTATTGGGGTTGGTCGACGACTGACCCAGCAACAGCGCCCGCCGCGGCAAACAGCCGCGGCGGGCGCCCTTTTTGTATCCGGCCCCCGCAAAGGGGCTGAGCCGAAGAGCCGAAAAAAAGGCTTCCCCTTGGGGGGAAGCTG
This sequence comes from uncultured Clostridia bacterium, assembly GCA_944328405.1. GTDB lineage: Bacteria > Bacillota > Clostridia > Christensenellales > Borkfalkiaceae > Borkfalkia. The sequence goes on from CALVHP010000164.1 coordinate 2,238, forward strand.
TCACCGAAGGTGACTGATGAGGGGCGCAGCAGTTCTGAAACAAGCGGGCAAACGGAACGGGTTTTTCCCCTCATCCGTCAGGCGCGCAGGCGCGCCTGCCACCTTCCCCCGCGGGGGAAGGAAAGATCCCGTTCAGGAAGCGCAGGCGGCGATCGCGCGGTTATGCGCGCATGCAAAAACCGCCGCGGCGGGGCCGCGGCGGCACAGTGCAGTTTTCCGGCCCGCAGAGCGGGCGGCAGCCGGAACGGCCGCTCAGTGCGTGAACAGGAAGGTAAACAGGAACACGCACGCCAGAATGGCGGTGACGGGGCTGATCTCCTTGACCTTGCCGGTGCACAGCTTGATGAGCGTGTACGAGATGAAGCCTGCCGCGATGCCGTACGAGATGGAATAGGTGAAGC
>CALVHP010000165.1 GCA_944328405.1 uncultured Clostridia bacterium
AAGCGTCTGCGCCGATTATGGATTGGTGAACAAAACGGTCTTTGGATAGTTCCTTACAACTGAATACTTTTTGTGACATTGACCGCCCGCGGCGCTGAACTTGCGCCGCGGGCTTTGTTCGGCCCCCCTGCCCCGCAGTCTGCCGGACGAACGCGCCGACGGACGGACGCGCCGACGGGCGGACACGCCGACGGGCGGACACGCCGCGGACGGCGCGAACGCCGGAAGGTCTCCCGCCCCTGCCGACGTTGCGATTCGCTTGCCCGGAGACGTTTTCGGGAAGGCTGCTTCGGCATCCTTTTCCGTTTGCTCTGCCGGGAGATCCTGAGCGGCACGCCCCGCCGGCTTCGTCCGCGGCCGGGTTTTCGCGGCGCGCAAATGCCTCGTTATCCCGCGCGGAGCCGCCCGCAAAACGGCGAGCTCCGGGTGGCCGAACGCAAAAAATGTAGGCAGGCAGTCCCTTTCCTTAAAAGAGAAAGGGACTGCCTGCCGTTTCCCGCGGGAAAGCCCGCACAACAAAAGAGGCGGGCAATGCCCGCCTCTTTTGCGCCGCCCTGCGGCGGCACGGTCATTTGTTGTTATTCAAAACATTACAGCGGCTTTCCGCCCGGAGACTTTTCTGTATCGAAAACCGTTACAACTCAGCCCTGCTCTCCGGCGACGGCGAGCCCGGCTTCGAAAGCGCTGCGGTTGCAGTCGAGCACGTGCGGCTTGCCCACAAATTTTTCGTTGAGGCAGTTGACGATGCTCTTTTCGCGCACGAGGTGCGTGGCGCCGACCAGCACGCCCAGCGCGACCATGTTGGCCGAGCGCAGATCGCCCGCATCGAGGGCGAGGTCGTTGACGGGGACGTCGAACACGCGCACGTCGCTGCGGCCGGCAAAGCTGTCGGAAAGGGAGCCGTTCACGATGATGATGCCGCCGCTTTTGACGCGCGGGGCAAATTTATGGAAGCTGGGCGCGTTGAGCGCGATGAGAACGTCCGGCTCGTTGCACAGCGGCGAGGCGATCTCCTCGTCGGAAATGATGACCGAGCAGTTGGCGGTGCCGCCGCGCATCTCCGGCCCGTAAGCGGGCAGGTACGAAACTTCTTTCCCCTCGTGCAGGCCGCTCTCCGCAAGGAAGCGCCCCGCGCTGAGCACGCCCTGGCCGCCCTGGCCTGCCAAAAGAATGCGGATCATACTTTCCCCTCCGATTTATCTCTGAACACGCCGAGCGGGAAGGTTTTGGTGCATTCCTCGCCCATGAAACGCAGCGCCTCGACGGGCGACATGTGCCAGTTGGTCGGGCAGGATACGAGCACCTCGACAAAGGTGTATCCCCTGCCCTCCGCCTGGAATTGCAGCGCCTTTTTGATGGCCTTTTTGGCCGCGAGGACGTGCTTGACGTCCTGCGTGGAGACGCGCTCGATGTAATACGGCGCGTCCAGCGTGGCCAGCAGTTCGCAGACGCGGATGGGGTAGCCGTTGACGGCGGGGTCGCGGCCGCTCTGGCAGGTGGTGGCCTTCTGCCCGATGAGGGTGGTCGGCGCCATCTGCCCGCCCGTCATGCCGTAGATGCTGTTGTTGATGAAGATGATGGTGATGTGCTCGCCGCGCGCCGCCGCGTGCACCGTTTCGGCCATGCCGATGGAGGCGAGGTCGCCGTCGCCCTGGTAGACAAACACGGTGCGGTCGGGCAGGCAGCGCTTGATACCCGTGGCCACCGCGGGGGCGCGGCCGTGCGCCGCTTCCTGCATGTCGCAGTTGAAGTAATCGTACGCGAACACCGCGCAGCCCACCGGCGCGACGCCGATGCATTTTTCCTGCAGGCCGAGCTCTTCGACGCTCTCGGCGACGATCCTGTGCACGATGCCGTGGGTGCAGCCCGGGCAATAGTGCATGGGCGCGTCGGTCAGCATTTTTGTCTTTTCAAATACTTTCATGCCTTCGCCTCCAATGCGCGCAGCGCCGCCTCGATGATCTCCTTTTCGTCGGGAACGTTGCCGCCCGTGCGGCCGTAGAACGCGACGGGCTTTCTGCCGCCGACGGAAAGGCGCACGTCTTCGACCATCTGGCCGAGGGAAAGCTCGACGTCTAAAAACGCCTTCACGCTCTCCTGCGCGGCCACGTCCGCATAGGTCTGCGACGGGAACGGGAAGAGGGTGACGGGACGGATCCAGCCCGCCTTGACGCCCTGCCGGCGCAGGGCGAGCGCCGCGCTCTTGCAGATGCGCGCCACGGTGCCGTAGGCGGTGAGCACGATTTCGGCGTCTTCGGTGAGCAGGGTCTCGGCGCGGCATTCTTTGGCCTGAATTTCGTCGTACGTGCGCTGCAATTCGTTCACGTGCGGTTCCAGAACTTCGGGCTGGATGAGCAGCGAATTGAGCACGCGGCGGTCCTTGCCGTAGTGGCCGCTGGTCGCCCAGGGCTTTTCGGGGATGTCTTTCAAATCGCGCATGGGCGGGAGTTCGACCGGCTCCATGAGCTGGCCGATCATGCCGTCGGCGAGGATCATCGCGGGCACGCGGTATTGATCGGACAGGTCGAAGGCGCGGTATGTAAAGTCGCAGGCTTCCTGCACGGAAGAGGGCGCCAGCACGATGAGGTGATAGTCGCCGTGGCCGCCGCCCTTGGTGGCCTGAAAATAGTCTCCCTGGGCGGGAAGGATGCCGCCCAGCCCGGGGCCGGCGCGCATGATGTTGACGATCACGCACGGGATGCGCGCGCAGGCGATGTACGAGATCCCCTCCTGCTTGAGGCTGACGCCGGGGCTGGACGAGCTGGTCATCGCGCGGACGCCCGCGCCCGCCGCGCCGTACACCATGTTGATGGCCGCCACTTCCGATTCGGCCTGCACGAAGGTGCCGCCGATGCGCGGCATCTGTACGGACATATATTCGGGAACTTCGTTCTGCGGCGTGATGGGATAGCCGAAGAAGGCGCGGCAGCCGTTGCGGATCGCGCCTTCGCAGATGGCTTCGGTGCCGTGCAGCAAGATCTTGGACATAAAACCTCCTGAATCTGTTCACGAAAAAAGTTTTGAAAGAGATG
>CALVHP010000166.1 GCA_944328405.1 uncultured Clostridia bacterium
TCGCCATGACACAGGCGCGCGCAAACTTCGTGGTCGCAGAGGGCGCAAGCCTTTCCGAAGGTCTGTTCCGCTTTACGGCCCTGCTCGGGGAAGACGAACAGCCCGTCGGCTATGCGGTGGCTGCCGCAGAGGGGGCGTCTCTGCCCGCGATCCTCACCATTCCGGGTACCTATGAGGACCTGCCCGTCACGCAGATCGCCGCAAGCGGATTCAGCGATCAGACGGGTGTCCGCGTCCTTGTGATCCCCGACGGGATCGAAGTCATCGGCGCCAACGCATTCAGCGGCTGTACCGGGATTTCCGCGCTGGAGCTGCCGGGCAGCGTCAAAACCCTCGGCAACGGGGCGTTCCAATACTGTTCGGGGTTGACATCGGTCGATCTCGGCAGCGTTGAACGCATCGAAAACAATGCGTTCAATCTGCGGGACAATACTCCGAACAGCCTGACGACGATCACCCTTCCTTCCACCCTGCGCTTCCTCGGCGAATACGTGTTCCTGGCGCGCACCGCCCTGGCAGAGATCGTCATCGAGGAGGGGATTGCGGAAATCAGTGCCTATGCGTTCCGCGCTACCAGCCAGGGCAATGCCGCCGGCAACGGCCTCGAACGCATCGTGTTCCCGTCCACCGTCACCACGGTCGGCCGAGCAGCTCTGTACGCCAATGACGGATTGCGTGAAGTGGTTTTCCTGTCCGAAAATTTGGCGGCGGTGGGGGATATTGCGCTCGGCAACTGCCCTGCGCTGGAATCGGTCACGTTCCATGCGGCAACGCCGCCGACCGTAACCGGGACCAATCCGAACGTGCTGTTCAATCTTCCGTCAGGCGGGACCACCCCCGCAGATGTAGCGATCTATGTACCCGCAGACGCCGTTGAAGCGTATAAAGCCGATGTGGTTTTTGCCGACCGGGCGGCTTACGTTCAGGCCATTTCCGCAACCGTGTAAAAAAATAAATACTTCAGGAGTTTATCGACCACTATGAATGCAACTTTTACCGTCATCGGGACCACGCGCGAGGGCCATACCATCGAACTGCGGCCTGCCGTCCATGCCTGCGGGAATGAGGTCACCCTCACGATTCCGCGCGAGCGGCTGTGCTATCCTCGCCTCGAATCGCTCATCGTACATTCGCCGCTGACCACCGCGCATGCGGGCGACGCGGGTTATATGTTCTTTCCTACAAATTTCTATTATGGATTCGCTCTTTGCCGTTTCGATCAAAAACAGGATGTGCTTTTCCGCACTTGGCCCACGGCCACGACAGTGTGCGGCATCTGCGAAAACGAGAATGCCGTGTTCGTGCACATCCGCGGCGAGGCCTTTGACGCGCGTTTTTACGTCCAGTCTAAAAACGGAGAATATACCATCTCGCCCCAGTTCCGTTTCGACGGAGACGAGCCCGATGAAGACGTCGTGATCGTCTATACCCGCATGCCGGGGGCGTCCTATTCGGATATGGCCCGTTTTTACCGGCAGTACCAGCTTGAGTATTGCGGCTGTGTCCCCCTGAAGGAGCGTGTAAAGCAGCGCGAAGCTCTGCGGCTCGCCGCGGACGGCATGGAATTGCGTGTGCGCATGGGGTGGAAACCGATCCCCACCCCCGTGCGCCATCAGAATCTGCAAAACGAGCCGCCGATGAAAGTTACCTGTGACATCGCGACCCTCAACAAAATTGTCGATAAGATGCACGCCAAGGGCATCGACAAGGCAGAGATCTGCCTTGTCGGCTGGGGGCCCGGCGGCCATGACGGCCGTTTCCCGCAGCAGTTTCCCAGCGATGAGCGCTACGGCGGAGACGATGCCCTGCGTGCATGCATTGCCAAGGCGCAGCGGTTGGGCTATCTCATGGTCTGCCATACGGTGTACTGTGGGGCTTATGAAATTGCAGATAACTTCGACCGCGACCTTCTGACAAAAAAGATCAATGAATTCGGCGATCCTGAGCCCTATGTGCGCGAGCATTATAAAAAGGGCGGCCTCAACGGCGGAGAACCTTACCATCTCTGCGCCAAAACCGCGTACGAGCACTATGCCGTCAAAGACTTGCCCAAAGTGCGCGGTTACGGCTATTACGGGCTGCAGTATATCGACGAACTGACGGCCATCATTCCCGAAAAATGCTACGATAAAAATCATCCGTGCACCCGTAAACAGGCGTGGGAATATCATCGCAAGCTGGCGCGCCTGGCCAAAGATCTGTTCGGGGGCTACCAATCCGAAGGATATATGGATTATATGAATTCCGACGTCGACGCGATCCTGTACGTGGGCGTGCAGTCGAAACTCACGCACGAGCAGAACCCGCTGTTCGACGAGGGCATCCCGTTCTGGCAGCTGGTGTATCACGGCATCGTGATGTCCAATCCGACTTCACAGACGGTCAACTATCCCGTCAAAGACAAATACCAGCATCTGAAGTTCATCGAATATGGCGGGCGCCCGGTCATGTATTTTTACAGTAAGTTCGGCGAAAACCACAACTGGATGGGCGATCAGGACCTGCACTGCGGTTCCGACGAGGAGATCGATGCCGCCGTCGATGCCATCAAAACCGCGTATGATGAGTATGAGCAGCTCAAATATTTGCAATATGAGTTTATGGAAAAACACGAAAAACTGAGCAAAGACCGCTATCGCGTCACCTATTCGGACGGCACCGTGATTACCGTAGACTATGCAAAGGGGAATTATACCGTTCAAAAAGGATAAGGAGGGGAATATGCATTTCTGCACGATCAAGAAAACCTGCCTGTTCGCGGCAATTTTGGCCTCTGCATTATTCATGGCTATGCTTATGTCGCTTACGTTGCCTGTCTTCGCCGTGGAAAGCGAAGGAAATCAAACGCTCGATATGTATCTCATTGCAGGGCAGTCGAATGCTGCCGGGTATACAAGAACCGATTCCGGCGGCGGCGTGGGAGAAGTACAGACATACCGGAACGTGCTTTATACCGGCCAGGTCGATAAGTTCCGCAGCGGCACGGTGCCCCGGCAGGATCTGCTCGACGAAAACGTGCCGGTCACCGCGGGGTTGGGCATGGGATCGACCTACATCGGGCCTGAGTACGGAATGGCAGAGGTGCTGAGCGATTACTATACCGAAGAGAATCCTGCGCTCATTTTCAAGTCGGCGTACGGCGGAACTTCTCTCCGCGATGTGCAGACGTCGAACGGCGCTCAATACTATGGCAACTGGTATCCCCGCTCTCTTTGGCCGGCAGAGCGCAGCGGCGCGACAGGGCTGTTGTGCGAGCTGTTTGTGAACAATTTTCAAGCGGTGTATACCCGTTTGGTGGAGGAAGGGTATGCGCCCGTCGTGAAAGCAATGATCTGGATGCAGGGCGAAGACGATCGCGATCATCCCGAAGAATATCAGGCGCTGATCAAAACATTTGTCGCCGATATGCGCCACGACCTCGGAGAGATCGTAAACGCGGATCTTTCGGGGATGCCTTTCATCATGGGTGAGATCTCGCCTACGTTCTATACCTATACCGACCGCACAAAAAACGAGGCCTTTAATGCGGCTTTGCGCGAAGTGGCTGCCGATCCTGCAATGGTGCAGGTGTACACCGTGAATACCGAAGATCTGCTCGTGAACACGAGCGACGAGGACGGCACGAACGTATCGGTCGGCTCGGACGCCTATCACTTTAACGCGCCGGACATGGTCAAGCTCGGCAATCGTTTTGCCGAAACGGCCGTCGAAGCGGCCGGAAAACACTATCTGACCTATACATATACGGGCAGCGGCTCGATGACGGCGACGGAATATCTGCGCGACGGCGAACCGATCACTCTGACGTTCCGTCCGACCAACCGGCAGTATAAATTGCTGTCACTCATCATCAACGGGCAGGATATGACGGCACAGGTCTCGGGGAACACTTACGTGATCGAGAACCCGAACACCAATTATGTGATCCGGGCGGTCTTCGGCGCGAAGACAAGCTATACCATCCAGTATTCGGCCGATCCGTCGATGGGCGGCTACGATGCCGAAATGTCTTCTTCCGTACTTTACGAGGGGGATCGCATCAACGTTCTGCCGATCCCCGCGGACGGTTACGAGGTGGATCAAGTCACCTTTGACGGGGTCGCTTTGGACTATAACTCTGCAACCGGATACTGGACGTCAGGCCCCGTTTATCAGGGCGGTACGGTCACGATCGCTTTCCGTGCGCTGGAAGGACAGGGCGCGGGAGATGGGGCAGGCTGTTCCGGCAGCGCCGTCCCTCTGGCATGCGGCGGCATCGCCGGGTGCGGCCTTGCCGGCGGAGCCCTGCTTGTATTGCGGAAAAGGCCGAAGCAGCAGTAGAATGCCGTGGCAGAGGAGCGGTATGCAGCAAAAAATTGGAAAGTTGCTTCTCCGGCGTTGGGAGCCAAATAGAAGTAAGAGCAGGGAGTTGCAGATACATTGAAAGATGCATTGAAAAGCGGCGCCGCGCAAATTCTTGCGCGGCGCCGTGCCTTTGTTGCAAATATACGATGACTTTTGCCGAGAGAAACTTTCCGACATGCGTCCGGCTTACTTTTTCATCAGCGGGGCGCCGCTCTTCCAGGCCTGGCCCACCTTTTCTCCGACGGCGTAGTAGCCGCTCTGGAATTGGTCGAACACGAATGCGTTCAGTTTCGTCGGGTCGACTTTGCCCTTTTCGTCGAGGACCTTTTCGTCCGCCAGCACGTTCACGATCTCTCCGAGGACGCGGAAACCGTATACCGTATGCTGCAATTCGGCCACTTTGCATTCCAGCGTCAGCGGAAATTCCTGCACGACGGGCGCGTCCACGTGCGTGCTTTTTACGGCGTGCAGGCCGCTGCGCTCGAATTTGTCTGCCATCTTGTTGCCCGACGCGATGCCGAAAAAGTCGGCCGCCTCGATGTGCGCGACGTCCGCGATGCTCAGCGTGAACGCGCCGCGCTGCTTGATGTTCCGGCTCGTTTTGTGGCCCTCGTCGATGTTCAGCGCCACCATGTTTTCGGCGCAGACGCCGCCCCAGGCCATGTTCATCACGTCCACCGCGCCGTCGTCGCCGTAGGTGGCGATCAGCAGCACAGGCATGGGGAAGGCGTAGGGTTTGACCCCGAGATCTTTCAGCATAAAAATTACCTCCGTAATTTATTTTTTGGAAGGAAAGAAAAGTCCGGATCGGATCCGTTCGAGCAGGCGGCGGTTGACGTCTTGCATCGCCTGCGGCGAAAAGCCGTGGCCTTCTTCCGGAAACACGATCAGTTCAGAATCCGGGTACGCCTCTGCCGCCCGTTCGCTGTACGAAAGGGGGACGACGCCGTCTTTCGCACCGTGAAAGAGGCATACGTGCCCCGAAAATTGTGCCATTTTTTCGTAAACGTCCAGCCCGCGCAGCGCGCGCACGAACGCTCTGCCGAGCGTCACGCCCCACAATCCGAACGTTTCGGGGATCGCTGCGTCGTCCGGCCAGCGCGCGTTCCAGTCGTCCGGGATGCAGAAAGCGGGGTAGAGCAGCGCCATGCCAGCCGCGTCCGCGCCGCTCTGTGCGGCCAGGGCGGAGACCATGCCGCCCATGCTCCCGCCGACGAGCAGCAGCCGCCCGTCCGACCACGCTTCTCTTTGCGCAAAGTCCGCGACGGCCAGCAGGTCCTCCGTTTCGGTCAGCAGAGTCATTTTGTCCGTCGGGAACCCGTTGCCGTCGTGCGGCCCGCTCCCGCAGAAGGTGAAGGTGACCGCGCCGACGCCGTGCCGGGCGAGGAAGGCCGCGCTCCCGGCAAAGTCGCCTTTGCCTCCGCCGAACCCATGGCTGAACACGGCGACGGGGCCCCGCCGTGCGGCGGGGCGGTACACGTCTGCGTCGATGACCCGCCCGTTGCGGGCGATTCTTCTGTTTTCGGGCGGCACAGCCGCGTTTTCTGTAAACAGTTCCATCCCGCCTGCCGTGCCGTCAGCGCGCGATCGTGTCCGAATTCTGGTTGTACGCCTTGGCGACGCACTTCCATTCGCCGTTCATCTTCAGCAAAAGAAGGATGTCGGTGAAATCGATGCGCCCGCCCCAGCCCTCTTCGAGCACCCGCACGACGGCGAGCGTCTCTTCGACCGCCAGTACGTCGATGCGCGCGCGGAAGTGTTCGCCGCCCGAAACGGTGTCTACATTGTGGTAGAACTGTTCGATCGAGCCGTGTTCGAGCTTGCCGTCGAGGTAGCCGAACAGCACCGCCTCGTCGAGGAACAGTTCGCGCGCGTAGCGGCTGTCTCCCTCCGCCACGCTCTTCACAAATTTCTCCGCCGCCGCTTCCACGGCCGCGTACTCCGCAATTTTATCCCGCATATCCAAACCTCCTGTCTGCAGGGCTTTCCACCCTTGACAGCAATAGTATAATATGGTATACTATTTTTGTCAAGTACGCACAATAAAGTGCGGTACTTACTGAAAGTAGAGTGATAGGAGGCAGGCATGGAAACGCGGCAAAATCAACAGTCCGGACGCTGCATCGCGCGCGAGCGGCTGTGCGATACGGGGTTCAGCTACACCCTTTCGCTGATCAACGGCAAATACAAGATGACCATCCTGTACGCGCTGATGGAGTTCGGCGTGGTGCGCTACAACGAATTGCAGCGCTACATCCGCGGCATCTCGTACAAGACGCTGACCAGTTCCCTCAAAGAATTGGAGGCGGACGGGCTGCTTGTCCGCAAAGAATACCCGCAGATCCCGCCCAAGGTCGAATACAGCCTGTCCGACAAGGGCCGCTCGCTCATGCCCATTCTGGACGGCATGTGCGAATGGGGCGACGCGCACAGGCCGTCCGCGCGGAAAGAAACGGAGCGCAGGGAAGGGATATGACAAAGCAGGAACTATGCGGGCATATCGGGCGGCTCCGCTTTGCCGCAGCGGCAGAAGAGGCCGCGGGCGGCGGCCGCACAATCGTTCCTTGCTGACCCGTAAACGGGCGATCTCTTTGCCCCTCCCGCTGGGCATTTACACAAAAAGAGGGGCTCCCCGCACGGGGCCCCTCTTTTGCGTCATTTTTTCCCGAACGAGGCCAGAAATTCCACCGTTGCGGGATCGTAGTGCGAGAAGAAGGCGCTTTCGCCCTCGTCCAGCGCGGCGATCTTTTGCATGTCCGTCTCCGTCAGCGCGAAGTTGAACACTTCGAAGTTCTCCTTCATGCGTTCCTTATGCGTGGATTTGGGGATGACGATCACGTCGCTCTGCAAAAGGAAGCGCAGCGCGACCTGCGCGGCCGTCTTGCCGTGCCGCGCGGCGATCTCCCCGAGCACGGGGTTGGAGAAAAAGTCTTTGCGCCCTTCGGCGAACGGGCCCCACGATTCGTGGCTGACGCCGTATTTCTGCATGATCGCGTGCGCCTGCTTCTGCTGCTGGAATACGTGCGTTTCCACCTGGTTGACGGCGGGCCGCACGTCGACGAAGTGGCACAGGTCGACCAGGCGGTCGGGGTAAAAGTTCGAAACGCCGATGGCGCGCGCCTTGCCGCCGCGGTACGCCTCTTCCATGGCGCGGTAGCTGCCGTAGTAGTCGCCGATGGGCCGGTGGATGAGCAGCCGGTCGATGTAGTCGGTCTGCAGTTTTTTCAGCGATTCGTCGATGGAGCGTTTGGCCTTTTCGTAGCCCGCGTTCGAGATCCACACTTTGGTGGTGATGAACAGTTCGTCGCGCGGCACGCCGCTCTTTTTCACGGCGCTGCCCACGCCCTCTTCGTTGTAGTACGCCTGCGCCGTGTCGATGGAGCGGTAGCCGACGGCGATCGCGTCGAGCACGCAGCGCTCGCATTCTTCGGGCGTGACCTGGTACACGCCGTAGCCGAGTTTGGGCATCTTCACGCCGTTGTTCAGGGTCATATATTCCATAAGTCTAAAACCTCCGCCAATTTTTTTCAGGAACAGTATACCACACTTAGCCTTGACGCGCCATTGCCGATTTGTTACAATGGTATCAACTTCCGGTTTATATGGGGAAAGGAGGAGGGGAAAGATGATCGCGGAATTTGTCAAAACCTTTGTCAGGGTCGCGGAAAGCGGCAGCATCAACCGCGCCGCCGAGGCGCTGTTCCTCTCGCCGACGGCGGTCAAAAAGCAGCTCGACGCGCTCGAGGGAGACGTGGGGTTCAGCCTGTTCGTGCGCAGCCGCCGCGGCATGGCCCTGACGGATGCGGGCCGCGCGCTGTACGCGGACGCAAAGCGGCTGATCGGCGAATCCGCCGCCGCGCTGGCGCGGGCGCGCGCGGTCGCCGAGGGCGGAGAAACGACCGTGCTCGTCGGCAATTCGCTGCTCAACCCCTGCAAACCGCTGCTCGCCCTGTGGGACGCCGCCAAAGGATTCCGCCCGGATCTGCGCATCCGCGTCGTTTCCTTTCACGATTCGGTGCGCGAACTGAGCGAGATCTACCGCGATTTCGGCCGCCGGTTCGACGTGATGGCCGGCCCGTGCGACATCGCCGGCTATTCCGAGCATTTCCGCCTGCTCAACCTGGGGGCGTCCCGCCTGTGCGTGGGGATCCCGCGCGATCACCGGCTGGCAGGGGCGGAGCGCCTCAGCCCGGCCGACCTGCACGGCGAGCGGATGATCATGCTCCGCGAGGGCATCAGCGCCACGCTCGACGCCGTCCGCCGCACCCTGCGGCGCGATCACCCCGCCATCCGGCTGGAAGATTCGCCCTCGTATTACGACATCGACGTGTTCAACGACTGCGAGCGGCAGGGGATCCTGCTTCTCACCCTCGACGTCTGGGCGGACGTGCACCCCGCGCTGCAAACCATCCCCGTCGACATCGACTATACCATCCCGTACGGCGTGCTGTACCCGCTTTCGCCCTCGGCGGCGGTCCGCAAATTCATCGATACGATCGAATCGCAGGCCCGTTCCCGACGGGAAGGGTAAAAAGCCGGGGGCGCCCGCAAGCGGGCGCCCTTTTCGGTCTCTTCCGGCCGGATCCTCCCACAGCGCATAAACGGCGGCGGGAGGGCGGATACTGTGTGTGAAAGGCGGAGGTGATTTTATGTGTACGGCTTTGGCGCTGTGCGGGGCCGAACCGCTGTTCGGCCGGACGCTCGATCTCGAATGCGGCTTTTCGGAGCGCGTCACGCAGGTGCCGCGCGGCTTTTTGCTGCGCTTCGGCGCGCTGCCGCCGCTGCGGAGCCGCTATGCCATGGTCGGCATGGCGGCCGAAAACGCGGCCTTTCCGCTGTTTGCCGAGGCCGTGAACGAGCGCGGCCTGTGTGCGGCGGGGCTGAACTTCCCGTACAGCGCCCGCTACTTT
>CALVHP010000167.1 GCA_944328405.1 uncultured Clostridia bacterium
AGGCGCGGTTCGATCTCTTCGATGTTCACGCCGCAGTCGGGGCAGGCGTATTTGGTGGAATACAGCTCTTCTTTGCCGTCGCAGTCGATGACGACCAGCCCGTCGGCGAGTTTCAGCGCCGTTTCGAGGCTGTCGGTCAGGCGCTTCCGGATGCCGTCTTTGACGACCAGCCGGTCGACGACGACGCCGATGTTGTGTTTGACGTTTTTATCGAGCCGGATCTCTTCCTGCAGATCGTAGACGATGCCGTCCACCTTGACGCGGCCGTAACCGCTCTTGCGGAAGGATTCGAATTCTTTGACGTACTCCCCTTTCCTGCCGCGGACGACGGGCGCTGTGACGAGGATCTTGCTGCCCTCGGGCATGGCCATGACTTTGTCGGAGATCTCGTCTACCGTCTGGCGGCGGATCTCGCGGCCGCACTGCGGGCAGTGCGGAACGCCGACGCGCGCGAACAAGAGGCGCATGTAGTCGTAGATCTCGGTGACGGTGCCCACCGTGGAGCGAGGGTTGTGCGAGGTCGTCTTCTGGTCGATGGAGATGGCGGGCGAAAGCCCGTCGATGGACTCCACGTCCGGCTTTTCCATCTGCCCCAAAAACTGCCGCGCGTACGAAGAGAGGCTCTCGACATAGCGGCGCTGCCCCTCGGCAAAGATGGTATCGAAGGCGAGCGTGGATTTGCCGCTGCCCGAAACGCCCGTGAACACGGTGAGCGTGTCGCGCGGGATGTGCACGTCGATGTTCTTTAAGTTGTTTTCTTTGGCGCCTTTTACAAAAATTTCGTCCTTCATTTTCGGTCTTTTACCTTTTCATGAGCCGCTTTCTTAACTGGTTGATGGTGTCGCGGATCTCGATCGCCTTTTCGAAATCCAGCTGATTGGAGGCGACCTTCATCAGCGCCTTGAGCTTTTCGATCTCGTCCGGGATGTCTTCGGGGCGGATCTTGTCGGCGGGCAGCGCGCGTTTCTTCTGCGTGATGCCGATGGAGCTCTTCACTTCTTTGACGATGGTTTTGGGCGTGATGTTGTGTTCGCGGTTGTATTTCATCTGCGCGGCGCGGCGGCGGTTGGTCTCGTCGATGGCGCGCTTCATGCTGCCCGTGACCGTGTCCGCATACATGATGACCCGCCCCTCGGCGTTGCGCGCGGCGCGGCCGATGGTCTGGATGAGCGACGTATCGCTGCGCAGAAACCCCTCTTTGTCCGCGTCGAGGATGGCGACCAGCTTGACTTCGGGCATGTCCAGCCCCTCGCGCAGCAGGTTGATGCCGCAGAGCACGTCGAACTCGCCGCCGCGCAGGCCGTTGACGATGTCGATGCGCTCGAGGGTGTCGATGTCGCTGTGCATGTAGCGGACCTTGACGCCGTTTTCTTTGAGAAAATCGGTCAGGCTCTCCGCCATGCGCTTGGTCAGCGTGGTGATGAGGGTGCGCCCGCCCGACGCCGTGACCTTGTTGATCTCCGCCAGCAGATCGTCGATCTGCCCTTTTACGGGCCGCACCTCGATCTCGGGATCCAGCAGCCCCGTCGGGCGGATGATCTGTTCGACCACCTGCCCCGCCTCTTTAAGCTCGTATTCGGCGGGCGTGGCGGAGACGCAGATCATCTGCGGGACGCGCGCGTCGAACTCTTCGAAGGTGAGCGGGCGGTTGTCGTACGCGGAACGCATGCGGAACCCGTAGTTGACCAGGTTGGTCTTGCGGGAAAGGTCGCCGTGGTACATCGCGCGGATCTGCGGGATGGTCATGTGGCTCTCGTCGATGAACACGAGAAAGTTGTCCGGGAAGTAATCGAGCAGCGTAAAGGAAGGCTCGCCCGGCCTGCGGCCGTCGAAATAGCGGCTGTAATTTTCGACGCCGCTGCAATAGCCGACCTCGCGCATCATTTCCAGATCGTAATGGGTGCGCTGTTCGAGGCGCTGCGCTTCGAGCAGCTTGCCGTCGTCGCGGAAGGCTTTGACCTCGTCTTCCAGGTCGCGTTCGATGGCGGCGAGCGCGGCCTGCATCTTGGCGCTGCCCACCGCGTAGTGGCTGGCCGGGAAGATGCACGCGTGTTTGAGTTCGGCCGTCACCTTCCCCGTGACGACTTCCTCCTCGCACAGGCGGTCGATCTCGTCGCCGAAAAACTCGACGCGGATGGCGATCTCGGAATTGCCGGCGGGGAAAATTTCGACGGTGTCTCCGCGCACGCGGAAGGTGGAGCGGGAAAAATCGACGTCGTTGCGCTCGTACTGCAGTTCGATCAGGCGGCGCAGGAGTTCGTCGCGCGAGAGCGCGTCTCCCGGGCGCAGGGAGAGGGCGAGGTCGAAATACTCTTCGGGCGCGCCCAGGCCGTAAATGCAGGAGACGGACGCCACGACGAGGGTATCGCTGCGCTCGCCCAGCGACGCCGTGGCGGAGTTGCGCAGCTTGTCGATCTCGTCGTTGACGGACATATCCTTTTCGATGTAGGTATCGGTGCTGGGAATGTAGCTCTCGGGCTGGTAGTAATCGTAATAGGAGACGAAGTATTCGACGCGGTTGTGCGGAAAAAACTCGCGGAACTCGTTGCAAAGCTGCGCCGCGAGCGTCTTGTTGTGGGCGATGACGAGGGTCGGCCGGTTGATGTTGCGGATGACGTTGGCCATCGTGAACGTTTTGCCGCTGCCCGTGACCCCCACGAGCACCTGCGTGCGGATGCCGTCGCGCACGCCTTCGGTCAGTTTTTCGATCGCCTGCGGCTGGTCCCCCGTCGGGACATACGCAGACACCAGTTCAAAATCGGGCATGGCCCCTCCCATAATGCGAACAAACGTTTATACTATTATAGTCGAAACGCGGCGGCAAGTCAACTGTTCACATCCGACAAAAAAGCAATGCCCGGAGGCATTGCCGCATTCGGCTCCGTTTGCCGCAGATTCACGAAAAGATCCCGCGCAGGATCAGGCCGACGACGAAAGTGATGACCGCGCCGAGCACGGACAGGCCGACCTTGAACGCGACGCTGCGGCGCACCTGCTGGCTGGTGCGCTTGTAGGCGACGCCGTTGTCGTGCAGGGTGATGACATACATCTTTTCGCCCTTGCGCTCCGATTCGATGAGGTCGAAATAATCGTCCAGCTCGAGCGAGCGAAGGATCGCGTCCACCTTTTCGGGGGTGTATCTGCGTTTTTCCGGAAGGATGCTCATGATCTCGAGGGGGCTGACGAGGCAGCTTTCCCGCCCGTCGCACATCTCGTAGACCGCGCGCATGACTTCGTTTTCCTGTTTGTTCAGCATCTGCGATCCTCTCCGTTACAGGACGACGGCCAGTACCGCCGCCACAATGCCGCCGCCCGCGAGCGCGCCCAAAAGCGCGCCCAAAAAGGCGGGGAAAAAACCGCCGCGCCGGCGGCCGGCGGAAGGCGCCTCATCGCTCTGCGCCTGCGCCTCGGCATAGGTGCGCCCCTTGGGAAGAGAGCGCACGCAGTACGTGCCGCGGTCGCTGTACTTCATGTCGACATAGCCGCGCTCGGACAGATAGCCGAGCGCGGCGGCGATCCCCTCCTCGTCCGCAGACAGGCCGGCGGGCAGCGCGCCGAGAAAATCTTCGGATTCCAGCACCTTGTACGCGCCGCCCGTCTGCGCGTTGACGACGTCCAGCACCGTTTTTGTCAGCTTGTCCAACATGTTCGTCCGTTCCTTTTTTAACCATTATAGCACAATTTTTTCCGAATTTGCAAATCCTCATACAATTTTTGAGAGAAATTCGAAAATCCACTTTATTAATCGGCGAATCTGTGCTATAATAGTTGAGATACAGTATAAGAAGCGCGGCGTTTTGCGCGGAGGCAGCACCTATGAACCTTCTGGACCGATTCACCAACAGGCTTTCTTTCCGGGATTATGACGACTTTTACGCCAATTTCCGGCTGATCGTACCCGAAAACTTTCACTTTGCATACGACGTCGTCGACGAATACGCGGCCATAGCGCCCGAAAAACGCGCGATGGTCTGGTGCGACGACCTCGGCGACGAGCGGATCTTCACCTTTGCGGACATCAAACGGATCTCCGACAAGGCGGCCAACTTCTTCCTCTCGCGCGGGATCGGCAGGGGCGATACGGTGGTGGTCATCCTGCAGCGGCGGCACGAATACTGGACGACGCTGATGGCGCTTGCCAAGATCGGCGCCATTGCCATCCCCGCGACGCACATGCTGATGGAGAAAGACCTCGTATACCGCATGCAGAAGGCGGACGTGAAGATGGTCGTTTCCGTCAACGACGACGAGCTGTGCGAAAACATCGCCAGGGCGGCCGAAAAAGTGGCGAGCGTGCAGACGCTCGTCACCCTCGGCAAGCGGGAAGGATTCCTCGACCTGACCGAAGAAACCGAAAAGCAGAGCGAAACGCTCTGCACCCCCTACAAAGAGGAACGCTCGGCCGACGACATCACCCTGCTCTATTTTACGTCCGGCACGACCGGGCTGCCGAAGATGGTCTGCCTGAGCGAGCGCTATACCCTCGGGCACATCGTGACGGCGCGGTTCTGGCACCACTGCATCGACGACGGGCTGCACTTTACCCTGGCCGAAACGGGCTGGGCCAAAGCGAGCTGGGGCAAACTGTTCGGGCAATGGCTGTGCGGCTCGGCCATCTTTGTGTACGACTTCCACGGGAAGTTCGAGCCGGACGACCTGATGAATCACATCGCAAAATACCGCATCACGACTTTCTGCGCGCCGCCGACGGTGTACCGGTTCATGATCAAGACCGACCTGAGCAAGTACGACCTTTCGAGCGTCCGCTACATGATGACGGCGGGCGAGGCGCTCAATCCCGAAATTTACCGCAAGATCGTGATGAAGACGGGGCACAAGATCTACGAAGGGTTCGGGCAGACCGAAACGACGGTCGTGTGCGCGACATTCCCCGATTATATGGAGATCCGCCCCGGCTCGATGGGCAAGCCCTCCCCCCTGTACAACGTGCAGCTGCTCGACGACGAGGGCCGCCCCGTGGAACCGGGCATGACGGGCGAGATCTGCATCCGCCTGCGCGAACCGCAGGAAGGGCTGTTCGACGGCTATTACCGCGACGACGCGCTCACGCATACCGTAAAATACGACGGGTACTACCACCTCGGCGACCTCGCCTTCTGCGATTCGGACGGGTATTACTGGTTCGTGGGGCGCAAGGACGACATCATCAAGAGCTCCGGCTACCGCATCGGGCCGTTTGAGGTGGAGAGCGCGCTGATGGAACACCCCGCCGTGCTCGAATGCGCGATCACGGCCGTTCCGGACGAACTGCGCGGCCAGCTGGTAAAGGCGACCATCGTCCTCGCGCGCGGCTATGCGCCCAGCGACGAACTGGTCAAGGAACTGCAAAACCACGTCAAAAAGACGACCGCCCCCTACAAATACCCGCGCGTGGTCGAATTTGTCGAGGAACTGCCGAAGACCATCAGCGGGAAAATCCGCAGGGTGCAGATCCGCGAGCAGGACGCGCGCTGAATTTCCTTTGCCTGCCGGCGCCCGCGCCATGCCCATTTTGACGGCTTACTTTGCGGCCGCCGCTCGTCACCGGTCACCTTCGGCGGCAGCTCCCCTTCCAAAAAAAGGAGAAACCTGTTTTTCGCTCATCGCCGAGCTGCTTTTCAACCCCGCGGTCACTGCGGGGTTTTTGTATACCAAATGAAACGGGCGGTCCCCTTCGGGGCCGCCCTGATTTTGTTTCGAAACCGTTCCGAAAACAGAAACAGCGTTTGCGCCGCCCTGTTCCGCCGGTCAGCAGTCGATCGTGATCGCGTCGAGGATGTCGTCGTTGCCGACGGCGCGGCCGCCGCCGAGGATGACCGCCATCTGCGGTTCGTCGGCGAGGTTCACGTCCATCTGCATGGCGCGGGAAATGTAATCGTCCAGCCCGATCATCCGTGCGGTGCCGCCCGAAAGGAAGATGCCGTTGCGGTAGACGCTGGCAGAAACTTCCGCCGGCAGTTTGGCCACGACCAGCAGCATGTACTGGATCACCTTGTCGGCAAAGGCCTTCACGCAGGGATAGATATCCGAAGACGAAACGGCCACGGCGCGCGGACGGCCGGTCGTGATGTCTCGCCCGTTGACGACCATGCTCTCGTTGTCGTTGGCGTACAGGCTCCCCACCGTGCACTTGAGCTTTTCGCTCGTCTGCAACCCGATCTTCAGGTTGAACGACGCGGCGATATGGTCGATGATGTGGCTGTCGATGTTCCCGCCGCCGATGTTGAGCCCGATGCCCACGATGATCCCGTCCAACGAAAAGGCCGCAATGTTCGTGTTTCCGCCGCCGATGTCGACGACGAACACGGGATCTGCCTCGTTGAGGGAAATATTCTGCCCGAGCGCGGCCAAAAACGGCGTTTCGACAAAGCGGAAACCGCCGAGGCCGCAGGCGTCGGCCAGGCGCGCGTATTTTTGCAGCAATTCGTCTTCCGCGCCGCAGGGAACGGAAAACAGGACCTCCGTTTTCTTTGCCTTCGAGCGGCTGACGCCGATTTTTTTGAGGAAATAGCCGAGCATGACGGCCGCCATTTCCGCGTCGACGATGTTTGCCTCAAACACCGGGAAGACGATCGTGGTATATTCGGCCGTCTTGCCGATGAGGAGTTTTGCCTCCTCGCCGATGGCCTTGACGGTGCCCGTGCCCGAGGCGACGGCGACGCAGCTGGGTTCGGCGAGGACGATGCCGCTCCCGATCTTGAAAATTTTTGTGACCGACGATCCGAGGTCGATGGCAAGTTTGATCATGGCAGTAACCCGGCCTCCGTGAGGCATTTTCTGATTTCTTCTTCGGGGAGCCCCACCACGTTGGTGTAGCTTCCGCTCCAGCCGCGGACCAGGCGCGCGTCGTCCTGAATGCCGTAGCTGCCCGCCTTATCCATCGGCGAGCCGCCCGCCACATATTCGTCGATGAAGGCGTCGCTCAGTTCCCGGAAAAACACTTTGGTTTCACAAACGCCGTGCAGCGCTTTGCCCGCCAGGAGCAGACAGTAGCCCGTATAGACGGCGTGCTCTCTGCCCGAAAGGGCGCGCAGCGTGCGCTTTGCGTCGGCGGCGTCTTTCGGCTTGCCCAGGATCCTGCCGCCGAACGCGACGACGGTATCCGCGCCGAGCACGGCCGCATCCGGGTGGCGTGCAAAGACGCTTTCCGCCTTTTTCTGCGCGAGCGCTCCGGCATATTGCGCGGGCGGAAGGGACAAGTCGGCGCGCTCCTCCCCTTCCGCCGGTTCGACCGAAAAGGAGGGAAAAATACGCGCTAAAATTTCTCTGCGGCGCGGCGAGGCGCTGGCAAGAATCAGTTCCATGTTCAACAGGCGGCCGCCCGGCAGACCGCGCGGCGCAAAAAACGGCGTACGCATGCAAGAGAAGCCGCAAACGGTTTGCGGCTTCTCCCGTGGGGTTTCAGAGAATTTCCAGATTTTTGCGGAAGGATTTGCGGAATTCGGCGCCGGCGGAAAGCGCGTCGCGGATCTCCAGGGACGCGTCTCCGTCCACTTCCGTCTTCATGATGACCGAATCGCCGAGCACGTCGCAGTTGATGCCGCGGACGGTGCCGCAGCAGCCGCGGTCGAGACTTTCGGCGATGCGGAGCATGACGCCCAGCTTTTTGACCGCCTCGAGGTCCTCTTCCTGCACGATGTCTTTGTACCGCACCCAGTCGTTGAGGGCGATATCTTCCTTTTTATGGCACCCCGCCACGAACGCCGCCAGAACGATCTCGCGGTGGGTGATGCCGTACAGCGTGGAGTTGAGGATCATGTAGCAGCTGTGCTTCTGGTGGTTGTAATACTTGATGCGCATGCCGCAGTCGTGCAAAGTTGCGGCGACTTTGAGGATCTTCAGGTACTGCCGCGGGAATTTATGCAGCACGCGGAGCTGTTTGAACAGCTGCACCGAGAGGTTGACCACGTTTTCGACGTGCTGCTCGTCGCATTCGTAATACCGGACGAGGGTATTCAGGCTGTACCCGAGGATGTCTGAAATGGGCTTTTCGAGGGTGACGGGCATGGCCTGGTTGAACATGATCCCCTCGCGCAGGCCCATTCCGCTGATGGTGAAGGATTCGAAGTTCAAAAACCGCGTAAACGCCCGGACGACCGCCAGCGCCGCGGGAAGAATGTCTGCCCGCGCCGACGAGATGCCCTTGATCTTGCGCTTTTTATCGAGATCGAGCACCTTGATCATGTCGTAAATGGAATTGAAGTCCTCGACGGGCAAAACGTAGTTGTGAACGGTATCGAGCGGGTATTTGCGCACCATTTTGCTGATCTTGAAAATGTTGCGGAACGAGCCGCCCACGCCGATCATCTGCGTGTCGGCATCCACCGTCTGCAGCCAGTCGATGCCCGAAAGCTGTTCGGTGAAAAACTCTTCGATCTTTTCCGCCTGCTGTTCGGGCGTAAGGCCGTCGTTTTTGAACAGGTCGGTCAGCGTGACCGCACCGAAAGGCAGAGAGGTGCAGTTCAGCATGTTGCGGCGGTTGTAATAGACGATCTTCGTGCTGCCGCCGCCGATCTCCAGAATGATCCCTTTGGGGATGTCCATCGAATTGATGACGCCGCGGTAGACGAGGGTCGCCTCTTCTTCTTCGCTGAGAACCTTGACCTTGATGCCGCAGGTGGCCTGGATCTCGTCGAGAAAGCTGCGCTGGTTTTTGGCGCGGCGGACCGCCGCCGTGGCGACGGCGATGATGCGGTCGACCTTGTTCGCGTCCGCAAGTTTTTTGAACATCTTCAGCGTCTTGATGGTCTCGGCGACGCGCTGCGGCTTCAAAAACCCGTCGCGTTCCATATCCTGCCCGAGGCGGACGCTCTCTTTGATCTCGTCCACCACCATAAAATGCCCTTCGCCGAACAGCTCCACGACGACGAGACGCGCCGAATTGGAGCCCAAATCAATGATACCGATCTTTTCCACAATACACCTCTGCTGTCGGATAATACAAATACGACCTTTTTCGTAAGTCAACCCATTCGGCACCGGCCGCCACGCGCGCCGGCTGCCCGAATTAAACCGACTCTATTATATCATCGTTTTGCTGTTTTGTATAGGGCTTTTCCGAGAATTTGTGCAACTTTTTTTTGCTTTTCAGCTTCTCTTTTCCCTTTTGTCTTATTAAAACACCGATTTTGTAAATTATTGACTTTTTTTATAAATTTATACACAATATACAACAGACCGTACAAAAAAAAGGGCTGTGCAATTTGCACAAACCCGTTTTTATGCGCGAAACATCCACATCGCTCAGCGCGCGGCGAGCAGAAACGCCTGCACTTCGGCATAAGAAGAGGCGACCTTGCAGGCGCCCGCGCGCCCGTATTCGCCCGGTTCGGCGAACCCGGAATCGTAGCAGACGCAGCGGATCCCGTGCGCGGCGGCGCCGAGCACGTCGTACTTGCGGTCGCCGACCATCATGCACGCTTCCGGCGGCGGGCCGCCCAGCTTTTGCAGCACGCGGCCGACCACTTCGGCCTTTTCGGTGCCGGTCGGCGTTTCGTCCGCCCCGACGAAGGCGAAAAAGGGCAGAAAATCGAACCGCCCGAGGACGCGCAGCGCGAACGGGAGAGGCTTGGACGTGGCGACGGCGAGCGTCAGCCCCGCGCCGCGCAGAGCTTCCAGGCATTCGCGCGCGCCGGGCATGGGCGCGCATTCGTCGACGCCGCCGGCGGCGTACAGGGCGCGGTATACGTCTTTGACGCGCACCGCCTGCGCCTCGTCCATGCCGTAAAATTCTTTCAGCGCGGAAAGAAAGGGCGGGCCGATGAATTTGTTGAGGTTTTCCCCTTCTCCGACGGGAACGCCGCACTGCCGCAGGGCGGCGCGGATGCAGCGCAGGATCCCGGGCGAAGTGTCGAACAGCGTGCCGTCCAGATCGAAAAGTACGTATCGGATGCCCATGGCGGACCTCAGTGCAGGAAGATGCACTTGCGCGGGCACTTCGCCGCGCACTGTTTGCAGCCGATGCACTTCGCGTAGTCGATCTCGGGCAGGCCGTTCTTCATTTCGATGGCGCCGACGGGGCAGGTTTTGGCGCAGAGACCGCACCCGATGCAGCCGTGCGCGCACAGTTCGGTCACTTCCTTCCCCTTCCCGTGGTTGGAACAGGCGATGTAGACCGCGGCGTTTTTGGGGATGCGGCCGATGATGCCCTTGGGACAGTCGGCGATACAGGCGCCGCAGGAGACGCACTTTTCCTTATCGACGACCGAATAGCCGCCGTCGCCGACGGACACCGCGCCGTGCGGGCAGACGTCGGCGCACGTCTTTTTGCCGATGCAGCCGACCGGGCAGGCCTTGACGCCGCCGGCGATGAGCTCGCAGGAGGCGCAGTTGCCGTAGCCCTGGTAATCGTATTTGTTGAAGCAGGCGTTGCCGCCGCAGCAGTGCACGACGGCGACCGTCTCTTCGCCGACTTCTCCCCCGCCCAGGATCTCGGCGATCTTTTCTTTGTTCGCCTTGGGCGTGGCGCGGCAGTCGGAAAGTTTGGCCTCGCCCTTTACGAGCGCTTCGGCGAACTGCGCGCAGCCCGCGCGGCCGCAGCCGCCGCAGTTGGATTTGGCGAGGAGATTTTCGACGCGGTCGACGCGCTCGTCGCGCCGGACGGTGAGGGCGTCGGAGACGAGGACGAGAATGACGCCGAAGATCACGGCGATGGCGAGCATGACGCCGCCGGACAACAAAACCTGTACGATCGGGCTCATATTCCCCTCCTTACGCCAGAATGCCGGCGAACCCGGCAAAGGCCAGCGCCATGATCGCCGCCGTCACGAGGGTAATCGGGAAGCCCTTGAAACAGGCCGGGATGTCGGCGCGGTCCGTCTTGAGGCGCACGCCCGCCAGCAGGCAGATCGCGAGCAGGAAGCCCACGCCCGTCGCCACCGAAACCGAAAAGGTATAGAGAAAGTTGTAGCTGTTGTACACGACCGCGCTGTTGGCCGTTCCGAGAATGGCGCAGTTGGTGGTGATGAGCGGCAGGTACACGCCGAGCGCGCTGTACAGCGTGGGAGAGAAGCGTTTGAGGATCATTTCCAACAGCTGCACGAGGGACGCGATGACCAGAATAAAGGCCATCGTATACAGAAATTCGATCTCCAGCGGCAGAAGAACGTAATTGTAGACCAGCCAGCAGAACACGGACGAGAGCGCCATCACGAAGATGACGGCGAAGCCCATGCCCGCCGCGCTCGACATCTTTTTGGAGACGCCGAGGAAGGGGCAGATGCCCTGGTACTGCGAGAGGACGATGTTCTGCGAGATGACCGCCGAGAACATGACCGAGATCAGAGAGACCGTCATTGTGCCGCCTCCTCCGCGCGAACGGTGCCGTCGGACAGGGGCAGCGAGGCGCGCTTCATCCGTTCTTTGCGCTTTTCCAATTTCTGAATGACGAAGTTGAAGGCCGCCATCATGCAGCCGAACACGATGAACCCGAAGGCGCTCGCCCCGACGCTGTCCATGGCGGGAAATCCGGGGATCGCCAGCCCGGCGAAGGAACCGGAAGCCAGCAGTTCGCGCACGACGCCGATGAGGCAGAGGGCGCCGGTAAAGCCGAGGCCCATCGAGAAGCCGTCGAGCGCGCTGTACAGCGGCGGATTGCACGAGGCAAAGCTCTCCGCCCGGGCCAGGATGATGCAGTTGACGACGATGAGGGCGATGAACGCCTGCATGGTCGAGTACAGGTCGGGCAGAAAGCGTTGCATGACCATCTGCACGATGATGACGAAGGTGGAGATGATCACGATGTAGCACGGGATGCGCACGCGGTCGGGTATGAGGCTGCGCAGCAGGCTGACGAACAGGTTGGAGAAGATGAGCACGAAGGTCGTGGCGACGCCCATCGCGAACGCCTGGAAGAGCGATGTCGTCATGGCGATGGTCGGGCAGGTGCCCAGCACCAGCACGAAGGTCGGATTGTTGCGGATGAGACCGCCGAGCAGGGTCTCCTTCATTTTACGCGGATTCATGGCATTCCCCTCCCGCAGACGAACGCTGCGCAGCCGACTGCGCCACCCGCTCGCCGTAATACTTCGCCACGGCGTTGACCGCGTTGCGCACCGCCGTCGAGCTGCGCGTCGCGCCCGTCACGGCGTCCACGCCCAGCGCGTCGAGCGAAGCGAGGTCCGCGCCGATAAAGTTGTCGTAAAAGCCTGCCGCCTCGAGGCGGTCCATATACGTTTCGCTGTGGTCCCCGACGGCGATCTTTTCGATCGCGCCGCCGCGCACGTACACGTACAACTGCACCGTGCCGCCGAAGCCGCCGCTGCCTTCCGCCAGAAAGGCGTGCACCGAACCGTCGTCGGATACGGCGTAGTAGACGACCCGGCCGTTGCCGTAGGAGGCGCCCTCCTCGTCGGTCATGGCGCTGAACGCCGCGCCCGTGTCGGCGGCGAAGCGCTCGTAAGTGGCCAGCAGCGGGTCGACGTAGGTGAGGCGGTACACGAGGCCGAGCAGCAGGCCGCTGCACAGCGCGATGACCGCCAGAACGAGCACGCTCTTGCCCAGGGACCGGAATTTCGCTTTATCCATTCAAATTCCCTCCCGTCGCGGAATCGAGATACGCAAAGCATTCGGCGATCAGGTCGCGGACCGCGACGTTGGTGACCGTTGCGCCCGTCGAGATGTCTGCGGCGACGTCTGCATCGGTCATGGCGGCGATCTCGGCGCCCGTCTTCCCGACGAACGCGTTCCGGTCGACGGTGTAGCCGTAAGTGCTTTCGTTGATGGTGGTGATGCAGTACACCCTGCCCGTCGCGCGGTCGATGGTGACGGCGTACGCGAGGGGCTGCACGTAGTTGTATTCGGTCAGGTCGGCCGCGCCCGCAACGGTGAAGCGGACGAGATCTCCGCTCTGCGCCACGCCCGTGATATGGCCGCCGGGCGCCGAGAGGGGCGCATAGTCGGCCAGGTTGGAATCGTACGCGGCGAAGCATTCCAGCGCCATGGCGCGCAGCGCGGTGTTCGTGCGCGTGGCCGAAAGATCGAGGTCGGTGGAAAGGTCGGTCAGCGCGGCGATCTCGGCGCAGGTCTTCCCTTCAAAGAAGGAGAGTTCGGCCGTATAGCCCATCGTGCTCTGCGTCACGGGATCGATCGAGAGGACCCTCGTGCCGGACGCGTCCAGCCGGATCTCGTAGCAGAGGGGCTGCGTGTAGTCGTATTCTTCGAGATAAGCGCTCCCTTCGACCGTGAACACGTAGGCGCCGCCGAATTCGCGGCGGGCTTCGGTCACGTACGAATATCTGCCCGTATCGAGACGGACTTCGGTGTAATTCACGAGGGGCACCGCCACCGCCAGCGCGAGGACCATGGCCAGGCACAGCGCGCGCATCGCCCATTGCATGACGGCGGGCACGGGTTTGCCGCCCTTGCCGCACTGGCCGAACCGCACGGGCAGAATGTAGTGATCGAGGACGGGAACGACGAGGTTCATGATCAGGATCGCGAGGGACGTACCCTCGGGATAAGAACCAAAGCGCCGGATGAGCACGGTGATGACGCCCAGCCCGAAGGCGTACAGGACGCGATTGTAACGCCACTTGGGCGAGGTGGCGTAATCGGTCGCCATGAAGACGGCGCCGAACAGCAGACCGCCCGAAAAGAGCTGCAGCAGGATCTCGGAGGCGCTCCCCCAGCAGACGAGCACCATGAGCGCGGCGGTCAGCACATAGACGGCGGGGATGCGCCAGTCGATGACGCGGCGCACGAGAAGATAGACAAATCCGGCGGCGATGGCGGGCACGCACGTCTCGCCGATGCTGCCGCCCGTGTAGCCCAAAAAGAGCTGCAAAACGTTGCCCCAGTACCCTTCCACATGCAAAAAGGAAGAGGCCAGCGCCGAAGTTCCGCCGCCCAGATAGGTCGCGCCGGCGGCGACGTCCGTCTGCAGGAAGTTGCCGACGTCCGCGCCGATGAAGCTGGTCATGACCGATCCGTACGCCAGCAGCAGGAATACGCGCGCGGTCGCGGCGGGGTTGGCGAAGTTCTTGCCCAGGCCGCCGAACAGCATTTTGACGACGACGATGGCGAACACGCCGCCGACGAGCGGGATGTACCACGGCGCGCGGGGCGGCAGGTTCAGCCCCAGAATGACGCCCGTGACCACCGCCGACAGATCAAACGTAAACGGCTTGCGGCGGGCGAGGTTGTACAGCTGTTCGCCGGCAAAGCATGCGGCCACGCACAGCGCCACGAGCATGAGCGCGTACAGCCCGTAAAACACGACGCCGCAGACCAGGCAGGGCGCGAGGGCGATGAGCACGTCGAGCATGATGCGCCGCGTCGAATCCCCCGCGAGCTTGTGCGGAGAGGCGGCGACCTTGTAATTGGATATCTCTGCCATCAGACCTTCCTCTCCCGGATGATTTTTTTCGCGAGTTTGACGCTCTGCGCCAGGAACCGTTTGGCCGGACACACGTACGAACAGCAGCCGCAGCCGATGCACGACTCGGCGCCGAACCGCTTGGCCTCGGCGTAATTTTTGGCGAACACGGCCTCTTCGATAAAGGTGGGAGACAGCCCCATCGGGCACGCCTGCACGCACCGCCCGCAGCCGATGCAGGGCGTTGCGACCTTGTTTTCGCACTCCGAAGCGTCGAGGAAGAGGAGAGACGACGTCGTTTTGCCCGTGCAGACCTTGAGGGAAAAGACGGGCTCGCCCATCATCGGCCCGCCGAGGACGATGCGCGCGCAGTCTTCCTTTCCGCCGCAGCATTCGGCGACGGCGCGCAGCGGCGTGCCGTTGGCGACCCACACGTTCTGCGGGCGCCCGGCGGCGGCCCCGCTCACCGTCATGACGCGGGCATAGCAGGGCTCGTTCCGTTCGACCGCCCGGTAAACGGAAAAGGCGGTGTGCACGTTGACGACCACGACGCCCGCGTCGACGGGGAGTTTCCCCTCGGGCACCTTGCGCCCCGTGCAGCCGTAGATAAGCTGTTTTTCGGCGCCCTGCGGATACCGCGTGCGCAGGGGGCGGACCTCGACGTCCTCGCCGCAGAAGGCGCGGAGCGAGCCGATCGCCTCGGGCTTGTTCTTCTCGATGCCGACGACGGCGCGGCGGGCGCCGCAGGCGAGCATCGCCAGGCGGATCCCCTGCACCAGCTCCTGCGGATAGGCGCGCATGATTGCGTCGTCGCAGGTGATGTACGGCTCGCACTCGGCGCCGTTGACGACGAGCACGTCCGCCCGCCCGTGCACGCCGAGCTTGACGGCCGTGGGAAAGCCCGCGCCGCCCATACCGACGATGCCGGCTTCGGCAATGCGGGCCAGCACGCTTTCGGGCGTGCGCTCCGCCAGGGGCGGAAGGGATACGCTCTCGTCCGAACGGTCGTTTTCGATCAGGATATGCGGCGCCTTTTTGCCCGAAGCCGTGATGTGGTCGATCACGCCGCGGCAGGTGCCCGCGACCGAAGAATAGACGTTCGCCGAAAGGGCGCCGTCCGCCGCGGCGATCAGTGTGCCGCGCAGCACCCGCTCTCCCGCCGACACCACCGGACGCGCGGGCGCGCCGATGTGCTGCGAGAGCGGGATATATACCTGTTCCGGCGCGGGACAGACGCCGATCGCGGCGCCGGCCGTCCGTTGTTTGCACCCTGCGGGGTGCACGCCGCCTGCAAATTTCGCCAAAAGAATCCCTCCTGTCGCGCCCACGGCGCACCGTCCGACATTTCCGCCCGGCCGTTTGCAAAAATTTTACCATATTTTCGCGGCTTTGTAAAGATTTTGAAGAAAAACACCCGGTCGTTTGCGCCGAAATTTCATTGCAAATCCGAAAGGCATCCTTTCAAAATTCCGAACGACCGCCGATTCCGGCTTCCCGCGCGGCCTCCCCCCCGGTTCTTCCCGCTGGCGGACGGCCGGAACGGGCGTTCCGGCACCCTTTTTTCCGCCCGAATCAGGCGCCCTTTTTCCCCGAACCGAACAGGCCGCGCAGCGCCTGCGCGAACTGCCAGAGGGAGAGCAGGCACAAAAACACGCCGAAGCCCGCGCGCAGCGCCGTGCCCGAAACATTCTGCACGAAGACGCCGCCGAGCGCGGACAGAAGCGCCGCCGGCACGATCATCCAGAGCAGGCCGCGCGTATCGAGCAGGCCGTTGGAGGCGTGCACCGGCAGAGACACCGCCGCCATCGGGAGAAAGGACAGCAGGTTGACCGCCTGCGCCAGATGCTGCGGCACGCCGCACAAAACGGTGAGAATGGGGATGAGCACCGTTCCGCCGCCCATACCCATTCCGCCCAGGACGCCGCCGGCCAACCCCGCGGCGAGATAGACCAAAAATCGCATGACGTATCCCCTTTTACACGATCATTTTGATGCCGGCGGCGAACATGACGACGGCGAAAACGGCGGTCGCCGCGGCGGGAGAAATGGCGTTGAGAAAGCGCGCGCCGAGCACCCCGCCGGGCAGGACGCCGAGGCTCACGGCGAGGAAGAGCTCCGGCTCGAACCAGCCGTTCCAAAGGTATACGAGGGCGCTGACCAGACACACGGGCAGGATGACGAGGATGGCCGTGGCGTGCGCGACGAGGGGCGGCTTCCCTCCGGCCGCCGCCAGAAGCGGCACGACGATCATGCCGCCTCCTCCGCCGAAGATCCCGTTCACCGCGCCCGCGGCGGCGCCCGCCGCGCCGAGCTGCAGCGCCTTTCGGTATTGTTGCTTCTGCATGGCATCTCCTTTGCGGGCGCCGGAAAAGGCGTCCGCGCTCGAATCGTTCCGACAAAGATAGTGTGCGCCCGCGCGCGAAAAACATGAATCGGCGGAGCGGCGTTTTTGCCCGCTTTCCGCTTTTTCTCCGGTTCTGCGCGGACAGGCCGCGCCGCGGGAGAACGGCCGGTTTTCGGCAAAAAACGGTTGCGCCGGCCCTTCCGCGCGGCCTTTTGCGGCGGGCGCGCGGGAGGCGCGCCCGCCGGGGCAAGAATTTTCATCGTTTTTTTACCGTTTGCGAGCGTTATCGCTTGCTTTTCATTCCCTTTTATATTAAAATAGGATAGTACGATTTGAAAAGATCGGACTGGTTTTATTCCCCTACGAAAAGGTGTTTTTATGGCTGCAAACAGACAAAAAAGAAAACTGAGAATCCTGACTTTGTTCCTGGCCGTTCTGATGGCGCTCTCCTTCTGCGCGCTGTTGCTGACGGCCTGCTCGACGAGCTCTGAGGAAGAGGAAACGACCCCTTCCAAGACGGATACTCAGACTTTTCCGAACGCGGACCTCGAATTTTACGACGACAGCAACGGAAGCTACCTGATCGGTTCCCCCGAAAACTGGACAAGCGGCACCGTATCCAACGGAGACGGCGTCAGCGCCAGCTCTTCCGTCGCAAAATCGGGTACGGTCGATACGGCCCCGACCGACGAAAACGGCACGGCTCTCGACTGGGGTTCCTTCCTCGACGCCTACAACGACTATACGTATTATGACGGTCTGGAAGACGACGACCCCGCCCTCGAGGACGCCGAATACTATACCGATATCGACAACTACTACGACATCCCCGGCTGGGATATCGCGGACGCGGCCCTCGGCGACGGCGAAACGCTGAGCGACGGAGCCATCCGCGACGCGGCGATCGCCGCCAACCCCGGCACGCACTGGAGCGACGAGTCGAACGCGGCGGAACTGAATGAAGAAAAGGGCACCAACGTGCTGATGCTGCACAACTACCGCACGAACGGGTACGGCACGGCCACGCAGTACACCTCTTCTTCCATCACCCTTTCCGCGGGCACGGCTGCGTCCGTTTCCGTCTGGGTCAAGACCTACGGGCTCAGCTACAACGACGGCACCGCCGTCGACGGAAACCGCGGCGCGTTTATCTCCGTCGTCCCCACGGTGGGAGGCACCCAGCAGAACGCCCTCGTCGTGCGCAACATCGACACGCAGGCGCAGAACCCGGACGGCAACGACAACGGCTGGGTCCAGTATACCTTCTATCTCCGGGCCGCCGCCTACTCCGATACGTCGTTCACCGTCGTGCTCGGGCTCGGCCGGCAGGCGCAGGGCATCAACTCCAACTATTACGAGTACGTACAGGGCTACGCCTTCTTCGACGACCTCACCTACCAGACGATGACGTCCGAAGAATACGCGGCGGGCGTCGCCGACGTGCCCGACGGTTCCGCCGGCGGCAGCGACCAGCAGATCGAACTCGACCTCTCTTACGACAGCGACGACGCGAAGTTCGACGCCGCTTCGGTGACCGACAACGTCTTTGCGTACGACCTCGACACCCTGTCCGGCAAAACGTCTGCCCTGACCCTCAGCGGCGTGACCGTCGAAGACACCACGGACGACCGCGAGCTGACCCAAAACACCTTCGCTTCCTATTTTGCCAACAACCCTGCGGCAAAGCGCATCATCGACTCCGCCGCAAAGGACGAGGAACTGAGCGGCGTGAAGACGCTTTCCGAAATCACCGGGCACAGCGGCACCTATGCCTATTCTTCCGCTCTCCTCGAAGGGTTGGACGGGCTGGACGAACTTCCCTTCTATAACAATGATTCCATCCTGCTCCTGTACAGCAGCGAAGGGCTCCCCTACACCGCCGAACTCAGCAACAGCAACGTGAACGACGGCACGACGGATACACCTTCCGACATCTTCACCCTCGGCAAAGACGAGCGGCTGCTGGTCAGCTTCTGGGTCAAGACCTCCGACCTGCAGGGCGGCACGGGCGCGACGATCACGCTGATCGACGCCGATACCGAGACGGCGATCGGCGCGGTCGACACCTCGACGCTGACGGGCGTGGATCTCACCGACGACGTGAACGAAGACCGCGAAGATATCTTCGGCGGCTGGCAGCTGTGCAGCTTCTTCGTCTCCAACACGACGGAAGACAATCTCTCCTTCTCGCTGGAATTCTCCTTCGGCCCCACGGCCATCGCGGGCAGCGCCGTTTCTTCCTACGCGCCCGGCTACGCGGCGTTTACGGCCTTCCGCACCGCGACGCTGAGCGAAGAAGAGTCGAACATCCTCACCACCGGCACGTATGCCGTATCCGTCTCGCTCGCGGGCGACAGCTACAGCTCGAGCACGGT
>CALVHP010000168.1 GCA_944328405.1 uncultured Clostridia bacterium
TTTTTGCAGAACAGATACCACGCGAGGGAGCCGGGCACGGTGTTCATTTCGTTGAAATACACCTGCCCGCCGCCGAGGAGAAAGTCTGCCCGCACGATGCCGCGCAGCTGCATGCGGCGGTACAGGAGTTTGGTCACCCCGCGGATGTGTTCGGCCGTCTGCGCCGGGAGCCTGGCGGGGAAGTCGCCGCGGTCCCCTTTGCCGCCGTCGGTGTATTTGTCGGCAAAGGTCAGGATCTTGTGCGAAGTTTTGGGCTCTTCGCAGGGGGAAACGACGATCTCGCCCCGCGAACGGTAGGCGGCGCAGTTGATCTCGCGGCGGTCCTGCAAATATTTTTCGGCCAGCAGAAGCGTGTCGTACGCGAACCCGGCGCGCAGGGCGAACAGCAGCGATTCGCGGTCTTCCGCCACGAACACGCCGATGCTCGAACCCTGGCGCGCGGGCTTGACGATGACGGGGTAGCCCAGCCGCTCTTCGATGCAGCGCACCGCAAAGGCGCCGCGGCGGGCAAAGTCGGCCTCGGCCACGCGGAAGGAGGGCAGCGTACGCACGCCCAGCGCCGCGGCGATGAATTTGGTCATGCACTTATCCATGAACACGGCGGACGCGGCCATCGCCGGGGAGGCGTTGGCGACGCCGTTCAGGTCTGCCAGGCCCGCCACGGCGCCGTCTTCCCCGCCCATGCCGTGGCAGCAGTTGAGCGCGACGTCGACGCGCGCGAGCGGGCGCAGTTTTTTGCCGCGCGCCGCGTACAGCGTGCCGCCGTCCAGCCGGGCGGGCAGAAATTCTTTCGGCTCTTTGCGGAAAGAGGCGACGTCGAACAGCGCCTCGCCCGTGAACATGCCGCCGTCCTGCGCGATGTACACGGGGTACACGTCGTACGCGCCGCCGCGCAGCACGTTGCAGACCATCGTGCCCGTGATGATCGAGATCTCGTTCTCGCACGAGCGACCGCCGAAAAAGACCGCCGCAGTTTTACGCATGAAAAAAGCACCTCCGCCAAAATTTTTTCGCTTTGGTGCTTTTGCGGCCCGCCGCGCGGCGGGCTTTTTTTATACATACATCGCGCGCGTTCTGTCTTTCTCCGCGCCGGGAGCCTTCGACGGCGCCGCGCTTTGCGCGGCTCCGCTCAGGATGACGGAAAGAGCAGCAGCGCAGACGACAGCGTATGGCGGAATGTAAAATGCAGAATGCAGGGTGCAGAACCGATGACGGGAAGAGCCGCGCGGCGAACATCGGGCCGTCTCTCCTCATCACGGAAATTTCTTGCATCTCTTTTGCAAGAAATTTTATGAATCCTTTTGTGAACCCCTTTGCAAACTTTCAGCCATAAATGTCCGGCAGATCGTTCAAAAACAGGACGGCGTCTCCGTCCTGCAGCCGTTCGGCCAGCAGGTCTTTCGCCTTTTCGAGGGTGGGTGCCACGAAGAGCTTTCCGGCGTCGCCGCCGGCGGCCAGATAGCCTTCTTTGACGGCGAGCACCAGTGTTTCGCCGACCAGCACGACGCAGTCGAGCCCGCACAGCTGCGCGCCCAGCGCTTCGTTTTCTTCCCGTTCCAGAACGCCCAGTTCGACCAGGCCCGGCGTGACGACGAATTTGCGGCCGCCGAACAGCCGCAGCACGCGCAGCGCCTCTGCCGCGCCGCGCACGTTGGAGTTGTACGAATCGTCCAGCACGGTCACGCCGCCGGCCGCAACGGGCTGCAGACGGTGCGGCACATACCCGATGCGCCCCACCCCGCGCGCGATCTCTTCGGCGGAGAGTCCGAGGCGGTACGCCATCGCCGCGGCGAGCGCGATGTCGAAGGCGTTGTGCGCGCCCAGCAGTTTGGTGTGGACGGGCACCTCTTCTCCGTCGAGCACGAGGACGAAATCCGTGCCCGACGCGGTGCAGCAGATCTCTTTGGCGCCGAAGGCGCAGCCCTCGCCCACCGGCACGGGCACAAGCCCCGCGGCGGCAACGTCGAGCCGGGCGGTGTTTTCATCCTGCCCGACGACGGCGAATCCGCCCCGTTTCGTGCCCGCCAGGATCTCCGCTTTGGCGGAAACGACCGCCTCGACGGAGCCGAACGTCTGCACGTGCTGCGGCCCCACGCCCGTGAGGACGCAGTGGTCGGGCCGGACCAGTTCGCACAGCTCGGCGATGTCTCCGCTGCGGCGCGCGCCCATTTCGGCGATGAATACGTCGCATTGGCTGAAATCGGCGCCCTCGACGGTGCGCGCGATGCCCAGCGGCGTATTGAAGGAAGAGGGCGTGGCCAGCACGCGGAAGCGCGGCTCGAGCAGCGCCGCCAGGAAGGACTTGACGCTCGTTTTGCCGAAACTGCCCGTGACGCCGATGCGGATACACGGCGCCCCGCGCAGTTTTTCGCGCGCGGCGGCGAGGTATCCGGCATTCTTTTTGGAAGAGACGGGTTTTTCGAGCCGGTTGGCGAGCGAGAGCGCGTGCGGCGCCAGCAGGGGCACGAGCGCGAGCGGGAGATAGCGCAGGTTGTCGACAAATTCCGGCCGGGTCCAGTGCGCGACGGCCCCGCCCGCCAGCACGAGCGCGAAGGAAAGCACGAACAGCAGCGCCGCGTTGATCGCGTAGATGCGCCGGATGCGCGGCGTGGATTCGAGCGGGACTTTGAGCGCGCGGCGGTCGGCATAGCAGAACAGCCCGACGAACAGCGGCACGGGGACGAGCGCGATGTAGGCGGCCCAGCCTTCGGCAAACGTAAAGCAGAACCCGAGCACGAGCATGGTCAGCGCCGTCAGAAGCGCCAGCAGCCCGAAGCGCGAGAGGAGCATGTTGCCCCGGCGCCGCAGCCAGGCGCGGTACGTTTTTCCGTCGTAGCCTGCCTGCTGCAGCGCGCCGAGCGCGGTGCGCAGGCACAATCCGTACAAAAGCGCGCAAGCCAGCGCCACGGCGATGGTTTCGATGACGGCCGTGAGTGTGAACATCGGCAAATCCCCTTTCCCGCGCGCGCTTTCAGCGGAAAAATTCGCGCGCGACGGCGTTGAATCGTTCGGGTTGCTCGCAGAAACAGAAGTGCGAGCAGCCCTGCATGTAGACGAGGCCGGAACCGGGCGTGCCCGCGTGCAGCGCCTCCGCCATATACGGCGGCGTCTGCCGGTCCTTTTCGCCGAACACGTACAGCACGGGCGTGCGGATGGCCGGCAGGCAGGGCGAGAGGTCCTCGTTGACGATCTTTTTGAAACTTTCGCGCTGGACGGGCGAAAGAGAGCGGTATTCGGCGGAGCCGAACCGCCGCTCGGCAAAGCGCGGCGCGAACCTGCGCACGAAGCGGTACGCCCCCACCCGCGCCCGGTAACGGACGCCGCGGCGGGGCGGGATGCCCGCGCACCCGGTCAAAAGCGCCCGCGAAAAGGGCGGATCGGGCGCGGAGAGCAGCTTGAGCGCCACCCGCCCGCCGAACGAATGGGCGACGAGCCGCGCCCCGGAAATATCCAGCCGCCGCAAAAGCGCGCGCGTATCTTCGGCATAGTCTCCGACCGACCACGCCTCCGAAAGGGGCGCGCTCGCGCCCATGCCGCGGAAGTCGAAGGCGGTCACCGCGTAAAAGCGGGAAAAATATTCGATCTGGTACGCAAAACTTTCTTTACAGGAAAGATAGCCGTGCAGGAAGACGAGCGGTTCGCCTTCTCCCTTTTGTAAAAGCGCTATCCGTTCCGCTCCGATCGCTCTCCCCTCCCCCGCGGCGGCTTTGCAAAGGCGCCCGTTCAGGCGCCGATCGTCTTGACCATGACCAGCGCGTCTTCGCCGTCGCCGTAATAGCGCGGGCGGACGTATCGCCCGGTGAACCCGCTGCGCAGGTACAAAAGCATGGCGGGCGCGTTGGAAACGCGCACTTCCAGGAACAGCCGCTTTACGCCGCGCGCCGCGGCCGCTTCTTCCAGCCCGCGCAAAAGCGCCCGCGCGACGCCGCGGCGGCGGTGCTGCGGCGCGACCGCCACGTTGGCCACGTCTGCATCCTCTCCGGCGACGACGAGGAACCCGTAGCCGATCAGCTCGTTCCCCTCCACGGCGGCCAGCGCCACCGTGTTTTCCTGAAAAAAGGTGTCGGCCAGCATCCGGTACGTCCAGGGATCGCGGAAACACACCTTTTCCAGCGCCGCGATCGCGTAGATGTCTTCATAAGTCCACTTGCGCAGTTCCATGGCTTTTTCTCCGCCGCGCCTTTACGGGCGGGCCCCCGTGCGGGTCCCGGAAAGCCGCGCGCGCTCTTCCCGCTCGCGCTCGGCCTGGCTCTTTTTGACGTACAGCGCGCCGATCTCGCCGAAGTCGCCTTCGCGCGCGGCGCGCGCCGCCGCCAGCAGGCCCGCCGCCGGGTCGCTCCTGCGGCGGGGCACGGGCAGTTCGGCGTACGAATACACCGCGTATTCGCGCGCCAGGGCGCGCAGCTCCTCTTCCCCGACGGTGCATGCGTCGAGCAGCACCCGCCCGTCCGGCGCAAAGCCGCACGCGTAAAACCCGCCGCGGCCCGCCGGCACCACGGCGAGCGCCTTTGCCTCTGCATTATATGCCAGCGTCTGAAATGTCGTGACGCCCAGCGCCGGCTTGCCCAGCGCCGCGCAGAAGCCCTTGACCGCCGAGATGCCGATGCGGATGCCCGTGAACGAGCCGGGCCCGGTGACCGCGGCGAAAAAGTCGCATTCCCGCGGGGCAAGCCCCGCGCGGGAAAGCGCCGTTTCCACGGCGTCCATCAGGCGCACCGAGTGCTGCATGGCGCCGTCCGGCTCGAACACGGTCTCGGCGCGGCCGCCCTTTTGGGCGATCACGGTGAGGTATTCGTTGGAAGTATCGATGGCGAGAAAATTGTTCATGCGATCGGCCGCCTCCTCTGCCGCCCGTCTGCGCGGGCGCATTCTGCCTTCCGTCCGGTCACGCACTGCCGCGCGTCCGCGCGGGCGCGTTCAAAGTATCCGTCGTTTCCGTCTTCACGCTCTGCCGCGCGGGCGGGCGTTCACGAAAGAGTGATTTCCCTCTCGTTTTCTCCGCGCTTGCGGATGACCACTTCGCGGCAGTTTGCGGGGAGAACGTCTTCAATGTTTTCCGCCCATTCGACGAGGCAGACGCCGCCGGCGTAAAAATAG
Organism: uncultured Clostridia bacterium; assembly: GCA_944328405.1. Classification (GTDB taxonomy): domain Bacteria; phylum Bacillota; class Clostridia; order Christensenellales; family Borkfalkiaceae; genus Borkfalkia. The sequence goes on from CALVHP010000168.1 coordinate 5,098, forward strand.
TCGCACAGGCCCAGTGCTTCGGCCTGTGCGCCGTTTTGCAGGCGGTAACAGTCGTAATGGTACAGCACGCCGCCGTAGTCGTTCATGTACGCGTACGTGGGGCTCGTGATCTCTTCCGCGATGCCCAGGCCGCGCGCGACGCCCTTGACGAACACCG
>CALVHP010000169.1 GCA_944328405.1 uncultured Clostridia bacterium
ACGATACCAACCAGAAGTATTCCAAATCGTACGCAAGCATCTTTATCGGCAACCTCTGTACCTTTTTCAACCTGCTTTGCGTTCTCGCCGCGCTGGCCCTGATCTACTCCGGCGCCAGTTTTTCGCAATTTCTCTTCGTCGTGATCTTTGCGCTGAACATCGCCTTCGGGATCGTGATGGAGATCCGCGCCAAGCGAAAGATCGATAAGCTTTCTCTGCTGACCGTGCCGACAGCGCGCGTCATCCGCGGCGGACGGCAGACCGAAGTGCACGCCAAGGACATCGTGCTGGACGACATCGTCGTCCTCACGCTCGGCAACCAGATCCCGGCGGACTGCATCCTCGCCGAGGGCAGCGTGGAAGTCAACGAATCGCTGCTGACCGGCGAATCGGTCCCCGTCAAAAAGGAGCCGGGCGATCTGCTGTATGCGGGAAGTTTTATTTCCAGCGGCACATGCCGGGCGCGCGCCGACAAAGTGGGAAAAAGCACCTACCTCAATTCCCTTTCCGCCAAAGCGAAAAAGTACAAAAAACCAAATTCGGAACTGATGCGCTCGACGAAATGGATCATTTCCGTCATCGGCATCCTCATCATCCCCATCGCCGTGGGCATGTTCTTCGTCAACCGCAGCAACGTTCTGGCCGAAGTCGGCGTGTTCGGCCGCCCCGAACTCAACGAAGTGATCCAGCGCACCGTTTCCGTCATCATCGGGATGATCCCTTCCGGCATGCTGCTTCTGACCAGCGTCGCGCTGACGGTCGGCATCATCCGCCTGATGACGCACAATACGCTGGTACAGGACCTGTACTCGCTGGAAATGCTCGCCCGCGTAAACGTACTCTGCCTGGACAAAACGGGCACCATCACGGACGGATGCATGAAAGTCAACGACTGCATGCTCCTGAACAATCCGACCGAATATACGGTCAACGAGATCATCGGCTCATACCTGGCCGCCCTGCAGGACAACAACCAGACCTCGATCGCGCTGTACAATTATTTCGGACACAGCAACGCGCTGGAGGCCACGGCGACCATTCCCTTTTCTTCCAAACGGAAATTTTCGGCGGCCACGCTGGAAGGCGTCGGCACCATCGCCGTGGGAGCGCCCGAATTCGTACTCGGTTCCCTTCCCGAAAAAATCGGCCGTATCGTCAACCAATACGCCGCGATGGGGCTGCGCGTTCTGCTCGTCGCCCATGCGTCCGGCAAGATCGTCGGAGACAAACTCCCCTCCGGCATGAAACCCCTCGCCATCATCTCCATTGCGGACAACATCCGCGAGGACGCGGCGCAGACCATCCGCTGGTTCAAGGAAAACGACGTCGCCATCAAGATCATCTCCGGCGACAATCCCGTCACCGTTTCGGAAGTGGCGCGCCGCGTCGGGGTCAGCAACGCCGAAAAATACATCTCGCTCGAAGGTCTGAACGAAACGGAAGTCGCCGCGGCCGCCAACAAATACACGGTGTTCGGGCGCGTGACCCCCGAACAGAAAGCGATCCTAGTCAAGTCGATCAAGTCTGAAGGAAACACGGTCGCCATGACGGGCGACGGCGTCAACGATATTCTCGCCATGAAGGAAGCCGACTGCGCCGTCAGCGTCGCTTCCGGCAGCGAGGCAGCCAAAAACGTCAGCCACATCGTGCTGCTCGACAACAACTTTGCGTCCATGCCCAAGGTCGTCTTTGAAGGGCGGCGCGTCATCAACAACATTCAGAACTCCTCTTCGATGTACCTGATGAAGACGCTGTTCACGACGATCTTTGCGATCATTTCGCTCATCCTCTGGCAGGGCTACCCTTTCAAGACGAACAACATGATGCTGATGGAATTTTTCGTCATCGGCATTCCGACCTTTTTCCTCTCTCTGCAGCCCAACACAAACCGCGTCAGCGGCCGGTTTCTGCCATCCGTATTGGCCAAAGCGGTGCCGTGCGCGATCGTCCTCGTGCTGGCGGTGGAAAGCGTCAGCATCATCACGACGGCGCGGCCGGATTATTTCCAGCAATGCTACGACACGGTCACCGTCGTCGTCATCACCTTCGCGGGGCTCGTGATGCTGTACAGAGTCTGCCAGCCGCTCAACTTCTTCCGCACCGTGCTGTTGCTGGCCATGATCGCCGCCTGCGTTCTCGGGCTCACACTTCTGCCGACCATGTTCCTCGGCGAAGGCTATGCCGCCCTCAACTTTGTATCCGTTCTGTATGTGATCATCGTGATCCTGCTCTGCTTCCCTCTTTCGGGCGCCTTCCTGAAAGCCTCCGAAAAGTTGCGGATGCAAAAAAAGAACGGTCCCGACCCGGAGCGCTTTATGCGCTGACGTGCAGCCAACATACAGCGGCAAGCAAAACATCTTTTAGGTACGAACGGGCGGGGAACGCAATCTGCGTTCCCCGCCCGTCTGTTTTTGTTTCCTTTTCCGAATGAAAAATCATTCGCCGTCTGCGCCGTCGTCTCCGTCTGCGCCGTCCGTTGCGGGCTGCTCCGCTTCGGGCATTTCCCCGGCAGACGCGGCACCGTCATCCGAGGCTTCGGGCGGATCCTGCGCAAGATCTTCGGCATTCTCCCCTTCGTCCTCTTCGCGCGGCGCAACGGTCACCGTGGCGACTTCCGAATCCTTCAGCCGCATAACGCGGACCCCCTGCGTATTGCGCCCGATCTTGGAGATATCGGTCACGTGCATGCGGATGATCGTGCCGTTGTTGGAAATGATCATGATGTCTTCGTCTTCGCCGACGATCTTCAAGTTGACGAGATGCCCCGTCTTTTCGTTGAAGACGCCCGCCTTGATGCCCTTGCCGGCGCGTCCCTGCAGACGGTAATCTTCCACGTCCGAACGCTTTCCGTAGCCCCTGGAAGTCAGCGTAAGGATCTCGCAATTTTCGCGGACGACGAGCATGTCGACCAGGCGGTCGTCCTCGCCGAGATTCATGGCGCGTACGCCCTGCGTATCGCGGCCCATCGCGCGGACATCTTTTTCGCTGAAGCGGATGCACTTGCCCTCGCGCGACGCGATGATCAGCTCGTCGTCGCCCGTGGTGAACTGCACCGAGATCAGTTCGTCGCCCTCGTTGAGTTTGATCGCGATCTTGCCGACTTTGCGGATGTTCGCAAATTCGGAAAGCGCCGTCTTCTTGATCAGGCCCTGCGCCGTGGCCATGGCGATGTACCCGTCGGTTTCCGCCTTGAGCGGGATCACGGCGTTGATCTTCTCTTCCTGGCCGATCTGCAGCAGATTGACGATCGCGCGGCCGCGCGCCTGGCGCTGCGCCTCCGGGATCTCGTATCCCTTGATGGAATACACTTTGCCGAAATTGGAGAAGAAGAGAATGTTGTCGTGCGTGGAGCTGATAAACAGCTTTTCGACGAAGTCTTCCTCCTTCGGGCGGTGCGCCGTGACGCCCATACCGCCGCGCCGCTGCGCCTTGTACTCGGCGACCGGCTGACGCTTGATATAGCCCGAATGGGTCATGGAAATGACGACTTCTTCCTCTTCGATGAGGTCTTCGACGTCGATCTCGCCGTAGTCGTACGAAAGTTCGGTTTTGCGCTCGCTCGGATAACTTTCATGAATGGCCGACAGATCGGTCTTGATGATGTCGAGAACGCGCCTTTCGTTGGCGAGGATATCCTTCAGATCGGCGATCGTCCGTTCGAGGGCGGCCAGTTCTTCCTGCAATTTTTCCACTTCGAGCGAAGTGAGGCGCTGCAGGCGCATTTCCAGGATGGCGTTTGCCTGCTTGTCGGAAAGTTCGAACGCTTCCATCAAGCGCTGCGCCGCGACGTTTTTGTCGGCGGATTGCTTGATGATGGCGATGACTTCGTCGATGTTGGCAAGGGCCAGCACCAGCCCCGCCACGATGTGCGCGCGCTCCTCCGCCTTGTTCAGGTCGAAGCGCGTGCGGCGCACGATGACGTCCTTCTGATGTTCGATGTAGTAATGAATGCACTCTTTGAGGTTGAGGACTTTCGGCTCGCCGTCGACCAGCGCCAACAGGATAATGCCGTTCGAGGTCTGCAGCTGGGTATGCTTGTACAGCGTGTTCAGCACGACCTGCGCGTTCGCGTCCTTGCGCAGTTCGATGACGATGCGCATGCCGTCGCGGTCCGATTCTTCGCGGATGTCCGAAATCCCCTCGACACGCTTGTCTTTCACGAGGTCGGCGATGTTTTCGATCAGCCGCGCCTTGTTGACCTGGTACGGGATCTCGGTCACGACAATGCGCGTGCGCGTCGTATTGCCGGAAGTATAATCTTCGATCTCGCAGCGGGCGCGCAGGATGTAATTGCCGCGGCCGGTGCGGTAGGCGCGCTTGATGCCCGCCCGCCCCATGAGGATGGCGCCCGTCGGAAAATCGGGAGCCGGGATGTGCTCCATCAGCTCTTCGATGGTAATGTCGGGATTGTCGATCTGCGCGATGACGCCGCTGACCACTTCCGCCAGGTTGTGCGGCGGGATGTTGGTCGCCATGCCGACGGCGATGCCGTCGCTGCCGTTGACGAGCAGGTTGGGGAAACGGGCCGGCAAAACGGTCGGCTGCATCCCCGTGTCGTCGAAGGTCGGATAATAATCGACCGTCTCTTTGTCCAGATCGCGCAGCATCTCCGCCGCGAGTTTGGACATGCGCGCCTCGGTATAGCGCATGGCGGCCGGCGGATCGCCGTCCACCGATCCGAAGTTTCCGTGCCCGTCCACCAACGGGAAGTTAATGGAAAAGTCCTGCGCCAGGCGCACGAGCGCGTCGTATACGGCGGAATCGCCGTGCGGGTGGTATTTACCCAAAACGTCACCGACGATACGCGCGCATTTGCGGTACGCCTTGTCGTTGTACAGGCCCATCTCGTGCATGGAGTACAGGATGCGCCGGTGCACGGGTTTGAGACCGTCGCGCACGTCCGGGATGGCGCGGCTGACGTTGACCGCCATCGCATAGGCGATGAATGATTTTTTCAGCTCGTCGTCGACCTCTACGTCGATCATGTTGGTCATCGCGAGCGTTTTTTTGAACTCTTCTGTAAGCTCGGGGCTCGTCTCTTTCTTGGCCATGGATGGTACCCCTTAAATGTCCAGCTCGGCGACGAGCTTGGCGTTCTGTTCGATGAACTGGCGGCGCAGTTCCGGCTTTTCGCCCATCAGCAGAGAGAACATCTCGTCCGCTTCGACGGCGTCTTTCATGTTGACGCGCAGCAGCGTGCGCGTGGCGGGATTCATCGTCGTCTCCCAAAGCTGGGTACTGTTCATCTCGCCGAGGCCTTTGTAGCGCTGCAATTCGAATTTCCCGGGGTTGGAATTGCGGTATTCTTCCAGCTCCTCATCCGAATACATGTATTTTTCATCCTTGCCGCGCGTCGCCTTGTAAAGAGGCGGCTGCGCGACGTATACGTGCCCCTTTTCGATGAGGGGGCGCATGAAGCGGAAAAAGAAGGTCAGGAGCAGGATGCGGATGTGGCTGCCGTCGACATCGGCATCGGTCATGCAGATGATGCGGTCGTAGCGGAGTTTGCTCTCGTCGAAATCGTCGTGGATGCCGCAGCCGAACGCGGTGATCATGCTCTTGATCTCTTCGTTTTCAAGCACGCGGTTGAGGCGCGCCTTCTCCACGTTGAGGATCTTGCCGCGCAGGGGCAGGATGGCCTGAAACCGGCGGTCGCGGCCCTGTTTGGCGGTGCCGCCGGCCGAGTCGCCCTCGACGAGGTAGATCTCGCACAGCTCCGGCCGCTTTTCGCTGCAATCGGCGAGCTTCCCGGGCAGCGTCGTGCTTTCGAGGATGCCCTTCCGGCGGGTCAGTTCGCGGGCGTTGCGCGCGGCGTCGCGCGCTTTCTGCGCCGTGATGCAGCGCAGAATCAGCTCTTTGGCCTGCGAGGGATTTTCTTCGAGATAGGTGCCGAGGTGCTCGACCGTCGCCTTCTGCACAAAGGCGCGCATCTGGCTGTTCCCGAGTTTGGTCTTGGTCTGCCCCTCGAACTGCGGTTCGGTCAGCTTGACCGAAACGACCGCCGTGATCCCCTCGCGCACGTCCTCGCCCGAAAGTTTGTCGTTCTCTTTGAGGATGTTCAGCCGGTGCCCCGCGTCGTTGATGACTTTGGTCAGCGCGGCCTTGAACCCGTCGAGGTGCGTGCCGCCCTCTTCGGTGTGGATGTTGTTCGCATAGCTGAAGATGGTCTCGTTGTAGCCGTCGTTGTACTGAATAGCCACTTCGATGGCGCTGTCGTCCTGCGTCTCTTCAAAATAGACGGGCTGCGAGAACAGAACTTCTTTGTTCCTGTTCAGATCCTCCACAAAGTGCAGGATACCGCCCTCGTAGCAGAATTCGTCGAAGCGCGGCTTTTCTTCCCGCTCGTCGCGGATGGAGATGGTCAGCCCCTTGTTGAGGTAGGCCAGCTCGCGCAGACGTACTTTCAGATTTTCGTAATTGAAGACGACCGTTTCGAAGATCTCGTCGTCGGGATAAAACGTGACGCGCGTACCCGTCTTGTCGGTATCCCCCACGATCGCGAGCGCGCGCTGCGGCACGCCGCGGTTGTAGATCTGCTTATAGATGTGGCCGTTCTGATAAACTTCCACTTCCAGCCATTCGGAAAGCGCGTTGACGACCGAAAGGCCGACCCCGTGCAGGCCGCCCGAGATCTTGTAACCGCCGCCGCCGAACTTGCCGCCCGCATGCAGCTTGGTCAGCACCAGTTCGACCGAAGAAATGCCTTCTTTGTGGTGGATGCCTGTGGGGATGCCGCGGCCGTTGTCCTCGACCGAGCAAGACCCGTCTTTGTTGATGACGACGCGGATGGCCGTGCAATACCCGGCCAAAGCCTCGTCGATGGAGTTGTCGACGATCTCCTGCACGAGGTGGTGCAGCCCCCGTTCATCCGTCGAGCCGATGTACATTCCGGGGCGTTTGCGGACGGGTTCCAGGCCTTCCAGGACCTGGATCTGCTCCTCGCCGTAAACGCCTTCGACCTTGTTTGCCATAGATCCGAAACTCTCCTGTCATAATGCAACTTTATATGCATTCAGTATACCATATTTAGGCTCAAAAATAAAGCGTTTGCGGCCTTCACGGAAAAAGAATTTTTTCACCGATCGCGTTTAAGGCCCTTTATCAGCCCTCTACGGCTTGAAAAAAGTTTTTTTGACTCAACACACGACTTTTCCGCCCGCCGAATATTTTATGAACTTCTTTCTGTTTTTTTGCATAAATGAAGTATTTTCGGTTCATACTCAGCAAAAAGAACGGAGGCGGCAAAATGAGCGAACTCAGGTGCGGAAAATGCGGCCGGACGTGCGGCGTTTCCGAGATCTACGTCTGCGACGAATGCGGTTCGTTTTTGTGCGAAGAGTGCAAAAACAGCGCGCACTCGATCTGCCCGGACTGCTACGGAAGACTGGTCAAATTGTGCTGAAAGGGACGGCCGAAGCGGCCGTCCCTTTTTCCGGGTTTATCGGTTGTCTGCAATACGGCGCCTGCCGCTCACAGGGCGGCATTTGCCTCGCCGGCCGGAGGGCGGGCGACGTCCGCCGCGATCCGGTCGAGCAGTTTGCCTTCGAAACGCGCTTCCCCCGCAACGATCGAAGTTTCTGCCAGGCGCCTTGCCCGGGCAAGGGCGGCGCCCGCCGCGGCGCGGTCTCCCTTTACATACCACTCGAACGCCGCGACCGTGCGCTCGGAGGAGACGGTGCCCGCCCCGGCAAAGACCGCCGCATAGCGCGAATACAGCGCCAGAGCCCCCTCCGTGTCGCGGAGAACGCAGCACTTTCCGAACAGCACGTCGGCCGCCAGCGCCCCGCTGTAATACGGCGGCGCATACGCCAGCAGCGCGTCCAGCCGGAGCGTCTCTTTCGCCGCGGAAGCGGCGTCCCCCGCGTCGAGGTAAAAAGTGAGCCTGTGATCGGTCAGGAGCAGAAAATATACGTCGTCTTCCGGCAGGTTCGGCGGGGCGAAAAACAGTTTCGGGTCCAATTCCGAGGGCGTTCTCCCCTCGTACATGCCGCCTTCGATCGCCAGAATACGCAGCGCGACGGCGCAGGAGGGATCCCCGCGCAGAACGCCGAAAAAACTTGCGCCGTCGGTGCCGTCAAACACCGGAAGCACGTTTACAAAAAAGAGATGGAACGCCGCCGGAAGCGCCGTACAGACGAGCGCATAGACGGCGAACGGAACGCGTGCAAAAAAACCGAAAGCGACGGCCGCTCCCGCCAGAAACAGCAGCGAAAAGATCAGCCCGCCGGCCAGGAAGGCAAGGTAGCGCCCCCGCAGACGCCTCGTATGCTTCGGGATCATTTCCGTCGCGCCGGCGAGCGACGCGGGGAGCGCGGAAAAGCAGGCGTGCATCTTCCCGCCCGAACGATACAGGCGGAAACAGGCGGCGCGCATCCCGACAAAGCGGAACCCGCAGAGCGCCCCGAACAGGACGTGGCCGAGTTCATGAAATATACAGCAGACCGCCGAGGAAAACACTCCGCCGAGCAGGAGCAGGAACAGCAGCAATACGGCGTGGAACGCGCGGTAAAACTGCGCATATCCGAAATACAGGACGCAGCCGATCAGAGCCACGGAAACGACGGCGTCGGCGGCGACCGCCACGCAACGAGCGGCCCTCATGGTTTCACCCCGCAGACCGCGTACAGATAGCCTTCCATGTTGTCGCGCTCGCTGACGACGATCTTTTCCGCCCCCGCGGCGGCCATCGCCGCGCGCAGCAGAAGGACCCCGCCCCCCAGAATGTCCGCGCGCCGCGGATCCATGCCGCGCAGGCGCAGCCGCTCTTCCTGCGAAAGAGACAAAAGCTTGTCCGCCCACGCCTGCACGCATTCCGCCGGCAAAACGGTGCCGTCGATTTGAGCCGGATCGTACGGTTCGACTTCCTTTTCCAGCGCGGCGAGCGAGGTGGCCGTTCCCCCGATCGCATACAATTCCGCCGTCGGCGGGACGCGGCCGAAGGCCGCCGTCTTTTCCGCGATCACGCGGGCAAGCGCCGCGCGGTCTTCGCCGCACAGATCTTTCAGCCGCACCGCCCCGATATCGGCGCTGACGGCACAGACGATTTTTCCGCCCGCGGCGACGGTGATCTCCGTGCTGGCGCCGCCGACGTCGACGATGCCGCCGTCCCGCCCGCCGAGCGCCCCGGCAAGGCCGAGAGCCGCCTCTCGTTCCCCGGAGATCACATCCACATCGACGCCGCATTCCGCGCGCACGAGGCGGACAAAGTCGCGGCCGTTTTCCGCGGAGCGCACGGCGGCGGTGGCAAACGCAGCCGTCTTTTCCGCGCCCTCGCGCGCGGCTTCCCGCGCGAACGCCGCCACGGCGTCCGCCGTGCGGCGGATCGCCGCCTCCGACAGCCGCCCCGTCTGCGAAAGGCCGCCGCCGAGGCGCGTCGTTTCGATTTTTTTATAGATAGAACGACCGTCCGCCCACAAAAGCAGGCGGACGGAATTGGACCCGATGTCGATCACCGCGTATTTCATGCATCCCCTCCGGGAAGGTAAATGTCGTCTTCGTACCCGTACAGTTCCAACAGCCAGGCGGCCTGTTCCAGCCAGGCCTGCGAACGGTACACTTCCAGCGCATCATTCGACGTCTGGATGATCTGCTGGTATTCGGCGATCTGGGCGGTGAGTTCTTCGATGCGGCGGTTTTTCACCCCGATCGAGATCAGCTGACCGATCCAGAACACGATCAGGATGACCAGCAGCAGGACGGCCGCCACGGTTCCCCCGACGATCAGTTTTTTCTTTTTTGCGTCTAGCATGAACGAATCCGGCTGCGCGCAGCAGGCGCCTGCAACCGCTCCTGGCAGTATTATACATCTTTTTTGTGCAAAAAGCAACTATTCTGTGCAAACTCGCGCAATACAGCGCCAGACCCGCCAAGGCTGCCGCCGCCATGTACAGGCGGAAGTCCGGCAGACGGAAGAGCGCCGCGACGGCGGCGAACAGACAGCCGAACGCGGCGAAAAACAGGACGTCTGCGACCGCCGCGGCCCACTTCGCCGGCGTACAGGCGCGGACGGCGCAATCGAGCTCGTACGGGATCCCCGCGAGAATTCCGCAGAAGAGGCAGGCGGCAAGGACGTACAGCGGCTGGACGTCGTTCATCCGAACAGCCTCTTGGCAATCTTTTCGCGCTTGCCCTGGAACCGGATGCCGGAAACATTTCCGTCCGCCGTAAAGGAATGCGACGCCTTGGAAAAATTGGAGATTTTAAGGTCGCTTCCGCTGACGACGGCACGGCCGTCCGTCAGCGTCAGAACGATCTGCTGCGCCGAAAACGCGTCTACGCTCTCCACGCCGGTCACGGTAATGCGCCTGCGGTCTTCGATCAGCGCGGTCTGCTGCCTGGTTTCTTCCATAAAAAATATCCCCTCCGAACAATGTTCTCAGGGATATTCTATGAGGAGCGGCCCGTCCGTTATGCTTTCTTTTCCCGGGCGCGCGCCTTGGCGCGCAGTTCGCTGTCGAGGATGCGCTTGCGCACGCGCAGCGATACCGGCGTCACTTCCAGCAGTTCGTCGTCGTTGAGAAATTCCAGGCACTCTTCCAGGCTCATTTTTTTGGGGGTGTTGAGCCGCATCGCGTCGTCGCTGCCCGCGGCGCGGGTGTTGGTCATGTGCTTTTTCTTGCACACGTTGACGTTGATGTCCTCCGTTTTGGGGGAAACGCCGACCACCATGCCTTCGTATACCTGCGTGCCCGGGTCGATGAACAGCACGCCGCGGTCCTGCGCGTTGAACAGGCCGTACGTGACAGCCTCGCCCGTTTCAAAGGCGACGAGCGACCCCGTATCGCGGCGCTTGAGATCGCCTTTGTACGGCTGGTATTCGAAAAAGATGGAGTTCATCACGCCTTCGCCGCGCGTCTGGGTCAGAAATTCGCTCTTGTAACCGAACAGCCCGCGCGCCGGGATGAGAAATTCAAGCCGCATCCGCGACCCGACGGCGCTCATGTGCACGAGTTCGCCCTTGCGCTCGCCCATGCTCTGGAACACGGCGCCCGTCCCGTCTTCGGGAACGTCGACGATCAGCCGTTCCACCGGTTCGTACAGCACGCCGTCGATGGTCTTATACAGCACGCGCGGTGTGCTGACCTGGAACTCGTACCCCTCGCGGCGCATGGTCTCGATGAGGATGGACAGGTGCATCTCGCCGCGGCCGCTGACCTTGAAGGCCTCGGCGGTGTCGGTGTCTTCCACCTTCAGCGAAACGTCGCGCAGCAGTTCCCGGTACAGCCGTTCGCGCAGGTGGCGCGAAGTGACGAACTTCCCTTCCTTGCCGGCAAAGGGGCTGTCGTTGACCGAAAAGGTCATCTCCACCGTCGGCTCGCTGATCTTGACGAAGGGCACCGCCTCCACCCGCTCGGTGGAACAGACGGTATCGCCGATGTTGATGCCTTCCAGCCCCGAAAAGCAGACGATGTCTCCCGCCCGGGCCGATTCGACGGGCACGCGGGAGAGACCTTCGATCTGGTAAAGGTTGACGAGCTTGCCCCGCTTGTTGACGGACGGCACGTTGTAGTTGCAGACGGAAACTTCCTGGTTGGCGCGTACCGTGCCGCGCTCGATGCGGCCGATGCCGATGCGGCCGACATAGTCGTTGTAATCGATGGAAGACACGAGCAGCTGCGCCGGAGCCGTTTCGTCCGTCTCCATCGGCGGGATGTGGTTGAGGACGGTATCGAACAGGGGCGTAAGGTCCGTCCCCTCCTTGTCCGCATAGCGCGACGCCGTGCCCGCCCGGCCCGAACAGAACAGGATGGGGCTTTCGAGCTGGTCGTCGCTGGCGTTGAGGTCGATGAGCAGTTCCAAAATTTCGTCTTCCACCTCGGCGATGCGCGCGTCGGGACGGTCGACCTTGTTTACCACAATGATGAGCCTGTGGTTGAGTTCGAGCGCCTTCTGCATGACGAAGCGGGTCTGCGGCATGGGGCCTTCCGCCGCGTCGACGAGCAGCAGGACGCCGTTGACCATCTTCAGAACGCGCTCCACTTCTCCGCCGAAGTCGGCATGACCCGGGGTGTCGATGATGTTGATCTTCACGCCGTGGTAATGGATGGATGTATTTTTTGCAAGGATCGTGATGCCGCGTTCGCGCTCCAGCGCGTTCGAATCCATCACGCGTTCTTCCACGACCTGGTTTTCCCGAAAAGTTCCGCTCTGCCTGAGCATCTGATCCACGAGCGTCGTTTTGCCGTGGTCGACGTGCGCGATGATCGCCACGTTGCGTAAATCGTTCCTGATCAAAGTCTTTCTCCTGTACTCTTGTATAACACAGCTATTTTAATACTTTTTGCGCGATTTAGCAAACATTTTGCATGCAAAAGAGCGGACATGCGCCCTTTTGCGCATATCCGCCGTCTTTTTTTCTTTATTGCCATTGCGAAGGCGCCGTTCTGTTCGCTTTGAACCAATCGGTGTCCTTCAAAAGCACGTCGTTGTTCGAACAGCGGACGCTGACCCCGCTCCGGTTTGAGGTCACCACGATGTTGCCGTTCATGGAAACGAAACCGTCCTCCGCGCTCTCGTCGCCCAGCGAAGTGACATACACGCGGCCGGTGTATTTCGCCACGCGGTCGATCATGTCCTGCGTGGGGAACTGGTTCGCCGGCTCATCGGTATATTCGTCCGTTCCGGCGCAACAGCACACGCAGACGATTTTCGGCCGGATGACGGAAAGCAGGCAGTCGTTGGAAGAGGTCTTCGAGCCGTGGTGCCCGGCCTTGAACAGTTCGACTTCGGGAAGTTCGTTGTACTGCACGAGGTACTCTTCCCCCTCCTCTTCGAGGTCGCCCGTAAACAGGAAATGCTTGTCGCCCTGATTGAACAGCAGGCACACCGAATAGTTGTTTTCGTCCGCGCTCCTGTTTTCGTAAAAGTAATTGTACAGGATCTCCATCTCGACGCCGTCCGACAGCTGATAAACGCGCTGCGCCCCGTTTTCGTTGTTGTAACATTCGAGCGCCGTATAATGCACCGCGCCGGCCTCGACCTCGGCGTCGCGCTGGGCGACATAGTTTTCGTAGGTCTGCGAATCTTTGTCCGTCAGAGGAAAATCGATGATGACTTCACACACGTAGCGATCAAAGATGCTCGGCGAAGAACTGCTGCCCGCGAACCCCGCGATGTGGTCCTGGTCGGCATGGGTCGCGATGACATATTCGAGCACGCCGTCCGTGCAGTATTGGTCTATGTAGGCAGACGTCGTTTCCGTGCTGGACGCGCGCGAACCCGCGTCGATGAGGATATCCGCGTCACCGGCCTTGATGTAGATGGAATCGCCCGCGTATTTGTTGCCCAGCTCCATAAAGTGGAAAGACAGATCGCCGCTGACATATACGTCTCCGCCGCTCGGGCGCCGGAGATAGGTATAGAGCAGAAACGCCGCCAGAAACCCGATGACGAGGGCCAGAAAGCACGCCAGAAACGTCTTGCCGCCCGAAAACCGTTTTTCAGCCATTCGCGTAGTCCTCCGCCCCTTCGGGATCGCCGACGATCACGACGCGCACGCGCTGATAATCGCCCCAGCGGAGATCGTCGACCGTATAGACGAGCTGGTAGATGCCCTCTTCTTCGACGTTCAGCGCGTCGCCGCCGACCGTCACCTTGGAAGAAATATCTCTGCCGAAGGATACGACCGTCGCCATTTCGTCGCTGAACTGTTCGCCCACTTCCAGCCGCACGACGGCGGCCCCGTTCAGATCGAAGCGGTCGTTCTGCGTCAGCCGGCGGGAAAGAAAGATGCCGCCCGCAACGCCGGCCGCCAGAAAGACGAGCGCGAGAATGAGCGTGAGAGGATGCAGTTTTTTTGCCGAACGCGCGGCTCTGCGCGCCGCGTTCCTGTTTGCCATGTTCACCTCCGAACGTTTTATCCATTCTACCATAGTTTGCCGAAAAAGTAAAATGCGTGCAAAGGAGGATTTTGCACACAAAAATAAGAGGAAATGCGCAATTTCTTACACGTTTCCTCTCATTTTGATGCCCCGCTTCATCCTGCGGGTGCATTTTTTCATACAAAACGTTCACAGAATGCGATCCAACGCATTTTTCAAACTTTTCGCACAAAGAATTTTTACCGCATTCAAAGCGTGACTTTATATGAAAGCAGCCATATTTCCGCGACAAATTTTTCGTATAAATCGCTTATGCAAACAATCTGTCTTATCGCTGCTGACAATACAAGTATCTGCGCTTTGCCGGCAATTATACGCGGGCGGCGAAAAAAATTTTCAGCCGCGGATCTGGCCGTTCCCGCGGATCTGGTATTTGTACGACGTCAGTTCGCGCAGCCCCATCGGCCCGCGCGCGTGCAGCTTCTGCGTGGAAATGCCCATCTCTGCGCCCAGCCCGAACTCGAAACCGTCCGTAAAGCGCGTGCTGGCGTTGACGTAGACCGCCGCGCTGTCGACCTCGTTTAAGAAGCGCTCCGCCGCGGCGGGGTCTTCGGTCACGATGCTGTCGCTGTGGTGGGTGCCGTATTTGTTGACGTGCGCGATCGCCTCTTCAAAGCCTTGGACAATTTTGATCGAGATCTTCATGGCGAGAAATTCGGTATAATAGTCCTCTTCGGTCGCCGCGGCGAGATCGGGAACGAGCGCGCGGCTTTTTTCGCAGGCGACGATCTCCACGCCGGCAGACCGCAGCCCCTCCACGATCGCTTTGAGATGCTTTTCGGCAAACGCCTCGTCCACGAGCAGGCTCTCGCAGGCGTTGCAGACGGATGTGCGCTGCGTCTTGGCGTTGAGAAGAATGGGCATCGCTTTGGCAAAATCGGCCGTGTTCTCAAAATACACGTGGCAATTGCCGGTACCCGTTTCGATGATGGGAACGGTCGCGTTCTGTACGGCGTTCCGGATGAGCGAAGCGCTGCCGCGCGGGATAAGCACGTCGACGACGCCGTTCATCTTCATGAATTCGCCCGCGCCTTCGCGCGTCGTGTCTTCGATCAGCTGAATGAACTCCGCGTCGTACCCCGCCTCGGCGATCGCATCTTTGATGACCGAGCAAACCGCCTTGTTCGAACGGATCGCGTCTTTGCTGCCGCGCAGCACCACGGCGTTCCCGCTCTTGATCGCAAGCCCGATGGCGTCTGCCGTCACGTTGGGGCGCGCCTCGTAGATGATCCCCAGCACCCCGAGCGGCACGCGCACGCGGCGCAGCTGCAGCCCGTTGTACAGCGTGCGCTCTTCGAGCACTTCGCCCACCGGGCACCGAAGTTCGATCAGCTTTTCCAGGCCGGCGGCGATGCCGTCGATGCGCTTTTCGTTGAGCATCAGGCGGTCGGCAAACTGCGGCCCGCGGGTGCAGTGCTCCACGTCTTTCCGGTTTTCGGCAATGATCTCGGCCGCATTGGCGCGCAGCGCTTTGGCGGCCGCCGCCAGCATGACGTTCATGTCCTCTTCGCGCGCCAGCGCGATCTGCTGCGCATGCTCTTTGGCCTTAACGCAAGTTTCTCTGACGGTCATCATTTACACGCCCTCCTCCCGTTTTTTATCGATCTATGCCGCGCAGAGTACCCGATATGCGGCACAAATCATTGCAAGTCACTCTTCGTCGTCCTCTTCGGGCAATTCCACGTTGTGGTAGACGTCCTGCACATCGTCCAGCTCGTCGAGTTTATCCAAAAGTTTGAGGAATTTTTCGGTGTTCTCATCGCTGAGCGTGATGCGCGTCTGCGGGATCATGCGCACGTCGGCTTCCAGGAAGGACAAGCCTTTCCCTTCCAGATATTTGCGCACGTCCGAAAAGGCCGCGGGGCTGGTATAGATCTCGAACACATCGTCGAGCGTGACGACGTCGTCCGCGCCCGCCTCGATCGCGTATTCGGTGATCGTGTCCTCGTCCAGATCGAGAGAGCGCTCGACCACGATCAGCCCCTTATTGTCGAACATATACGAGACGCAGCCCGTGCTGCCGAGCTCGCCGCCGCATTTGGAAAGAGTGCTGCGGACGTCGCCCGCCGTGCGGTTTTTGTTGTCGGTCAGCGTGCTGATGATGACGGCCGAGCCGCCCACGCCGTAGCCTTCATAGGTCAGCGTCTCGAAATTGGCCGCATCCGACTCGCCCGCAGCTTTTTTGATGCAGCGCTGAATGTTGTCGTTGGGCATGTTGTTCGCCTTGGCCTTGGCGATCGCGTCCGCCAGCTTGCTGTTGGTCTCGGGGTTGGGATTCCCCTTGGCGGCTACGGCAATTTCACGGCCGAGCTTGGTAAAAATACGCCCGCGCGCCGCGTCGGCCTTGCCCTTTTTTGCCTGTATGTTGTGCCATTTGCTGTGTCCTGACATAGTTCTATCTCCTGAATGAAAAAAATGCTGTTTGCGGACGGATCAAGCGCCCGCGGGCTCTGCCATGCCGGGCAGCGTGCCGGCCCGCGCGCCGAGCTCGTACATGAGGATGCCGGCGGAAACCGCCGCGTTCAGACTCTCGCACGTGCCGCGCATCGGCACCGCCACGGTATAAACGCAGCGGCGGCGGACTTCTTCGCTTACGCCGTTGGCTTCGTTCCCGATGACCAGACAAAAGCGGCGCGGCGGCGCAAAGGAAAAAATATCTTCCCCTTCCATGTCCGCGCAGATCAGCGGCACCCCGCAAAGAGCTCCCTGCAAGGCGTCGTCTCCGCCGTACAGACGCACATGAAAGATCCCGCCCATCGTGGCGCGCACGCATTTCGGGGAATACGGGTCGGCGCAGCCGCGCAGATAGATATCCTCGTACCCGGCCGCGTTCGCCGTCCGCAAAATGGTCCCCAGGTTGCCCGGGTCGGCGATCCCGTCCAGCAGCAGGCTGTTCCCGCGCGGGGGCGCCGGCTCTTCTTCAGGCATGCGCACGACGGCCAGGATCCCCTGCGGGGACGATTCGTCCGTCAGCTTTTCAAAGACGCCCGCGGAGACGGTTTCCGCCTTCTCCGGCAAAAACAATTCGCCCGTGTAGCGTTCGGATACGACGACGTGCAGGATCTCGCACCCGCAGGCCGCCGCTTCGCGCACCGACTTTGTGCCTTCAACGATAAAAGCGCGCGCCTCGCGGCGCCCTTTTTTGTCTTTCAGCGCGGCAACGCTCTTGACAAACGGGTTGTTCCTCGACGTGATCATCGGAATATACGCAAAAACCTTCTTGCTGGCAAGAAGGTTTTCCATCGATTAAGCGATCGCCGCTTTTGCCTTTTCGGCAAGGGCGGTAAACGCGGCGGCATCGTTGACCGCAATGTCCGCGAGAACCTTTCTGTTCAGATCGACCCCGGCAACTTTCAGGCCGTGCATGAATTTGCTGTACGAAAGGCCGTTCTGCCGCGCCGCAGCGTTGATACGCGCGATCCACAGCTGGCGGAAATCTCTTTTCCTGTTCTTTCTGCCGATGTACGCATACATCAGCGATTTCATGACCGCTTCACGGGCGATGCGGTACGACTTGCTCTTCGAACCGAAATATCCCTTGGAAAGCTTTAAGATCTTTCTGCGCTTTTTGACCGCGTTGACACCTCTTTTAATACGCATGACCGTTTCTCCTTATACTCGAATTATTGTTTGTAGGGAATCATGCCCTTGACCGTGGCTTCCTGCGTTTCGTTGACGAAAGCCGTCTGGCGCAGACTTCTCTTGCGCTTCCTGTCCTTCTGGCCCGTTTTGTGGTTCTTTCCCGACTGCGCTCTCTTGACTCTGCCCGTTCCGGTAATGTCGAAACGTTTTTTCGAGCCGCTGTGCGATTTCTGTTTAGGCATTGTAATTGTTCCTCCGAAAATGATTTCACCGATTGCGGCGCCGCGCCGGCATTTCTGTCTGCGGCAGGCGCGCCCGACCTGGCGATGTTCGACTGTTTACTGTTTTGCCGGCGAAAGGAGCATCGTGATGTTCCGCCCCTCGCTGGTCGGCTTTTTATCCATGACCGCCTTGCCGTCGAGCGTGTCAAAAAACGTGTGCATCACGTTGACGGCGAGCGACGAATGCGCAAACTGGCGGCCGCGCAGGCGGATGGAGACCATGACTTTGTTCCCCGCTTCCAGAAACTTCTGCGCCTGGCGCGATTTGATGTTCAGATCGCCCGTGTCGATGGTCATCGAAAGGCGGACTTCCTTCACCTCGACGATCTTCTGATTCCTGCGCGATTCCTTTTCCTTTTTCCCCTGTTCAAACTTATATTTCCCGTAATCCATGATCTTGCAGACGGGCGGTTTGGCCGCCGGCGAGATCTTGACAAGATCCAGATCTTTTTCCTCGGCGAGGCGCAGCGCTGCAAACGAACTCATAATGCCGAGCTGCTGCCCGTCGTCGCCGATCACTCTCACTTCCTGGTCGCGGATCTCTCCGTTCACCTGATGCTGGTTTTTGATACGTTTATACCTTCCTTATTTTATTTTTTGACGATCCGGGAAAGTTTCCCCGCCCGCGCACGGCGCGAAAAAAGGCGGGTCCGCAAAAGGACCCGCCGAACGATACCGCAAATAACAACGGCGCGCGCAAACCGAAACATGCGCGGCGATTGCCTGGATATAGTCGAGCTCTTGCCGGCGCAATTGCCGCAAGGCGAGAAGGTTCCTTCTGCTTTTACCCGAATATCATACCAGTTTCCGCACGCAATGTCAATCGATTTTCAGCGGATTTTTCCGCAAAAATTTCAGAATACCGTCTTTTCGTCGTTTTCGCGCCGGACTTTCGCCACAAATTCCGCAAGAGGCATCGCGCCGACGTCGCCTTTTTCGCGCATGCGCACGGACACGGTCCCCTCTTCCTTTTCCTTGTCGCCGATGATCAGCATGTACGGCAGCTTTTCCAGCTGCGCTTCGCGGATCTTATAGCCGATCTTTTCGTTGCGCAGATCCGTTTCGGCGCGCAGCCCCGCGGCTTTGAGCGCCGCTTCGACTTCCTTTGCGTAGTCGGCGGATTTGTCCGATACGGGCAGGATCTTGACCTGCACGGGCGAAAGCCATACGGGGAACTTCCCGGCGTAGTGCTCGATGAGGATGCCGATAAAGCGTTCGATGGAGCCGAACACGACGCGGTGGATCATGATCGGACGATGTTTCTGCCCGTCCTCGCCGGTGTACTCCGCCTCAAAGCGCTGCGGAAGCTGAAAATCGAGCTGGATCGTCCCGCACTGCCAGGTGCGGCCGATGGAATCCTGCAGATGGAAATCGATCTTCGGGCCGTAAAACGCGCCGTCCCCTTCGTTCACGACGTACGGCAGCCCCATCTCGTCGAGCGCGGCGCGCAGGGCGTTCGTCGCCGCCTCCCAGTCCTCGTCGCTGCCGATGCTGTTTTCGGGGCGCGTGGAAAGCTCGACGTGGTACTTGAAGCCGAACAGAGTGTACACTTCGTTGATGATGCGCACCACGCCCTTAATCTCGTCGGTGATCTGTTCGGGCAGCATGAAGATGTGCGCGTCGTCCTGCGTGAAGCAGCGCACGCGGAACAGCCCGTGCAGCTGCCCGCTCTTTTCGTGGCGGTGCACGATGCCCAGCTCGCCCATTCGGATGGGCAGGTCTTTATAGCTGTGCGGGGCGAGTTTGTACACGAGCATCCCGCCGGGGCAGTTCATGGGCTTGATTGCGCAGTCTTCGCCGTCGATCTTGGTCGTATACATGTTCTCTTTGTAATGATCCCAGTGGCCGGACGTCTCCCAAAGACTGCGGTTGAGGATGATCGGCGTCTGCACCTCGACATAGCCCTCGCGGGTATGGATCTGCCGCCAGAAATCGACGAGGGTGTTTTTCAGCACCATGCCTTTGGGCAGGAAGAACGGAAAGCCCTTGCCTTCGTTCATCATCGCAAACAGGCCGAGCTCTTTGCCGAGTTTGGTATGGTCGCGCTTTTTGGCCTCTTCGAGCATGGTAAAATAGGCGTCCATCTCCTCTTTCTTGGCGAAGGCCGTGCCGTAAATGCGCGTGAGCATCTTGTTTTTCTCGTTGCCGCGCCAGTACGCGCCCGCAATACTCGTCAGCTTGAACGCCTTGATTTTGCCCGTGGAAGGCAGGTGCGGGCCGCGGCAGAGGTCCGTAAACTCTCCCTGCTTGTAGAAGGAGATCTCTTCCCCTTCGGGCAGGTCCTTGATCAGCTCGACCTTATATTTTTCGGAATATTTGCTCATCAGTTTGATCGCCTCGGCGCGGGGAAGCGTGAAGCGCTCGACGGGCAGGTTGCTCTTGATGATCTTCTTCATCTCCGCTTCGATCTTGGAAAGATCTTCCTGCGAGATGGGCGTTTTGAAGTCGATGTCGTAATAGAACCCGTTCTCGATCGTCGGGCCGATCGCCAGCTTGCTGGTCGGATAGATCGCCTTGACGGCCTGCGCCAGAACGTGCGCCGCCGTATGGCGGTATACGTCCAGCCCCTCCCGATCTTTGAGGGTGACGATCTCCACCTCGGCGTCGCCGTCGACGACGTGCGCCAGATCGACCAGCTTCCCGTTCACCTTCGCGCAGACAGCCGCGCGCGCAAGCCCTTCGCCGATGCTCTGAGCGATCTCTTTGCAGGTCACGGGAGAAGGAAACTCTCTCTTCTCTCCCTTTAATGTAACGACCATTGATCCAACCTCCTGTACAAACTTCTTTTCCGTATTGCCGTGCCGCCGTGCGGCGGCCGAAAGGACAAAAAAAGCGCCCTTAAACCCGAGTTTAAGGACGCATGCGAACACGCGCGGTTCCACCTTAATTGCCGGAAATCCGGCCTCTTTGCCCGTCTTTTTCTGCAAGAAAACGGAAACTTGCCGCGATAAAAGAGCGGTTTCGCCCGGCCCGGATGCGCGGAACTTTCAGCCTCGGCCCCGCTCTCTGCGGTGCATGGCCGCGCCGGCTACTTGTCTCTTTCCCTGTGCGAATCTGTTTTCCATTATTGTAATCGCTCCGCCCCGTTTTGTCAACGATTTTGCGGAAGGCGCGCCGGAAATTTTTCATTCCGCACCCGCGCGCGCCTTGCGGCTCACAGGCACGGGAAGCAGACTCTGCCCGCGTAATAATTTTTCAGAAAAGCTTCCTGCCCGGCGGTGACGGCCGAAAGGCATTCGACGCGCCCCGCCCCGCTGAGCACGATCTCGCGCAGCGTATTCAGTTCCGAGCGGCCCTCTTCGATCAGATGGGCGCGCCGCAATCTCCGGCAATGGCTGTCGTAAACGTCCTCCCCTTTCAAAAAGACGCGCCCGCCGCTGCCGCGCAGCACAAAATCCAGAAATTCGCGCAGCTGGCGGCCGGTAAAAAAGGACGGGATCACGGCGGCGACGTCTTTCCACTTTTCCGAAAGAGGACGCAGCCGGAACCGGAAAAACCCGTCGATGCAGTGCTCCGACTCTTCGGCCAGGCGCGCCCGCGCGTATTTTTTATCCTCTTCCAGGTCGGCCGCGATGACGGCGGCCAGCAGCACTTCTTTTTCCTGCGGCGTCAGCCCGGCGGGATGCACAAGGCCGCGCAGGACCTCATATTTATATCCGACGCAGATGACTTCGGCGATCGCCGCCTCGGCCGCGGCGCGCAGGCGCGGCAGTTTGTCGCGCTCCGCTTCGACCGCAAAACAGACGCGGCCGTCCGCAAACCGGACGCGCGAGGCAGCCGGGGCTTTGGCCGCGGCGAGCGCCCCCGCCACGTGCGCGATGTAGCGGCAGTGCGAATCCCGTTCAGAAACCGAAATTTCTACCATAATTTCAGTGTATGCTCTACGCGGGGAATTATTGCTCCGGGCGGGGCGCGGCGGCGCGATTTATAAAAAATTTCGGCGTTCCTTGTCACTTGGGCTTGACGAAGAGAACCAAAAAGGTATATAATCGGAAAAACAGTTCGTGGCGGGAGCCGTATGTCGAAAACACTTCTCATCATCCTGATCGTCGTTTTGGTCGTGCATTATTTTCTCGCCATCGCCACCATTTATGTATTGCTGAAAGACAAGGGCTTTGTCAAGGCGGTGATCCCCTGGAACATCGTCGTTTTGCTGCTGCCGATCGTCGGGCCGGCGGCTTACTGGATCGCCCGCTGTTTCAGAAAGAAAAATTGACGCCCGCCGCAGAAGCGGGCGCGGAGGTATTGCATCTATGGACATGAAATCCGTCGAAAGCAAGTGGCAGCAACGCTGGGAAAAGACCAAGGAAAACTATTTCAACAAAAAGAACATCGACAAAAAGTTCTATGTTCTGGAAATGTTTTCCTACCCTTCCGGCGCGAAACTGCACATCGGCCACTGGTACAACTACGGACCGACCGACAGCTATGCCCGCTTCAAACGGATGCAGGGTTACGAAGTATTCCAGCCCATGGGCTTCGACGCGTTCTGCCTTCCCGCCGAGAACTATGCGATCAAGACCAAGATCCACCCCAAGGACTCGACCGAAAAGAACATCGCCACGATGGAAAAACAGCTCAAAGCCATGGGCGCCATGTTCGACTGGTCGGCCGAGATCAAGACCTGCGAAGAGGACTACTACAAGTGGACGCAGTGGATGTTCCTCAAGCTCTACGAAAAGGGCCTCGCCTACCGCAAAGAGGCGCCCGTCAACTGGTGCCCGAGCTGCAACACCGTTCTTGCCAACGAACAGGTGCAGGAAGGCTGCTGCGAGCGCTGCGGAACGCAGGTCGTGAAAAAGGATCTGACGCAGTGGTTCTTCAAGATCACCGATTACGCCGAAGAACTGTTGCAGGGGCTCGACACCATCGACTGGCCCGAAAAGACGAAGCTGATGCAGCGCAACTGGATCGGAAAGTCGGTCGGCTGCGAGATCGAATTTACCTGTGAGAGCGGCGACGCGTTCAAAGTGTTTACCACCCGCTGCGACACGGTGTTCGGCGTCTCTTACGTCGTCCTCGCGCCCGAACATCCGCTGGTGCGCAAACTCGTCTCCGACGAGCAGCGCGAAGCGGTGGAAGCGTACATCGCCCAGACCTCCAAGACCGACGAGATCGAAAGGCTTTCTTCCGCGCGCGAAAAGACGGGCGTGTTCATCGGGCATTACGCGATCAACCCCGTCAACGGCGAGAAGGTGCCTATTTACGCCGCCGATTACGTCCTGTATTCGTACGGCACGGGCGCCGTGATGGGCGTGCCCGCCCACGACGAGCGCGACTTCGCCTTTGCGCAGAAGTACGGCCTGCCCGTCAAAAAAGTCATCGAAAACAAAAACGGCGAGACCGTTCTGCCGTTCACCGAAGACGGCATCTGCGTCAACAGCCTGCAATTCGACGGACAGTTCGGCGACGACGCCCGCGCGGCCATCGCGACGCATCTGGCCAAGATCGGCAAGGGCGCGCGCAAGGTCAACTACCGCCTGCGCGACTGGCTGGTCTCCCGCCAGCGTTACTGGGGCGCGCCCATCCCCGTGGTGCACTGCCCGCACTGCGGCATCGTGCCCGTCCCCTACAAAGATCTCCCCGTGCGCCTGCCCTACAACGTCGAATTTGAGCCGGACGGAAAATCGCCGCTCGCCAAATGCGACGAATTCATGCACACGAAGTGCCCCCGCTGCGGAGGAGACGCCCTGCGCGACCCGGACACGCTGGATACCTTTGTCTGCTCGAGCTGGTATTACCTGCGCTATGCGGACGCGCACAACGCAAAACAGCCCTTCGACCCGGAGATCGTGAACAAGATGCTCCCCGTCGATAAATACGTCGGCGGCGCGGAGCACGCGTGCATGCATCTCCTGTACGCGCGTTTCTTCACCAAGGCCCTGCGAGACATGGGGTACCTGAACTTCGACGAGCCGTTCAAATCGCTCGTGCACCAGGGCGTGATCTTGGGGCCGGACGGCAACCGCATGTC
This sequence comes from uncultured Clostridia bacterium, assembly GCA_944328405.1. Taxonomy (GTDB): domain Bacteria; phylum Bacillota; class Clostridia; order Christensenellales; family Borkfalkiaceae; genus Borkfalkia. Next base: position 23,718 of record CALVHP010000169.1, read on the forward strand.
CAAATCCAAGGGGAACATCGTCTCCCCCGACGAATACATCGCTGCGTACGGTTCCGACGTGTTCCGCCTGTACCTGATGTTCGGCTTTTCGTACACCGAAGGCGGGCCCTGGAGCGACGACGGCATCAAGTCGGTCGCAAAATTTTTGGACCGCGTCGAGCGGCTCGCGCTCAAGGTCCGCGACGAAAAGGCGGCCAAAGACGCAAAGGGCGATACGGCCGCCGATAAAGAGCTCAACTTCGTGCGGCACAACACCATCCGCCAGGTCACGCGCGATCTGGAAGGTTTTTCCTTCAACACAGCCGTCGCGCGGCTGATGGAATACGTGAACGCGCTGCACAAATACGACGCTCTGGAAAGCAAAAACGTCGCCTTCCTCAAAGACTGCGTCCGCGACCTGCTGCTGCTCATGGCGCCGTTCACCCCTCATTTCTGCGAAGAGCTGTGGGAACTGACCGGAGGAAAGTATTCCGTGTTCGATCAGAAATACCCCGTCTGCGACGAGAGCGCGCTGGTGCGCGAAGAGACGGAGTACGCCGTACAGATCAACAGCAAGATCAAGGCAAAGATCATGATCGGAAAAGATCTGAGCAAGGAAGAGATCGAAGCGGCGGTGCTCGCCGACGACGCGATCCGCCCCTTCACGGACGGCAAAGTGATCAAAAAGTGCATCATCGTCCCCGGCCGGCTCGTCAACATCATCCTCTGACCGTAGAAGGCCCGCAGCAGATCGCTGCGGGCCCTGCTTTATTTCAACCGAAACACAACAGCGGCGCACAAATTTGCGCCGCTGTTGCTTTATACGATTTTCTGCACCAGGGTGCCGACGGGTTCGTAGCGGAAATAATCGACGGAATACATCGTTTCCAGATACTCCTGCTTCTCGTAATACTCTTCCGCCTGTACGAGAAACGCATAAACGCTGTCCGAAAACAGATACCGGCGATCCGCTTCCTCCTCTTCGGAAAGGACTTCCCACAGATCATAGACGATGAAATCGCCTTCGACCCGCAGACAGCCTTCCGTCTCTTCCGCCCTATATTCGATAGCCGTTCCGCCGCGCAGAATCCGGGCGCTCCCGTCCGCACGGAGAAGGATCTGCCCGTCCGAAGACACCGCGCCGCCGCTGCCGTCGGCCTCGGCACGCACATACAGATCGCAGCCGTCCGTGTAGATCGTATCGTTGAACTGCCCCGATTCGCGACTGACAAAGACCGAGACGGGCTCGTCGAACACGCTAACGCCCTGGTACAGGCGCGTATTGTACGAAAAGCCGCACAGATCGAGCAGGGTCGGCACGATGTCGAAACTGTTGCAGAACTTCGTGATCTTCGCGCCGCCGAGCGGAAACGATTCGTCGGTACGCGTGTGCCGCAGGTCGTAATAGAAGGCGCCGCCGTACACCGAAGCGACGTTCGGATCGTCGTTGACGTATTCGACACCGTCGTACAGGTCGCTCTCTACGCTCAGATCCATGTACTTCCCCGACCAGAAAAAGAACGGGATGTTATAGATCATGGTATCCCACGTCGTCCCCTCGTCCACGCCTTTGAGCGCGTACTGCTGGCCCGAATAATAACCGTTGTGATCGGCATAAAAGACGAAGGTCGTGTTGCCGAGTTCGCCGCTCTCCTGCAGCTGCGCGATCAGGCGGTTGACGCCGACGTCGAGATCCATGATCGCCGCCTGGTAACGCTTGTAGCGCAGGTACGGCACGGTCAGCTCGCCGTCTTCTCCGCGCTCGGGCACGGCTATGGAAACGGTCCCTTCGATATTCTCTTCCGCTGCGGGATACCGGTCGATCCGTTCGTAATACACTTCCAGATCCTGCACCAAAGCCTTTTCGGAAAAAGCGTTCTTCTCTTCCTCGCTCATGTCCGCCGTGTAATCGCCGTGTTTGAGCAATTCGTCATACGAGCCGTGGCTGGTGATGGACATCAGCATCGTATAGAACGCCGTATCGCCGCCGTCGACGCGCGTAAACTCGTCCATATACTGCGAGATAAATTCGCTGTCGCGGTCGAAATCGTAAAAGCCGTCTTTTTCGTAAAACCCTTTCAGCCGGTCCGACGTTTCCAGAAAGCGCGCGTGGTCAAACCCGTACAGCTCGCCGAAGGTAGACGAGCGGCCGTAAAATTCGCCCGAATTGGCATGGAAATAATTCGTCGTGTAGCCGTCTTCCTGCAACAGGTTGGGCAGCGTGAACGCAAAGTCGTGATCCATCAGCCCTTCTTTGCTGAACATGGAGGGCGTGATGCAGTTTTCGGTGCGGACGGGGTAGCTCCCGAGAACGGACATCGCTTCCGAATGGTTGGTCTTGTCGCGCGCATAATACTGCGTCATCGCGACGCCCTGATCCGCCAGCGCATAGAGCGTCGGCGTATACAGGCTGTTGACGGCATACCATTCGCCGGATTCGATGACGACCAGGACCACGTTCTGCCCGTCCAGCACCCCCGTGGCGACGGCGCCGGCTCCCCCGTATTGCGTCAGGTCGAGATCCTGCAGGTCGGTGCTGCTTTCCCCCTGCGCGAAATAATCGCGCAGCGCCTCCACGGCGGAAGCGGATTCTTCCGCATCCTCATCGCCGGAAGCCTCGGAAAGGTCGGAGAAAAAGTTGACGACATTTTTATAATAAAACCCGAACGTGCCGAACCGGCGGTACGCCTTGGCCGAAATATACTGCGAATCATAGAGATAGGAATCGTCTTTGTACAGAGCCAGCGAATCGTCTGCCGCAGCCTCCACAAATGAGCCGGACTGCACCGAATAGACGGCGATCGAAAGGCCGAACGAGAGGATAAAGACGGAAACCAGCGTCCAGGCGGTCTGCAGCGAGGCGCCGTTGGCGGACGCCTTTTTCCAGCGGACCAATGAACTTAGGAATGCCACCTCGGCCGCCACGAGCAGCAAAGCCAGGATCAGAAAGGGAAAGTTGACAAAGGTGGGGTCAAACGCGCCGGCCGCCTCTCCGGCCAAGCTGAGCATGCTCAGGCCGAAGATGTAGCCGCTCATGGTATAGAGCAGCTCGTTGGCGACCGCCAAAACGGCCTGCGCGGCGAGCAGAACGCCGACGACGACCGTCTGCGCGATAAAGCTCGGAAGAATAAAGACGATCGCCGCGAGCAGGAAGACCGCGGCAATATCCAGCCAGGCATAGGTCGGAAAGCTGCCCAGCCCGATGACCTGAAAGGTAATAAATTCGAGCAAAAGGGCCAAGACGAAATAACTTCCGGCATAGACGCCCTTTTTGATCAATAAATCTCTCATAAAATACCGGCTGCCCGCCGAAGCGGGCAGGCATTGTTTTGAACTCAGTATATACGACGCAAATCAACGAACGGTAAAAATTTCGTTAAAAAAGCGTGAATTTGCGGCGCAACGGTCTGCCTCAGGCACCGGCGGAGGCTTTTTCGTCCTCCCGGAAAAATTCGCGGTAAATGGCCCGCACGCAGCGCTCATAATCGGCATTGTCGATGCCGACGATGATATTGATCTCGCTCGAACCCTGGTCGATCATCCGGATGTTGATCCCCGCGCCGGAAAGCGCCTCGAACAGCCGCGCGGACGTACCGACGTTCGACGCCATCCCGTGCCCGACGGTCGCCACGAGCGCGATGTTTTCCAGGACGCGCACATAGTCCGGATTCACGGCCGCGCGGATCTCGTCGATCAGGCGTTCCAGCACGCCGCCCGCGAGGTACCGGCTCTCGATCACGAGAGAGAGCGTGTCGATCCCCGAAGGCATATGCTCAAAGCCGATCCCCTCCTTTTCCAGAACGGAAAGGACCTTGCGGGCAAACCCGACCTCGGAGTTCATCATGGATTTTTCCAGATAGATGACGGTGAAATCCTTTTTCCCGGCGATGCCCGTCACGATGTTCTGCGTTTTGACGTAATGCACGGAGGGCAGGATCAGCGTGCCCGGATCTTCGGGCGCGAACGTGTTTTTGATGTTGATGGGAATGTTGCCTTTCCGCACCGGGAAAATAGAATCGGCGTGCAGAACGTTGGCTCCCATATACGAAAGCTCGCGCAGTTCCTTATACGAGATCTTTTCCATCTTGCGCGGCTTCTGCACGATGCGCGGGTCACACGCCAGAAATCCGCTGACGTCCGTCCAGTTTTCGTACAGCTGCGCCCCCGTGCCGCGCGCGATGATGGCGCCGCTCACGTCGCTGCCGCCGCGCGAAAAGGTGCGGATTTCGCCCTCGGCGTCCGTTCCGTAAAACCCGGGAATGACGGCATGTTCGCATTTGGCGAGACGCGCCGCGATGACAGGGTACGAACGCGCTTCGTCAAACGCGCCGCGTTTGTCGAAAAAGATGAGCTCGCTCGCGTCGACAAACTCCCACCCGAGTTTTGCCGCGATCAGGCGCGCGTTGAGGTATTCGCCGCGCGACGCCGTGAAATCGGCGCTCTTCCGCCGCTCGATCTCGCGCTCGGTCTCGTCGAGGATCCCTTCGATATCAAAATTTTCCAGGCCCAGTTCCGCCACGATGGACGTAAAGCGTTTGCGGATCTTGGCAAACGCTTCCGCGCACGAACCCGCGCTTTCGCTCTCGCGGTAGCATGCATAGAGCATGTCCGTGATCTTTTCGTCTGCGGAAAAGCGTTTCCCCGGAGCCGAAACGACGACAAACCTGCGCGCCGGATCTCCGCGCACGATGTCCGCGGCGCGCGCAATGTTGTTTCCGTCCGCCAGAGAGGACCCGCCGAACTTGCATACGGTCAAACTCATAACCGAATCTCCTTGCCTTCGAGGTAATATCTTTTCTCCTCGCTTTCCCCCATCGAAAACGTCTTGCGCGGCAGGCTCCCGCCCGTCTTTACCGCTTGGAACAAATCCGCCTTTTTCATTTTCGGCAGCGCGATGCCGACGTAATCCGCATGGCCGGCCGTCAGCTGTGCCAACGCGCCCTCGCCGTGTATGTAATCCACGCTGCCGCCGTATTCGGCAATGTACGACGCGATGTAGCGGTCGACGCCGTCCACCGCCGCGGGGACTTCTTCCGCCACCGCGAAATCCGTCCGGGCGCCGCGCACATACAGCCCCGCTTTTCCCGCTCCGCCGGGGCGCAATCCCGCCGCGAACCGCTGCGGGTCGACCCCTTTGACAAGGCGGTGGATCGCCTCGAACCGGATCCCTTCGTCGTAGATGTTGACGGCCTCACAGAGGGCAAAGCGCGCCGGATGCGTTTTTTGCTCCTCCTGCGTAAGCCCCGCTTTGATCTTTTCCCAGGCCGCCTTCGCGGTCGCCAGCGAGTGGTTTCCGTCGCCGACCATGAACAAAAGCCCGCCGGCGGCCAGTTTCTGAAACGCCGCCGCAACGGCGCCGTCGTCCGGGATGAATTTGCCGCGGATGTGCCCGCCGCCCATATTCAAATCAAAATCGTACAGCGTCTTCAGCGAGGCGTCCGCCTTATACGGCCCGAGCACGGTATCCTGCGGATCGTCGTACAGGAGCATGACGTGCGGAAATTCCAGCGACGCCGCTTCGCGGATCTTCAGCCGCGGCGGGATGCGCTCCAGAATGGTCGCCTCCGTCGCGCGGACGAGCGCGTCGCTCTTTTTTTCATACGAATAGGCCTCCAGATCGACGGACAATACGATCCCCGTCCGCAGCGGCGAGGATTCCGTTTTCCGTTCGACGAGGATATAGCCCCGCGGCAGCTTGCGGAACATGCCGCCCGCGCGGTAACGCTCCATCGCTGCGGCGATCGCGCGGATGCGCTCCTCGCAGTCCGCTTTTTCCAGCCAGATCTCCGGCAGCATCAGCCGCAGAGTGGACGGCCGCTCCCCCACGAACGCGTCGAGCGCGTTCCAGTATTCCTCGTCGGACGTGTGCTGATCGCAGGCGATGACCGCCCAGGCCGTCATGTCTGTTCCCTCCGCGGGCAGCAGGATCTCGGGGGCGGCGACGCAGTTTTGTTCCTTGCTCGTTTCCACGCGCGTTCAGCCTCCGAAATTGGTCACGACAAAGACGACGACCGCCAGCGCAATGGCCAGCAGTTTGATGGGGACATTGTCGATGAATATCCCGGCGAGTTTGCGCCAGAAGCTCTTTTCTCTCATAACCGTTTCCTCCCGTCCGCGGCGAGGTCCTTCCAATAATAGTCGTTCAGCGTGCGCCGCAAAAGATCATAATCCGCATAGCGCGAGATCTTGCCGCGCTGCGCCACCGTGATGATGCCCGTCTCTTCCGAAACGATCAGCGCGATCACGTTGGCCGTTTCGGTAATGCCGATGCCGGCGCGGTGCCGCGTGCCCAATTCTTTGGGGATGTTGGCGTTCTGCGTCAGCGGCAGAAAACACCCCGCCGCCTGGATCTTATAGTTGTTGATGATCATGGCGCCGTCGTGCAGCGGCGCTTTGGGAAAGAAGATGCCTTCGATGAGCTGCGACGAGATCTTCGCGTCCAGCAGCACCCCGCTCTGCAGCACCTGCGACGGGATATTGTCGTTTGCCAGAATGATCAGCGCGCCGATGTTGTCTTTGGAAAGATTCTGCAGCGCCTTGATGATGTCCGTTACGTAGCGCTCGACTTCGTCGCGCGAGGCGGAGGCCTGGTGGCCCGTCTTTTCCGTCAGGTTGAACGAGCTGAGATTGAGAATGTCTCGCTTGACTTCGACGTTGAAAATGACCAGGACCACGCCGACGAATACGAGCGGGATTACGATAAACAGCTCGGTCGAAATCTTTTCGTTGAAAATAAACACCACGCCGGACGCCACGACCAGCAGCGTAAAGATCGCGATCAGGCTGCGCACGTTGCTGTTTTTCAGGATCCGGAAAACGTAATAAAACGCCAGCGCAAACAAAACGATTTCAAGCGCGTCGACCAGATCGAACGCGACGAAAACGTTTTTCAGCTCCTGCAGGAATTGGTTCATTCTTTTTTCTCCCCGGTCCCTTGGCGGGACCTGCCTTTTACGCGCCCTGCGCCGCGCCGAAAAGCATCCGCGCATTGACGGCAAGCAGCGCGCCCTGCGGCGAAAGCCTGCCGCTCTTTACATCGTCGAGCGCACGCACGATGCGCATATACAGCTCTGCCACGCGCTTTCTGCCCAGCCCGTCCGCCTGCCTGCGGCTCATTTTCACCGCATACTCGCGCATACCGAGGAGCTGCGCCGTCTCCGCGTCCGTTTTGGAAAGCGACGCGATATCGAACAGATTCTTGAAATAGAATCCGAGCGAATTGAGCACCGCCGTCTCGTCCATGCCCTTTTCCGAAAGTTCCCGCAAAACGGTCATGTACTTCCCCGCGTTGCCCTTGCCGATCGCGTCCGTCATTTCATAGATCTTGAAATCGGTATCGCGGTAAACGACTTCGTCGACGTCCCGCGCGGTCACTTCTCCGTTTTCCCCGGCGAAGGCGATGAGTTTTTCGGTCTCGCTCGCCACGCGCGACATGTCCGCCAGGCAATAGCGCAAAATACGCTCGCAGCTCTCCGTGTCGCAGCGGACGCCCGCGCGGCGGAACCGCGTGAAGATCCAGCGCAAGACGGTCTCGTCGTCGGCTTTGGAACAGTCGACATACGTCACGTTGGGAGCTTTTTTCAGATCGAAGCCCTTGGCCTTGCCGCCGCCGTTGACGATCAGAAGCACGGTGCTCGGCTGCGGGTTGCGGAAATATTCCTGCAGATACGCTGCAAATTCCCGTTCGGACGGATGCAGGTCGGTGACCTTGACGATCCGCTTTTCGCTCAAAAACGGATACGCCTGCGCGGCGGCCGCCAGTTCGGACAGCGCGGCCCCTTTGAGCGTTTCGCCCCGGAAGGAACAAAAATTGAGGGACGGCTCTTGCAGAAAACGCTCTTTGAGCATCTCTTCGCCGCGCTCCTTAAAATATTCTTCCTCCCCCTCGAACAGATAAATGGGAGCGGCGCCTTCTTCCAGGCTCTTTTTGAACAGGACGAATTTCATGACCTTTTACCGGATCTCACTTACGGTGATTATATCATCTTTCCATACAATTTGCAAGTCGCCCGAATGATATACGCAGATTTTTCCCTCTGTTTTTTCGAAATAGATTTCCTGCACGGGCATACAAGCAGCCGAAAGCGCCTCTTCGTATGCCGCCGCGACCAGAAGATCGCAGTGCGGAAGCGGCTCGGCCGGGAGAGAGCCGCAGAGCAGGACGTCCGACCCCAGGCAGTTGAGATAGAGCGCCGTATCGCCGATAAACAGCGCATCCGCGCCGCCGAAGGCAAAGGCGCCGCGCTCTTCGCAGACTTCAATCGTGCGGAAGGAATTGACGAACCCTCCGCCGCCGCGCACATACAATTTTTGGACGTCGGCCGCGCGAAGCACGACGGGCACCGCCGCGTTGATCTGCGAATGATCCGCCAAAACGACGAGCGCTTCGAGTTCTTCGATCCCTTCCTGCAAAAACAGCCGTTCGAGATATTCCCCGTCGGGAACGCCCGTCAGCACCAGGCTCGTCTGTCCTTCTCCGTGCATCAAAACGACGTTCGATCCGTAATAGCCGTGCACGGTCATCACCGCCCTGCCCGCCGGCACATTTCGCAAAAGCATCGCCGCCGTGAAAACGAGGCAGAGCAGACAGCAGCCGACCGCTTTCGGCAGCATTTTCAGATTGACTTTGTCGGACAGAAAAAAGACGCCGCCGTACCAGAGAGCAACGGCCGCCCCGCCGAAGGAAAATCCGCAGATCAGAAGAACGCCGAACTCCGCCGCCAGGACGGGCGCGACGGCGACGCGCAGCAAAAGCTGCGGCACAAACAGCAGGACGTTCGCCGCAAACGGAAGCAAGCAGGCCAAAAGCGCGGCGACGAACAGGACGGAATAGACCGCCCCGATCAGCGGGACAAATACGAGATTCAGCAGCAGGCTCAGCCCCGATACGTACCCGAAAGCATCGAGCAGGATCGGGAACGTTGCGGCCTGGGCGGAAAAGGAAACGCCCAACGCCGAAGCGAGTTTGCGCGGCAGGCGCGGGATCCTGCCGAGGAGCCGCGTCAGATGCCCGCCGAGGACGATGATCCCCGCCGCCGCGGCGACGGAGAGCTGAAACCCGACCGAATAGAGATTGACGGGGTTCAGCACCAGGACGACGAAAAAAGCGATCGAGACGGAAGTCAGGCGATCGTATGCCCACCCGAAAGCGTCGAAGAGCATCAGCACGCAGCACATGACGAGCGCGCGCACCGCCGAAGGCGTAAAATTGCAGACGCCCGCATAGAACACGAGCAGCGCGGCAATTGCCGGAAGGCGCACGAACCGGTGGGCGCGCAGCCGCCGCAAAAGAAAATTCGCCAGGCCGTACACGACGCCGACGTGCAGGCCGGACACCGCAAAGACATGCGCGATGCCGCCGTACCGGAAGTTTTGCAGAACTTCGTCTTCCATAAATCCGCTGTCGCCCGTCAGCAGCGCATAGGCGATCGACGCGGTCGAAGGATCCATGGACGAAAATACGCGGTCGCGGAACGCGGCGCGGACCGAACCGAACAGGTCGAAACGGCTGTCGACCAAAAACAGATCTTCTGCCTGCACGCTCGCGCGGTACCGCGTCTTTTCGAGAATGGCCGAAGCGTTGACGCGGCCGTACGTCCAGACGTCGTTGGTGGTCAGCGCCGCGTCGAAGACGAGGCGGTCGCCTTCCGCAAAGCCGCTCCCGCCGAAGACGTAGACGGACATCTTTCCGCCCGGCGAGACAATCCCCTCTTCGGCGTCCGCAAAGACGGACAGATCTCCCACGGTGAGGATCGTTCCGCTTTCCGACGCGCCGACGTTTTCGACCGTGCCGGTAACAGTATATTCCCCATCGAGCACCGGCAGTGATTCAAAGGCGCCGACGCGCAGAGAAAACGAAAGCGCGCCCACGAGAAAGAGCGCGCAAAAAAGGGCGGAGTACAGCACCACGCCGAACACCGCCTTCTTTTTGAAAATCCACAGGGCCGCCGCGGCCAGCAAAACGGGCACCCCGGCGAGGGCGAAATACAGCGCCGCAGTACCGAACCGGCAGGCACAGAAGATCCCCAGCGCAAACGCGGCCGCAAACAGAAGCATGGGCCGGAAATTGACCACCCGGTCGCCTCGAAACAGAGCATGTTCTTTGGGTTGCGATGCGTTCGGCTTTTCCATTCCCTCTTCTTCCGTATCGGTCCGCCGCCCTCAGACGACGATGTAAAGATAATACTCGCCGCCGAGCAGCACGGCGTCCGCAAAGGAGAGCGGCGCCTGCAGATCGTACCCCGCGACATCTTCCGCGCCCGCCAGCGCAAACAGTTCGCCGTAGGTGCAGCCGTACGGCACGCGGAAGGTACGGCCTTCGTGGAGCACGTTTTCTCCGAAGACGACCGCATTGAGCGTATCGTCGTACGCGGCGGCGGAACGCGTCTTTCCGCCCAGCCCCTCCGTGCGCGGCGGCGCGGGCGACGGCAAAAGCGCCGCCGCCGCGACGATCAGCACCAACGCGGCCGCGGCGACGGCCGCAAGCAGGCGCCCCTTCATGCTCAGCTCAAACTGATGCGGTCGCTGACGGAGCGGACAAACAGGGCCCGTTCGACACCGAGCGAAACGCACTCGCCCACAAACGCGGCAAACCGGTCGCTGGGCCGCGACACTTTCAGTTCCGCGCAGACGAGGCTCAAAAGCTCGTCCATATACAGGCTGACTTTGTTTTCCAGAAGGCCTTTGATGAGCGCGATCATTTCGTACGGGGTGAAGTCCTCTTCCGAACGGCGGATCGGTTCGGCTTCGACGCGGTAAAAATCGCATTCGAGGCATTTGTCCGTCTTACGCAGGTAGGTACGCCCGCACAGTTCTTCGCCCTTGAGGTCGCACAGGCCGATCAGGCCCTTCATGCGCTCTTCGACCTTGCTGCCGTATTTCTGGATCCCCAGCGAAGACAGGCAGCGCTTCATCAAAAACTGCACGCTCAGCGGCTCTTCGGCGGAAGAGATCGCTTTCAGCCGGGCGGCGATCTCCGCGTCGTTTTCCCCGCCGGTGACGTATTGCGAGAGGTACTGCCGCTGTTCCAGCTTGGCATAGCGGTAATTTTTGCGGTATTTGGCGAGATGGTCGCGCCCGCCTTTTTCCACGCCCGTCAGCCGGTCGAGCACGTCCTTGATCTTCTTGATCTCGCGTTTCGGGTTGTTGATGAAGTTGATCGTAAACAGGCGCACCACGTTCCAGTTGTTGAGCTTGAGCGTCTGGATCTGCAGGATGCAGCGGTCCTTGGCGCAGGAATGCGAAGCCGTGATCCCGTCGCACATGATCGCCAGGATGAACCGCTTCTTGTTTTTGGGATCGACGACGGCGCAGTCGATCTTGAATTCGGAAATGCCGACGTCGTAACGGCATTCGTAGCCGTAGGTGCGCAGTTCGGCCGCGATGTATTTGCCGATGCCGCTCCTGGCCGTTTTCAGCTCTTCCGAATTGATGGCGAGCGTCGTCTTGCCGCGTTCGGCGAATTCGAGAAAGGCTTTCAGCCCCGCCACGCCCTTGCTGTTGGTCTTGGCCAGGTTGATCATGGCGGACGTCATCGAAGAAAAGACGACCATCTCTTCGCGGGCGCGCGACACCGCGACGTTCAGGCGCCGCCAGCCGCCGATCTGGTTGAGCGGCCCGAAGTTCAGAGAAACTCTCCCCGATCGGTCTGGCCCGTAACAGACGGAGAACAAAATCACGTCGCGCTCGTCGCCCTGTACGTTTTCCAGGTTTTTGATGAACAGAGGCTCCTCGCGCTCGTAGGCGGCGTCTTCGAGGTGGTTTTTTGCCAGCGCGTCCGTCAGGCGGCGCTCGATATAATCCTGCTGCGCCGTGCTGAACGTGACGATGCCGATGCTCGAAGAGGCCAGCTTCGGGTCTTTCAGGCGGCGGATCACTTCGGCCACCAGCGCTTCGGCCTCCGCCTTGTTGCGCTTGGTAAAGCCGCGGTCGTACACGCCGTCTTCCACCAAAGCCAGCCGCACCTTGCTTTCCAGCGCGTCCGGCGAAGGGAAGGTGCACAGCTTGTTGCCGTAATACATCACGTTGGAAAAGGCGATCAGGCTTTCGTGCTTGCTGCGGTAATGCCAGTTCAGGTGTTTTTCGGGGATACTCAGCGCCAGGCAGTCGTCGAGGATGCTTTCCAGATCCTCTGTGTCGAGGTTCTCTTCGTCGACATACCCCGAACTGAAAAAGGAGGTCGGGGGCAGCTGTTTGGGGTCGCCCACGATGACCGCGCTGCGGGCGCGGGCGAGCGCGCCGACCGCCTCGCTGGTCGGAAGCTGCGACGCCTCATCGAAGATGACCAGGTCAAAGAGGTCCGGATCCGGCTGCAGATACTGCGCCACGGTGACGGGGCTCATCAGCACGCACGGCGCCAGGCGCGCAAAGAGGTTGGGGATCTCTTTGAGCAGTTCCTTGAACGTCATGCCGCGCATGTTGCTCTTGAAAATGCGCTGGAACGCCAGCACCTCGAGGCTGATGCTCCCCTCCGTCGATGTCGTGGGAAGGTCGGCGATCAGCTTGCCGCGGATATGCTCGCGCGAAAGTTTGCAGAACTGTTCGTCCAGCCCGCGGAACAACTCGATCTTCTCTTCCAGAACGGAGGCCGAAAATTTGGAGAGAACGGGATCCGTTCCAATGTTGGTCTCGATGAAATTGCGGTAGACGTTCTTCCGGAAACTGTCGAGGATATTGTCCGAATTGATCGCGCCGGATTCCAGCGAATCGGTGATAAAGTTGAGTCCTTCGGCGTTGAGCTGGGCCGAGATCTTTTTGAAGAGGCACCACGCCGCGAGCATGTCGATGTTGTCGATGAGGGCCGCGGCCTTGCCGTTGAAGTAATCCAAAAGATCTTCGTCGTAATACTTTTCCGCGTCGGCGCGGATGACGTCGCAGAACTTGGCGAGGCTGGAACGGAACCCGTCGATGGACTGCATCAGCCCGTCCAGCACGGGCAGCGCATACCCGCCCGCCGTCGAGCGCACGCACACGCTGTTGAAACTGTCGGCATTGTAGTCCATGAATACGCCTTCCGCCAGCGCATGGAGCTGTTTGAGCTTTTCCATGAACTCGTCGCGGCGGCGGAAATTGATCTTCCCGCCGCGGTCGGTAAAGTTGAGGGCCAGTTTCGTGTTGCCCTTCACCTGTTGCAGATCTTCGTAGATCTGCGCGACGATCCCGACGTATTTGAACTCTTCGTCGGGGGCGAGGCGGTCGACGGCGTTTTTGCGCAGCCGCTTCGCCACCGCCGACAGGACCTTCGAACTGCGGAAATTTTCACCCCAGTTGTCCAGTTCCTGTTCGATGACGGCCGGTTCCACGTCGATCTCGACGAGATTTTTGAACCGTTTGAAGTAGTTGCCGAGCAGGCGGTCCAGACGGCGGTTGGCGTTGAAAAAGACGTAAAATTCGCTCTCGTCGCAGCAGAAATACTTGTCCGTTTCGCCGCTGCGCAGCATTTCGATCAGCTGCACGAGCGTCTGCATCTTTTTCTGCGTGAACGAACTGATCCTCTGACAGTAGAAATCGAGGAACAGGCTCAGATAATTTTTCAGATGTTTGATCTCGGCCAGGAGCACTTCCGCCGAATAATATACGCGGTTGCGCACGTCGGAGTCATACTCGTCGAGATTGACGTTGTCAAAAGGCGTATGGTACACGCCGCCGCACTGCCTGGCCGCCGCCGAAACTTCCACGAGCATGCTCTCGTAGCGCTCCAGCTTTTCTTTGGTCAGGCTGTCGTAAAAGGTGCTTTCGATGTCCAGCACGTCGGGGGCGTTCTTGTTTTTGAGATAGATCAGGATCCCCTCGTAGACCGAAACGCCGAGGCGGCGTTTTTTGTGGAGCGCCGCGATCGGTTCGTTGAGCGCGCGGCGCACCTCGTCGATCTGATCGTTCTTGGACGCGAACGAGGGGTCTTCCGGCTCCGCCGCCAGCGTCAGCGTCGATTCCAGCGTTTTCAGGATCTGCGACTTGTCCGTCTTGTTGGAATGCAGCTCCAGGCAGAAATCGCCGATGCCGATGGAGTCGAGGCGCTTTTTCACGACCGACAGCGCCGCCTGCTTTTCCGCCACGAACAGCACGCGTTTGCCGCGGCAGAGGCAGTTGGCGATGATGTTGGTGATCGTCTGGCTCTTGCCCGTTCCGGGCGGGCCGTGCAGCACAAAGGTCGCCCCGCTGACCGCCTCGGCAATGGCCGCGAACTGCGAACCGTCCGCCGTGAGCGGCAGCAAGATCTCCGACGGGGCGTAATCGTCCTCGGCCTTGTCCTCAAACACGTTGTTCTGGATCTCCAGGCGGTTTTCGAGCAGCGAGCGGACGAGCGCGTTTTTGCGGAATTTATCGATGTTGCGGCGCACGTCGTTCCACATGGCGTAGCGCGCGAAGGAAAAATTCGCCAGGTATATCTCTTCGAGCACGTCCCAGCGCTTCATGTTCAGGATCTCCATCTTCACCATGGCGAGGATCTCGGAGATCTTGATGCCGCCGGCGATGTTGTCCAGCCCGCGGATGTCGATCTTGAATTCGCGCAGCAAGAATTCGAGGAGGGTGCTGTTGATCTGCATCTCCTCTTCCGAAAAACAGAGAGAATACCCCTTCCCGCCGCGGCTGCGGATGATCTTGACGGGGCAAAGCACGAGCGGCGCGTATTTGGCTTCGCTGCCCTCGGCTTCGTACCATTTCAAAAAGCCGAACGCGAGGAACAGCACGTTCGCGCCCGCCTCTTCTTCGGCCGTTTTGGCCTTTTTGCTGAGAAAACGGAGAACGTCTTCGATCTCCTTCTTTTCGGAAAAGGTGCGCAGGCGATGGTTTTTCAGTTCGACGGCGAGCAGTTCGGAAAGGGCCGAATAAGCCGACGCCCCGGGAAAGTACGACTGATCGGGCGCCGCGCCGCGCATGTCTGCCGTGCTCTCCAGCAATAAAAACTCTTCCCCCGTCGAAAGCTGTTCGTACATCTCGTTGACGCCCGCGGAGATGATGTGCAGCGCGTTTTTGTCCGGACGGAAATTGAGGAGAGCGTTTTTCAGGGAAAGGTCGAGAAGACGGCGCTCCCACTGTTTGTTTTTGGTGGCTTTGCCGTCTACGCTGAGTTTGTGCGTGCCGGCGATCATTTCGGGGGCGGCGTCGAGATCGGTCTCGCTCTCGCCGAGCAGTTCGTAGCCCTGGATCCCCTTGACTTTGAGCGGCAGCGGGTGGATGCGCGCCAGGCGGCAGCGCTTGACGTCGACCACCGTATCGAACCAGCCGTTCCCGAGCTTCTGCGCAAAGTGCTTTTCCGCCGCCGTATAGTTGACGTTGTGCCCCGCGAACACGTCTTCGGTGTCGAACATGCTGACGTTGTTGATGCCGCCGGCAATGTATTTTTGCAGAAGCACGACGTCGTCGCTCACGCTCTCCGAAAAGCAGTTGTCGTACAGCCAGGCGCCGCACGCCACGCTCTTTTCGCCCACCGCCAGCACGGGGTGCAGCCCCGCGCATTCGAGGCAGGAAGCCAGAAACAGCGCCAGTTCGAACGACGTACCCACCTTGTTTTTGAGGATCTTGGTGATGTCGCCCACCGGCATCGGCTCGCCGTAATGGAATTCCGCCGCCGATTTTTCGATGGATTGTTTTTTGATGACGGCAAAGATTGCGGCGCAGATCTGGCGGATCTTATTTTTGTCCCCTTCTTTATAGCCCGCCCATTCGCAGGCCAGATTCCACTTTTTCAGCTGTTCGCGCGCCTCGCTCAGTACGCGCAGGCAGTCCGCCACCTTCGGACGGACGAAGGCGGGCAGCAGCTCGGTGTTGCCGTTCCTCCCGCTCCAGTAATCGAAGGGCAGCACCGTCACTTCCGCCGAGCATTCGGCGACGACGTCTTTGCCGTGCAGCACGCGCACGCGCACCGTGCAGACGGTGACCGCGGAAAGTTCGGTCAGGTACAGGGGGGAAACGATGTTCGGCGCCGCGATCTCGACGGCGCTCTCAAACGGGACCTCGTCAAAATGCTTGGAAAACGGCAATAAAAAACCGTCGCCGTTTTCAATGACGACGTCGATGTTTTCGGCCGATTCGGAACCGGCGTTCGACAGTTGCAGCGACGTGAACAGCGGCACGCGGTTGTAATACTCGGCGTAGCCGTAGTATTGCTGTGACCGCGCGCTGACCGAAACACATTCTTTGAGCGTCGCTTTGACCGATTTTTTCCCCGCCATACATTCCTCCTCTCACCCCGAAAGCGAGCACATCGCGGCGCGCCTCTGCCGCTTTCGATCCGTTGTTCTGATTCCCCTTCATTATACTACAAACGGAACGTTTTAGCAAGCGCGCAAGGCAAATTTTTCCGCCGGCGAAAGCGCCCGGAATCCGGATCCGGCACGGCGCATTTATTTATTGCCTGCGGCGGCGAAAGACATACAAAAAGAGCCGCTTTTTACGGCTCTTCGTCGATGATGCGCAGGATTTCCGCATAGGAACGCGCTTCGCGGGCGGGCGGCGCGCCGCACCCCGTTTTCCCCGAAGGATTGTACCAGATGCAGGCGACGCCCGCATTGTTCGCCCCGGCGACGTCGGACGTGAGCGAATCGCCGATCACGAGGCATTCGCATCTCCGCAGGTTTTCGGCCCGCAGCACCGCCTCAAAAAAGCGCGCGTCCGGCTTGGCAAAACCGATCTCGTCGGAAACGTAGATCCCGTCGAAGCGATCGCGGATGCCCAGGGCGTCCAGCCGGCCGTATTGGGCGGCGGGAGTGCCGTTCGTGATGAGAAACACCGGGCCGCGCTCTTTCAGCGCCTGCAAAAATTCCGCCGCCCCGTCCAACAGATAGCCGTGGCGGCAGATCGCCCCGAAATACAGGCGGTTGGCCTCGTCGGGGTCGGCCTGCACGCGCAGAGACGCAAAAAAGCGGGAAAAACGCGCGCGCATCAGCGCCGGCTTCGTGATGGCGCCGCGCTCGTACTCCTTCCATACGGCGTCGTTGATGCGCTTGTACTGCGCATAGATCTCGTCGCTGTACGGCAGCCCCAGTTCCGCCATGGCCTCGCGAAGGCTCTCGCGCGACGAACGGACAAAATCCAGGATCGTTTCGTCTGCATCCAGCAAAAAATGATTCCGCACGGTTCAAGTCCCCTTTTCTTCCACGATCGCCAGCTCTTTCAGGGCGCGCGTGTAAGCGATGTATTTTTCGTGGTCGGTCATGCGCGCGTCCGCGACGGCCACGCAGGAAAACTCCAGACCCTTCGACTCGTAAACCGTCATCAGATTGATCTTCTTTTTGGAAAGCCTGCCGCTGTCGCTCAATACGTTGTAGCTCTTGCGGCGGTATTTTTCCAAATCGCGTTCGGAGACGATGACGGCCTTCAATCCCTTTTTGTCGCGGAAAAAGCCGCTGATGCCGCGCACGCCGACGCGCACGATCGGCGGCCCGTCAAACCCGATGGACTGCATCGGGATGTGCAGCTTCCGGGCCACGAATTCGACGATCTGGTTGGTGTTGCGGTAATTCTGGTCGAGGCAATACACCGGGCCGCTCTGCACGCTCGACCAGTCGGTCAGGCCGCGGTAACGGGTGATGTTCTGCGCCAGATCGCCGTAAATGTTAAAGGACGCGTCCGGATTGATGCGGTGCAGCAGCCTGTATTCGCTGACGGAGATATCCTGCCCTTCGTCGATGAACACCAGCCCGTAGCGCGGTTCGAGCTTCCTGCCCAGGAGGGAAGAAAGAAAACAGAGCACGAAGGCGTCGCACCGCACGAGGCCTTTCCCCATCCCCAGCCGGTTTTTGACCTTGCGAACGATCTCTTTGTAAAACAGGCGCAGCAGCTGCACGGTGTTTTCACACCGGCCGACGCGCACAAAATATTCGTTCCCGCACAATGTTTCGAACAGCTCGCAGAATCCGGCGAAGCGCTCTTCCACGAACGCGACGCGCGCGCGGATCTGCCCGATCTCGCGCAGCAGTTCGCCCCGCCGCGCGATGCGGTCGGCGTACGTTTCGATCTCTTCTCCGCCGCGGTAGATTTTATAGCGCCGCAGGTCGACGATCTCTTTTTCCACCGTCTCTTTCAGCGCGTCGAGATCGCGCAGGGCGCCGCCGCAGACGCGCTCGTGATTTTTCTGGATAAAGGCCGCCGCGCGGTAAAACGAGAGAACGCCGCGGCAGAAAGCGCTCCGGTCCGCGGCATTCGCCCCGCCGCGCCCCCCGGAAAGGAATTCTTCGGCGGCGGTCACTTCGTTCATCAGTTCGCGGTACGGCTTGGTATAATACAGCCCGCCCTCCGGTTTTTCTTTGATCTCCCCGAGCACGGCGCGCCGGACGCGCACGCTGGCGTTGCGGATCTCGGCAAACGCCTCCGCCTGAGCGCGGCAGTTTTCCGCCGCGGCGGCGATGCTTTCTCTGCATTCCGGGCTCGTGAACATCCCCGCGATCCCGTCGAAGATCGAAGCGACCTTTTTTTCCGCATCGAGATAAAAGCGTTCCGAGTAAACATACTCCCGGTATTTGGGAGCGGCGGCGGAGAAATCGATCTTTTCTCCGGCGTCCAGCCCCTCGTTGCGCAGCAACTGCAAAAAGTAGTCGTCGATGGTCGTCGTGCGGACTTTTTCCAGTTCGAGCACCTGCGACAGTTCGTCGATGAACGCGTTGAACGAATTGCTCGGCGTAATGACGAGCACGTCGCGCGGCTTGAGGTTTTCGTTGTTGTACATCAGAAAACTCAGGCGGTGCAGCATGATCATCGTCTTGCCGCTGCCGGCGCAGCCCTGCAGGACGAAACTTTCCCGTTCGGGCTTGGTGATGATCTCGTACTGTTTTTCCTGAATGGTTTCGATGATGTCCGAAATTTCCAGGCTCTCTTTGCGCGCACGCAGGATCTCTTTCAGATACGGATCGAAGATGATCTCTTCGTCCCGCCCGGCGATCTCTTCCCGGGTGAGATAGTCTCGCAGGCTGAGATATTCGTTTTTGAAGTCGATGAACTTCCCGTTGGCCGTGCGCAGGGCGCGGCGCAGGATCAGCTTGTAATTGTATTCGTTGATCGAAAACAGGATCTGGCTCTTCTGGTAATACTTCCTTGCGAGCGGCGCGCGCCAGTCGACGATCTCCAGCTGCAGATCGCCCTTCTTGCCGATGTAATAGCTGTTGTACCCTTCCTTGTCGTCGATCAGATCCATCCGCGCGAAATACGGCTCGGCAAAGAACCCGCGGTAGCTCTCGATCTCGGCGCGCCAGGCGCGGATCTCGGCGTTGCGCTCGATGATCGTGCGGTAATTTTCGGCCGAAAAATCGCCTTCGCGCAGGCCTGCGATCTCCTCCTGCGCCGTTCTGATCTTCAATTTGAGTTTGTTGATGTAGCAGATTTTTAGAAGGGTCATGACAGCCCTGACGTGCGCATCCTCGCACGCCCGCTGTTTTTCTTCGTCCAAAAGATCCAGATAAAACTGTTTGTCCGGTTCTTTATGGCTTTTGACCAATTCGAAAGCCTCTTCCCTTGTCAGCTCAGCCATGATCCACCCTTATCGCCCGGCGCAGAGTCAAAAACGCCGTTATTATATTAGTATAACACACACCGACGAAAAAAGAAATACCTTTGCGAAATTTTCGCAAAGGTATTTTTGCAAAACGTCTTTTCCGCCTCAGCGGCGGAACCAGGCGTCCGCCTCCTCCCGCGAATGAAAGATCCGGACTTCGCGCCCGGCGCCGCCGGACTCCAGCATCGCATAAATCTGCGGAAGCTGTTCGGCGGAAAAAGTTTCGATCCACCGGCGGAACTCCGGATCGAAGGACTCTTCCACCCAGGGAAGGTCTTCCCGCGGCCTGCCGACGCGCTCCGCCGCACCGGCAAGGCACACCTCGGTCGGGTAATCCAGCAAAAAGACCGTATCGCACGCCTTCAGCCGCATCGGCAGCGTGCGGATGTAATTTCCGTCGACGATCCAGCGCTCCGTGGCCAGGATCGCGCACAGGCGCGCGTCAAACTCTTCCCGCGGCGCCGTCGTGCGGTCCGGCCGATGCCAGATCGCGTCGAGGTAGTACAGCGGCAGCCCCGTCGCATCGCGCAATCGCCGCGCGAACGTACTTTTCCCCGCGCCCGGGCAGCCGATCACGATCGCTCTTTCCATGCGTTTTTCATCTCCCGGCGCCCGTCCGCACTTGCCCGTGCGCGGGGCGAAAAAACCTGCCTGCCGGTTTACTCCCACTCGATGGTGCCGCAGGGCTTGGGCGTAAGGTCGTACAGCACGCGGTTGACGCCCTTCACCTCTTTCGTGATGCGGTCGGTGATTTTCTGCAGCAACGCGAAGGGCACGTCTTCGACGGTCGCCGTCATCGCGTCCACCGTGTTGACCGCGCGGAGGATGACCGGATATTCAAAAGTGCGCTTCCCGCCCTTCACGCCGACAGACTTGAAATCGGGCACGACGGTGAAATACTGCCACACCTTGCCTTCCAGCCCGTTTTTTGCGAACTCTTCGCGCAGGATGGCGTCCGACTCGCGCACGCATTCCAGCCGCTCGCGCGTGATCGCACCCAGGCAGCGCACGCCCAGCCCCGGGCCGGGGAACGGCTGGCGGTACACCATATTGTCGGGCAGGCCCAGCGCCTTGCCGACGACGCGCACTTCGTCCTTGAACAGGAATTTCAGCGGTTCGACGAGTTCGAATTTGAGATCTTCGGGCAGTCCGCCCACGTTGTGATGCGCCTTGACGGGGCCGCTCTCCAAAATGTCCGGATAGATGGTGCCCTGCGCCAGGAACTCGATGCCGTCCTGCTTGCGCGCCTCTTCTTCGAACACGCGGATGAACTCCGCGCCGATGATCTTGCGCTTTGTTTCGGGATCGGCCACGCCCGCCAGCTTATCTAAGAAACGGTCGACCGCGTCCACATACACGAGGTTTGCGTTCATCTGGTTCTGAAAGACTTCGACGACCTGCTCCGGCTCTCCCTTGCGCAGAAGCCCGTGGTTGACGTGCACGCACACGAGGTTTTTGCCGATCGCACGGATCAGCAGCGCCGCCACGACGGACGAATCGACGCCGCCCGAAAGCGCGAGGAGCACTTTTTTGTCTCCCACCTGCTTCCGGATCGCCGCGACCTGTTCTTCGATGAACGCCTGCGCGAGTTTTTCACTGTCGATGCGCGCCATGTTCTCGGGGCGCTTGTTGTTCTCCATAAGACGTCTTCCTCCATAAATTGAATGATACAAAACAAAATGACGCAAACCGTTCCGGCCTGACTTTACTTTCTTCTGTCGGCCCGGAAAAACGGCTCCGCGATCGTTTTTGAAAGGAGCGGCCCGTACAGTTCGGGGCGGCGATACGCGTTGCCCATGACCTCTCCGCGCCGATAGCCGCGGAGCATCTCCAGATCGATCTCCGCAAAATACACGCCCTCCTCTTCGGGCGCTTCCAGCACGCACATATCACGAGCGCCGGGTTCACCGTCCAGCCAGGCGACCCCGTCAAACACGGTCGAATGCCCGTTGCAGTCCGGCTGGCCGGACGGGTAATTGCACGTGGCGACCGCCGTCATATTTTCATAAGCGCGGGCGCGGAGCGCCGCGAGGCGGTTGATCTCCATCGGGCAGGCGTTGGGCGCCAGGATGAGCTCCGCACCTTTGAGCATCAGGATGCGCGCACTTTCGGGAAATTCGCGGTCGAAACAGATCATCGCGCCGACCCTGACGGGCCCCTCGGCCGTATCCAGTTCGCCGACTTCGAAATCTTCGCCGGCCGTGAGGAATTTTTCCTCGTCGAAATCGCAGGTGTGCACTTTGGAATAATGCAGCACTTCCCGCCCGAAGCGGTCGAACAGGCACACGGAATTCTTCGGCTGCATCGCGCAGCTTTCAAGAAAGGTGACGCCGACCGCCATTTCCAGCTCGCGCGCGACGCGGCTGAACGAACGCACGAACATGCCGCCGTACGAGACGGCGCGCCGGCGGAGCGCTTCGGCCCCTCCGCTCAGGTCGTAGCCGCAGCTCCACATTTCGGGAAAAAGCGCGAGATCCGCGCCGCCCTCCTTGGCTTGTCGGCACCAGGCTTCGCCCTTTTCGAGATTTTCCGCCTCGCTTTGCCCGGGAAGCAGTTGTAACAACGCTATTTTCATCTCATTCGCTCCGCCCCGGATTTACTCCCATTCGATGGTTGCGGGCGGTTTGCTCGTGATGTCGTACACGACGCGGTTGGCGTGCGGCACTTCGTTGGTGATG
>CALVHP010000170.1 GCA_944328405.1 uncultured Clostridia bacterium
GTTTTCAAACGTTACACCGGCATGACGCCCGGCGAATACCGATCCCGCTTCGGAAAAAAACCGGCAATGAAACCGGAAAACGTCCCCGAAAATTTCTAAGCGGCATCAGCTCACGAAATATCCTCCGGCCAAGCCGGTGGATTTTCTTTTCTGCCCATATTTTATACCATCGGAGGCTTTTTTCAAGACCCATCGGTAAACCTTTCTACACCCCCGCGACTATCGCGGGGTTTTCGTTATACAAAAAAAGGGCCTGCCCCTGCGGGGCAAGCCCTTTTTGTCCTATCAGCCGCGCAAATTACTTGCGGGGATTTTTGATATTCGCCTGGGCGGCCGCGCCGCCAAAAAGGCGATCGTTATCTCTTCGATCGTTCTCGGTGTTCGTTTTACGCTTTCAGCGCACCGGAGGTCAGCCCTTCCATGTAGATGCGGGACGTAAACGTAAACAGGATCAGCAGCGGAAGGGTAATGAGCACGAATCCCGCCACGCTCTGGCCCATGCCGTCATTTCCCGAATCCGCCATGAAGGATTCGATCGCCACGGTGGCGACCTGCCGTTTGGCATCGCCGATCACCATCAACGGCCACAGATAGTCGTTATAAAAGCTGATGAGATTCATGATTGCGACCGTCGTGAGAATGGGCTTGGAAAGCGGCGCCGCAAACGAGAGGAAGATGCGGAACTCACTCGCCCCGTCGAGGCGGGCTGATTCGAACACCGCGCGCGGCGACTGCTCGATAAACGTCCGGCATAGGACGATCGCCATGACCTGGCCGCCCGTGATCCAGGGAAGGATGAGCGCCAGCGGATTGTTCTTCAATCCCATATCCGAGATCATCACATAGCGAGGCGTCAGCGTGAGAACGGCAGGGATCATCATCATGGAGAGCAGCACCATAAACAGCACCGTTTTCCCGGGGAAGTCCAGCACGGCAAACACATAGCCGCCCATCGCCGCCAGCAGAATAAGCAACAACACCGCCACCACGACGTACAGGAAGGAGTTGAGCATGTTCACGTAGATCCCCGAAAGGGCGACGGAATAGTTGCTCCAGAACACGGGGCGCGGCAGGCCCCAGAAATCGGTATTCAGCTGGTAAGTGCTTTTCAACGATACGGTGACCATCAGGATGATGGGCACGAACGCCAGGAGCAACAAAATGGCCAGCACGGCGTACAACACGGTCTGACTGATGTAAATACGCTTGTTTTTCAGCATGTTACCCCTCCACTTCCTGATTGACTTTCACCTTGTTGAGGATTATGGTTCCGACAAAGATGACCACAAACATAAGCAACCCGAGGGCACAGGCGTAACCGTATCTTCCGAAGGTGGTGGCGTTGAGGTACAGTTCGTACCCCGGAACGTACGTATCGGTACCGGGCCCGCCCTTTGTCAACAGCAAAATCAGGTTGAAATCCTGGATCTGATTGATGAAACCGAGCATGATGAGGACTTTGATCTGTGAAGCGATCATCGGCAGGATGATGAAAAAGAACCGCCGCACGGGCGACGCCCCGTCGAGCTGGGCCGCCTCTAAAGTGCTGGACGGGATGTTCATCATCGCGCTGTAATAGATGAGGAACGAAAACGGGTCGATAAACGGGAATCCCACGAAGATCAGCGCCGGAATCGCCGTGCTCGGATTGCTCAGCCAGCTCGTCTGGTATTGTTCCAGGTGCAAAAGCGCCAAAACCTCGTTCAGCAGCCCGAAGTTCGGGTCGTATATGTTTTTCCACATCAACGCGCTGACCACACTGGGAACGACCATCGGCAGCACAAACAGATACCGGAACGCGTACTTTGAACGGTCGGAAACGAGCGAATAGACCATGACCGCCACAAGCAGAGGCACGGTGAGGATCTTGACCATGTAGCTCGCCAGAAAGATCAGCAGGTTACGTATGCCCGTGAGGAAATACCCCTCGGTAATCATCATCCGGAAATTGTCAAAACCGATGAAATTGATTTCAAGCGAGGAGCTGCTCCAATCCGTGAAGGCGCGCAGCGCCGCCACCAGTACGGGGTAAAAGCCGAATACGGCCAGCAGGCCGAAGATGGGCAGCAGCATCCCATATGCCGTTTTGTGCTTCCAAACCACGTGCCCCGTTTTACGGAAGGCAGACCCGATTTTCGGAAAACGGAGAATGAGAAACACGAAAGCGGCGACAAACAGGGCGATGCCGAAGGCGAGAAATACCCAGAACAGAGCCGAAGCGCCGCGCAAAAGTGCTTCGGCAGGATAGGAGAACATCCCCTGCCCCGACACGAGCACGCACAGCTGTTCGCCGCTGCGGAAAATATCCGCCACGTCCCCGGCAAAACGCACCTCCGATTTGAACGCGAGAGAGAGGTCGAACGCGTAGAGCGTTCCGTCCGAACTGCCGACAAATACGCCGTCTTCCCCCGCTGTGACGCGGCAGGGCGCAGCCAGCGCGTTCCGCGCGGACAGAGAAGCGCCGAACAGGATCTCGCCCGTCTGCCCGGAAACGACGACGACATCTCCGCCGGATGTAGCCGCATAGATGTTCTCCCAGTAAACATCGACGTCGGCGACGTCGTCGCTCAGGCGCACGACGTCCGAAACTTCGCCGGACAGGGAGTACCGCCGGATGTTCCCGCTGTCAGATCCGAGAAGGAGGCTACCCTCCCCCTCAAATTCCACACTGTCCGCCGTAACGCCCACCGACTGTGTGAACAACGTGCGGCCCGAACCGAGTTCGAGCAGGGTAAGGTTATGCCGGCTCTTCGACGACCCGTGCGACACGGCGAGCATCGTCCCGTCATCGCTGAGGGCGATGTCAGTAATGTTGGCGAAGACGACGGAATTGCCGCCCGTCTCGTAGCGCTCGGCGCAGATCTGCCGGGCTCCCGTAGCCAGATCGTACGAATAGACCTTGTTCCCCGAGGCGGCATACGCCGTGTTTCCATGAACGCGGAGAGATACGACCACATTGGAGAGCGAAGCATCTTCCCACAAAGCCGAACCGTCGGGGCCGACGGCCCGCAAGGTGTTGTTGCGGCCGCCGACCAGATAGCCTCCTTCGAACGCCGCCCCTTTGCCGTATTGAAGCCCGTCGGAAAAGACCGGAGTCCCCTCCGGCTTATCCGAGGCCGTCAATACCGCCGAGACCGCCAGCGCGATGCTCAGGACAAGGCAGACGACAAAAAGGATCAGGTAAATACGCTTAGCTTTCATGGCACTTTCAGTTTCCCGTCGGCCTGTTCTGCGGGTATTGCAGGTCATTGTAGCCGATGCCCGCTGCCCGCAGGGAATCGGCAAAGTATTTCATCACGTTTTCTTTATGCAGGCGCGCCCATTCGTCGATGTCGATCTTCCCCTGGAAGAAGTCCTGCGTATAGGTATACCATTCACGGACGCTGGCCTGCACGTCGTTGGCGGCGCCGCGGGCGATGGTCTGGCAGGGCGACTTCTGGCAGTTGCCGATGGGCACGAGGTCGGCGTACATTTCGGCATACTTTTCGGGCAGTTCCACCCCGTCGATGAGGACGGATCCCGTGGGGACGCCGCCGTTCTCGATCAGCGCCTGCTGGTACAGGGTAAAGCCTTCTTTGGAGGAAAAGTACATCATGAAGTCAATGACCTTGTCCGTGTTCTCTTTACCCTTATCGATAATCCCGTAGAAGCCCACAGGCACTTCGATCGTGCGGGCAGGCGCCAGAACATGCTGTCCTTCCATGGACGGCATGTTGAAGGTCCCGACCTCAAACTGCATGATGCTGAGGGTATAGTTCGGATCGTCTTCCGCCATGGCCAGCTCTTTTTCCAGCGCGGCGTAATAGCGCGGGACGGCGTATGCCCCTTCGACCATCATGGCGACGTCTCCCCGGTAAAACGAAGACTGCGGATAATCTGTTCCGTAGTAATTTTCGCCGCCGGCATAATAAGGCAGCAACCGGTGCAGCTGTTCGGTGACGAACTTTGTGCCGGGAGAATCCGCCGCATAGGTACCGTCCTGGATCGCCTTCATCAGGCGCACGGGGTTGACGGTGACGTAGCCGGCGTCATCGTTATACGGGTCGGTCGGGTCATATTCCCAAACGCCGTCTTTTTCGGGGTCATAGCAGTAGTCCCCTTCCTGTGCACGGACGGCGTTGATCATCTCGCGCGTGACCTGGTCGTTGTAAATCTGGAAAAGGTGACCGGTCGCGCCCGCATAAAAGCCGTCGAACGTGCCGCTGATCCCCAAAGGCTGAATGCCGTTACTCTGCAACGTTTCGCAGACGGCGAGCAGCTCATCCCATGTTTTGGGCGGCTCCAAGCTGTATTCCTCGAAGATCGCTTTATTGTAGACCCAGACCACCTGCGTGCGCTCAAAAGAGAGCGAATCCGTCCCTTCGGCGAAGGGATTGGGGATTTGCGCTTCGTAGTCGAATTGTTCGCGCCAGGGCTTGTTGCTGTACGGGCTGATCTCGTCGATGTACTCGTCGTAATTGACGGTCCTGCCGCGGGAAGACGCAGCCATGGTCGAAACGTCCACAATGTCAGGCGCAGGGTCGTCCGCCGTTATCTCATTCGAAAGCCACTGCGAATAGCCGTTGGCGGGCTTGAGCTCGACCACGACGTCGATCTCCGGATGGATGGCCTCGTACCCCTTTTCCACGGCCTGAAAGGCCTGCGGAATGCCCGTACCCGTCACCGTGCTGATGACGATGCGGTTGTCGACGGTTTCGTTGCCGCCCGGCGTACCGGGTGTTCCCGTTTTGCCGCAGGCGGCCATGGTGCAGGCCGCGGCGGCCAACAGGGCGGCCAATGCCAAACTGACGATCTTCTTTTTCATCCAAGTTCCTCCTGTATTACGGAATTCAGATCCGCCGTCTGCGGGGGGCAGTCTCTGTCTTCAAGAAAAGTCAGAGAATATTTGTCGCCGCCGTTCCGGTTGCAGACGCGGAATACGATCTCATTATCTCCCGCCTGCAGCCGCAGCGGGATGATATGCACGTTTTCGGGCGTCCAGTTCTCCGCGCCCGTACGGGAAGCGATCTCCTCCCCGTTCACATACAGCCGAAAAGCGTCGCTGCGGCCGATGTACAACCGGAAGTTGCGCGCCTCGTCCAAGCGGATAATGCGTTTCAGATACACTGTGCATGGCCCGCGAAAGGGCGTAACGTCGCGCACGCGGAAGGCGTCTCCGCACACATATACCGTGCGGCCGTTCCGTTCGTAGCGTACCGCGTCGGGTGCGTCTTGGCGGATCGCGTCCAGCGGCATATACTCCTTTTCGGGATCGGTCAGCATGTTCAAGTGGTAAAAGCGCAGCTTGTCGGCAAGTTCCTCTTCACTCTTGGCGGGAATCGAATATGCGTAGGGCTTGGACGTATCTTCGATTTTGATCTCGTAGTTGTTTTCCCAAAACGGTCCGAACAGCCGGTACGCCGTCTTCCCGATCACGCCGAAGGTACGCTCCGCCACGACGCTGCCGCCCTTCAGCCGAACCGTGAACAAATTCCGCTCCGGCAGCAGCCGGCAGCCGACATTCAGCGTCACCGTGACGGTGAATGCCGCCTTTTCGCCCCCGCCGAAGACGACTTCATCGACAGACGGCTCCGCCCGGAAGCCCTCCGGCCCGACGACGGACACCGCGTATTTCGCCGCCGGGAGAGAGGACGCCGCCTCAAAGCGCACGCACACACTCCCTCCCGGGGCTATATACGGAGGTTCGTCGTAAAAGTTGAGCAACTGTACAGGGTGCGGAGTAAAATTAATTTTCCGCTCCGCCCCTTCCGGACAATTTTCTAAAATATTGCGCATGCCCGGGTAGTGATGCAGAAAATGCAGCGCCACGGCAGCCGTGTCCTGTGCGAGGTCGGCGATTTTGTCGCTGCGGCGACGGTAATGCAAAGTCAGCACATAGCCGCTGTCTCGGAAACCGGCATCCCGTTCCAGGCTCTGCCCGCCGCGCAGCAGCCCGACCAGCGCGCCCGCGTTGCCCGCAGTACAATCCGTATCAAAGCCGCAGTTGCAGGCAGTCACCGCCAGGGTTCGTATGTCTTCCGAAAACTTGAGCAACAACATCAGCGTGATGCCGATATTCTGGAAGGAATTGGTGCAGTCGCAGTGGCCATATTCGGCGATAATGCGGCTGCGGATGTAACGATGGTCATCATACGCGGCACACCAGTCGACGACGTCGCGAATCAGCGCTGCCGCGCGCGAATCCGCAGGGATGTGGCGCAGGCCGCATTCGATCAGCTTATGTAGGTCGTCTTCCACAAATGCCTGCGCCACCATCGCCGCCCAAAAGCTCTCGAAATAGACCGAATTGCCGTTGTGATCCAGCTCTCCGTCCATCTTGCACAGCCGGGCGGCAATGGCGGGGTTTCCGGGGGCGATAAGCCCCCAGATCTCCGCGCGGATGGGACAGCCCATCCCTTCCCGGTAAAAGTCATTCTCGTAAATACCCGTATAAGGCGGACGGATGCCGCGCTGGTAATTGCGATCGAACCAGGCGTATTCGCCGGGCCAGTAGATGTTCTTCTCGTGGAAGGCGCGTCCCAGATCTTCCGCCGTGGTGTAGATCCCCTTTTCTTCGAGGACGCTCAGCCACAACACTTGCAGATCGAGGTCGTCGTTCGGGAGCATCGTTTCGATCATCTTCGGGTCAAATTGCAGATTCAGCATCTGCTTCATTCCCTCGTAAGGCGCCCCGACCGTGCCCACCACGCACTTTCCCAGCCAGCAGCCGTACACTTTATCCAAATATTCACTGTAAGTCAGCATACAAGCCATTCTCCTCTTCGTCAGCAAGCCGACACTTCATAGATTTGTATATCCGTATTTTTCATTCCCGTAAAGCGGATGCGGTAATAACGGAACGCCGCGTCGATATCCGTCGTAACGCAGTAGCCAGCTCCTTCGCGCACGGGCGCCGCGTCGGTGACGGTCTGCACCGTCTTCCAGCCGCCCGACAGCGAATCGCTGCCTTCCAGCACGAACGACAGGCGCGCGCTGCCGGTATACAGTTTCAGCTGCGTCAGAACATACCTTGCGCCGTTCACCACCGTCAGCGAGGGCGCATCGTCGGTCGTTTCGGGACTCCAATAGCCGTCCTCGCCCGCCGTCACGCCGTCCGTGACCTGTTCGGCCCAGAACTTGGTCATGATCGATCCGAGCATCGTGGAAGAAGGCCGCACGGCATTGCCCGCAAACGCGTTTTCGCCTTCGTAAACGAGCATTTCTTCGCTGTCGGGATCATTCAGCCGCACCGTCGTCTCTCCGGAAGAGAGGGTCACGTACACCTTGCCGTTTTCATCGGCGGTAACGCTTCTCTCCTCTCCGTTCACGGACACGGTGTAGGCTTGGCCCGGCGTCTGATTGAGGAAACACACCTGTACGGGCAGATCATCGTCGAAAGCCACGGTGTATTCATACAAACCGCTGTACGTCACCTCAAAATCGGTGTTTCTCCAGAAATATTCGACGCGGCTGCCGACCATACTTTCATCGATGAAGGGCGCAATCGTGAGGCCGTCCACTGAAGACTGGAACCCGTAACCGTAGGTATACAGCCCCCAGATCGGGAGAGCCATGTTCGGCATGCATTCCCACCAGCCGTCGTCGGCGGGCGTGATTCCGTCGCGCTTATAGGTCGTCGCGCCGGTAAAGCCCGTCTGCTCAAAGCAGGCCATCGACTCGCTGATATAATACGGGATCATGCCGCGGTCCCCCAAAATCGGGAATACCGAATACCATTCCGCGTCCGGCGCACCGTACCAGCCGCCGTTTTCACCGACCATCATTTCCGTCGGCATGGCGCTGCCCTGCGATGCGGGGCGGGTATCGTCCGTCAGGTCGCGAACGTTCATGACATGGAAACCCATGTCAAAGTTGGACTGGATACGCTCGATCTGCCGTCCCAACTGTACGGCGCTCTCGGTCGAAATGATCCCTGTGCGCACGGCCGTCGCCTGCACGGGCAGATACGATACGTTGTAGTTCGACGAACCGTAATAGAAAGCGTTCTGCTCCGGCACGAAGCAACCGCCGTCCGCCTTGTCTTTGACGAAGGTCTCCTGAATCTTGGCGGCTTTATCACGATAGGTCTGCGCCTTGGCGGAATCCTTGTAGACGCTCTCTTCCAGCTGCGCGAGCTTGGTCAGCGCCTCGTAATACTCCACAGTCAGCAGCGCGTTGTAGGTCCCCACCGACTTTTCCCAATAATCGTTGTGCGATTCGTAGAGATACGGCAGAGTTTTGTCGTCGTTCGGGTTGAGAGGAATGGGATTTTTTACGAGGTTCGCTGTCGCATCGAAGTAGGCGCCGTCGAAATACTCCAGCGATTTTTCCGCCGCGGCGCGCATATCCTGCGCAAAATCAACGTCTCCGGTGTATCCGTAGTAGTCGACGATCGCCGTGACGTAATTGGTCTGCATGCTGGGGTAGTTATAGCCCCAGTTGTTCCCTTCGATGCCCGGGTACGGGCTTCGGATGTGGCCGTTGTCGTCCATCAGGAAGTCGGCGATGTTGATCAGCGCCCACTTCTGCGTGTTCATGGATTCGGCGTCGCCGAAAATGCTCGCCATCATCGTGTTCCAATGCATCTGCAGGGCGGGCAATTCGATGTAAACGTTAGGAAATTCCTGCGCCGAGCCGACATTTTTACCTAAAAGCATGATCCGCGCAAAGCTGTTCAGCGCTTCCGAAATCAGCTTTTCGCTGACGCCGTACAGCTCGCCGAGATCAAAATGGTCCTCAAAGTCTTCGGGGGTAAAGGTGAGCGTCATGGTCTGCGCGTCGCCGGATCCCATTTCGACGGGTTTGAAGACGGTCTCCGTACCCGTGGGGGCGATGCTGCCCGTCT
Source organism: uncultured Clostridia bacterium (assembly GCA_944328405.1). Classification (GTDB taxonomy): domain Bacteria; phylum Bacillota; class Clostridia; order Christensenellales; family Borkfalkiaceae; genus Borkfalkia. Next base: position 8,825 of record CALVHP010000170.1, read on the forward strand.
TCTGTCCGCCGCCCGTGTTCCAGCCCCACACAGGGTCGCCGGTGGCGTATTCCAGATTTTCGCCGGGCCGTGCCATGACCATGTTCATCAGCAGGCTCCTGCGCCCGCCGTTTTCGGGGGCGCGGTCCACCTCCGTCGAACGTCCGCGCGCGTGTTCGCGCCCCGCAACAGGGGTCGCGCCGTCGTTGGAGCTGGTCCCGCTGACATGCAGGGCGACGTCGTCGTCAAAAGAGGTCAGCAGGACAAAGTTGATCTCGTCCATGGCGCGCTTGATGTTGAGGCTCGAATCGAATTTTTCCGCCGAGAGGAAATTTTTCAGATCGTTCCCCTCCCCGTCGACCCAGAAGTTCGAGCCGCTTTCCAGCCAACGGATGTTTTCCACAGCGTCCTGTTCCAGCTGGATGGCGGGGAATGCCTGTGACGCGAGCGTCGCGGCGGAATCGAACGAACGGCTCAATTCCAGCGTAAAGTTTTCCAGCGTTGCGCCGATCTTTACCACATAATCCGCGGCACCGTCGCTGTACTCGACGACGACCGTGCGGTCGTTGCCGCTTCCTTCGAGGCGCACGGCGGGGTCTGCATCCAGGGCAAGCGAACTATACGTTTCACCCCCGATTTTGACGGAGGTATAGATGCCGTCGTTTGCGCCGAACATCTCCTTGCCGTCCACGTTCAGAGAAGTAATGCGAAACGCCTTCGCGTAAGACAGTTCCAGGGCATAGCGCGCGCCGCTGACGGTCACCGTTTTGGCGTCTTCGTCCTGCACGAGCTCCACGCTCGTGCGGACGGGCCGTTCCCAACTCTCTATGGCGTCGATCAGCTGCGGCTCGGCCTTGTCGGCCGTGAGCGTCGTTTCCTCTTCTTCCGGGGGCGGGGTCTCTTCCTCGCCCCCGGAGGAAAGCACCGTCCCCGTCCGGCTGTCGTTGATGGCGATCGCGCAGAATATCACGGACGTCAGGCATAAAACGAATGCCAGCGCCAGAGCAATCCACTGCGTCAATTTTTTACTCTTCATGACCGCACTCCTATTTTTTCAAAATCAGGATCACGCAAACCGCAGCCATGGCCAGGCCGACGGCGCCGAGCGCGATGCCAACGATGGAGAGCGGGTTCCGCTTCCAGTCGGTAAAGGTCACGTCTCCGCCGGTGCCGGG
>CALVHP010000171.1 GCA_944328405.1 uncultured Clostridia bacterium
AGGGATGTTTGCAGGTTTTACACGATGGGCGATAACGTCATCAAGGCGGCGAACAAGGTCAATTTCACCATCGAAAAAGGGGAATTCTGCGTCATCGTGGGGCCGAGCGGCGCGGGCAAGACGACCGTGCTGAACATGCTCGGCGGCATGGATAAGGTGACGGAAGGGCAGATCTTCGTCGACGGCGTGGAAGTGAGTTCGTTCAACGACCGCAAGCTCACCGATTACCGCCGCTACGACGTGGGCTTTGTCTTTCAGTTTTACAACCTCATCCAGAATCTGACCGCGCTCGAAAACGTCGAGATCGCGTCCGAGATCTGCAAAGACCCGCTCGACGCCGCCGCCACGCTCGGAAAGGTGGGGCTTGCCGAACGCATGAAAAACTTCCCCGCGCAGCTGTCGGGCGGCGAGCAGCAGCGCGTCTCCATCGCGCGCGCCATCGCCAAAAACCCCAAGCTGCTGCTGTGCGACGAGCCGACGGGCGCCCTCGATTACGAGACGGGCAAGGCGATCCTCAAACTTCTGCACGACATCTGCCGCGAAAACGGCAAAACGGTCATCGTCATCACCCACAACTCGGCGATCACGCAGATGGCCGACCGCGTCATCCAGATCAAGAACGGCCAGGCGGTTTCCGAAACGGTCAACGAGCACCCTGCCGACGTTTCCGTCATCGAATGGTAACGCGGCGCCGAGGCTGACTCTCGGAAGGGGGTATGTCCATGAAAAAATTCACCAAAAACATCGTAAAGGAATTTAAGACGGGCTTCGGCCGGTTCATCGCGATCATGGCGATCATCGCCCTGGGCGTGGGCTTTCTCATCGGCATCATGCAGGCCACGCCGGACATGGAAAACACGATGGACGGCTACCTGCGGCAGGAAAACGCGTACGATGTCGACGTGAAGGGGACGGTCGGCCTTTCGCAGGCGGATATCGACGCGGTCTCCGCTCTCGACGAGGTCGAGCGGGCGATGCCCGTCATTTCGACGGACGCCGTCGTCCGCATGGGAGAGCGCAACGTGGTGGGCCGCATCTTCGGGCTGGAAGACGTTTCGTCTGCCTCCAACCTCGGGCGGCTGACCCTGCTGGAAGGGAACTGGCCTGCCGCCGGCGGCGAAGAGGGCGTGGCCGAAGTGGTCGCCCTGCGCCCGAGCAACAAGCTCGAATCCGTTTCCGTCGGCCAGGAGATCACCCTCCCCGAAACGGTCACGACCGGCAACTCTTCGTACGGAGACGTCTACCGCGCCAAAACGCTGCGCGTCGTGGGCATTGTTTCTTCGCCCGATTATTTTTACGACGACTCGCGCGAGGTCACCAACCTCGGCACCGGCGTGGTCGGGTGCATCCTGTACGCAAATACGGCAGACGTATACAAAGATCTGAGCGCGGTCCCCGCCATGACGGAGCTGGCCGATTCCGACATTTTCGGTATTCTGAACTTTTTTGCGGAAGAGGAATCCGACCGCATCGTCTGCACCGATCTGTGGGTGAAGATCGCGGGTACGGAAGGCCACGCGATGTTTGCCGACGGCTATAAAAATTACGTGCTCGGCCGCGTTTCGTCCATCGAAGAGATCGGCGCCGCGAGCAGCGAGCGCCTCAACGGCATTCTCGAAACGCTGACGGGCGGCGCTTCCGGGGCGGACGCGAACGCGGTAGAGGCCTCCTGGATGGTGCTCGACCGCGCGAGCACCAACGTCAGTTACGTCAGTTTCGATCTGAACGTCGAGAAGGTGGAAGACATCGCGGGCATTTTCCCCGTCTTCTTCATCTTCGTGGCGGCGCTCGTGGCGCTGACTTCGATGACGCGCATGGTCGAAGAGGACCGCATGCAGATCGGCACCCTCAAAGCGCTCGGCTACGGCAACGCGCGCATCCTCTCCAAATACCTGCTGTACTGCTGCCTCGCCAGCCTCATCGGCTGCGCGGCGGGCATCCTCATCGGGTTCAGCCTGCTGCCTTCCATCTTCTGGCAGGCGTACAGAACGCTGTACTATCTGCCTTCGCTCTCGCTCGCGTTCAGCCCCTGGTTCGCCGTCGCGGTGGTGGGCATCGCGCTGGCGGGCACGGCGCTGGTCACGTGGGCGGCGGGCCGCCCCGCGCTCAGAGAGCGCCCCTCCGTGCTCATGCAGCCCAAGGCGCCCAAGCCGGGCAAACGCATCCTGCTCGAGCGCTGCGGCTTTGTGTGGAAGCACCTCAAATTCAAATGGAAGGCGACGTTGCGCAACATCTTCCGCTACAAAAAGAACATGATCCTCACCATCGTGTCGGTCATGGGGTGTACGGCGCTCATCCTCGTCGGGTTCGGCCTGAACGATTCCATCCTCAGCGCCACCGACCTGCAGTACAGCGACGTGATCCTGTACGACTCGGTCGTCGAATACGCGGGCGATCTCGACGAGATCCGCACCGCGGAAAACAGCGCGCTGGGGCGCTTCCTCGACGGTGCGGACGGCTGGCTGTCGCTGTACAGCGAAAACGGCCAGATCGTGCTCGGTTCCGGCACGGAAGAAGAGGCCAACGAGAGCGTGACGCTGTACGTGGTCGAAGACGCGGAACAATTCAATTCGTTCGTTTCCTTGCATAATCGGAAAAATAATGCTATAATAGACGTCACGAAGGCCGAAGGCGCGGCCGTCGTATTGCCCGAAAACATCGCCGTCGTCTACGACGTCGGCGTGGGCGATACCATTCGGTACGTGTCCGACGGCGCCGCGAAAGAGGTGACGGTGTACGGCATCTGCGAAAATTATACGGGTTCGTACCTGTATATAAGCGCGGACGGGTACCGTACGCTGTTCGGCGAAACGGCGGATACGGGGCACAACACGCTGTTCGTCCGTTCGGGCGTATCCGAGGCCGATTCCGCCTCCGCGACCGAATCGCTTTTGTCCGACGCGAGCGGGCGGGTCACGTCCGTCGAATTCATCTACGCGAATATCGAGACGTTCGAAGGGCTCGAATCGACGATGGGGCTGGTCGTCACCGTGCTGGTCGTCAGCGCGGGCGGGCTGGCGGCGATCGTGCTGTACAACCTGACCAACATCAACATCGACGAGCGCCGCCGCGAGATCGCGACCCTGCGCGTGCTGGGGTACCGCAAGGGAGAAGTGGCGGGCTATATCTACCGGGAAAGCGCGATCCTGACCCTCGTCGGCACCCTTCTGGGGCTGCTGCTCGGGTTTTTTGTGCACATGTTCATTGTCTCGCGCGTCAACAGCGTCTCCATGATGCTCGGGCGCACGGTCGGCGGGCTGAGTTACCTGTGGGCGTTCCTTCTGACCATCGCCTTTGCGGTGATCGTGTATGCGTTCATGCTCATCAAGCTCAACCGGATCAATATGGCGGATTCGCTCAAATCCAACGAATAGGGGGAGGCGCCGGAAATGACGCGAGAAGAATTGCGCGCCGAGCTGATGACGCAGCTCTGGCGCATGAACAGAATGGATATGATCGAACTTCTGCGCGAGTTTATCGAAGGAGAAACGGCGGCGCTCTGGTTCATGGCTTCGGCGGGCAAAGACCGCGTGAGCCCTTCGCAGATCAGCGACGAGATCCGCGTCAGCCGCGCCCGCGCCGCGAACATCCTGCGATCCCTGCGCAGCAAGGGCTTTGTCGAGATGGAGATCGCGCCCGAAGACCGCCGCAAAATGGACGTGGTCCTCACCCCGCGCGGAAGGCGCTTTCTCGAAGAAAAATATGCGCGCCTCGTGCGCAATTTCGACGCCTACGTCGAAGTGCTCGGCGACGCGAACATCTCCGAGCTTTCGCGGCTTCTCAAACTGACGGCCGACAGCAACGACCGGTTGCAGGAAAAAATCATGCAGGAAAAAATCATGCAGGAAACCGCCTCCGGCGGTCCCGGGAGGAAACAGAATGATCGATAACGAATCGGGCGAAGATTATCTGGAGGCGATCCTGCGCCTTTCCGCCAAAGGCAAACCCGTGCACGCGGTAGACGTATCGCGCGAACTGGGCGTTTCCAAGCCCGCCGTGACCAAGGCGATGCGCGTCCTGACGGGCAAGGGGTACGTCGAGATCGTCGACAACCACATCCACCTGACCGAGAGCGGGAGCGAGTATGCGAACGCGGTGTACGCCAAGCACCGGCTTTTGACGCAGTTTTTGATCCGCCTCGGCGTCGAGGACGGCGTGGCGGAGGCGGACGCCTGCCGCCTCGAACATCTGATCAGCGAACAGACGTACGACGCCATCCGCAATTTCATGAAGTAACCGCGCCGGGCGCAGCCCGGCAAAAGAGCGCGGCGCGCAGGGGGATCCCTGCGCGCCGCGCTTTTGCATGGTGTTTTTGCCAGAGCCTTCGGTTTGAGCGGCGCGATTGACGGCTTTTTTTCCGCGCGCGGTTTCAGCGGCCGAGCACTTCGCCGGGAGTTTTCTGATACACGCGCAGAAAATGGCGGTAAAAGGTGGTCATCGAATCGAACCCGCAGCCGAAGGCGAGATCCGAAAAATTAATCTTGTCCGTCCGTTTGGCGGTTTCGACGAGCTTGCGCACGCGCACCGCGTTGACGTAGTTGTT
>CALVHP010000172.1 GCA_944328405.1 uncultured Clostridia bacterium
CGCCGCGCGGCGCACCTGGCTGGTGTTCGCCCTGCTCTCGGCGGCGTTCGCCGCGGCCACGTCGCTGCTGGCCAACGTCGGCATCGAAAACGTCGATTCCAACCTGGCCACCGCCATCCGCACGGCCGTCGTGTTCGTCGCGGCGTGGGGCATCGTGTTCTTCCGCGGCGAGGCGAAGTTCGTCCCGCAGCTGCAGGGGAAAGAGGTGCTGTTCCTGGTGCTTTCGGGGCTGGCCACGGGCGCTTCGTGGCTGTGCTACTATTACGCGATCCAGCAGGGGCAGGTCAGCGTCGTCGTGCCCATCGACCGCCTCAGCATCCTCGTCACCGTCCTGTTTTCCCTCATCGTGTTCAAAGAAAAGCTGTCGCCGAAGGGCTGGGCGGGCCTGGCGCTTTTAACGGCGGGAACGGTCTGCATGGCCGTGTTCACATAAACGCGCCCCGTACGCTCTAAAACGGAGCGCAACTCAGAATACAGAATGTAAAATTACAGACAGATTTTAGGGGGCAGCATGCTCCGCGCCGGGCTCTTTTCAGGATGCAGAATTGCGGAAAGGGTTTCGGCGCGCTCCTGCGTTCTGCATAAAGCAGCCGCCGCACGGCTTTGCCGTGCGGCGGCTGCTTGTACATATGGCGGGCGCCCGTTTACAGGTACGCCAGCGTGATGGCGGAAACCAGCGTTCCCGCGCCGAGGGAGAGGACGAGCGAAAGCACGTCGCACAGGCGCAGGCGGAAGGAGCGGCGGTAGGCAAAGTACGCCGCCAGCCCCGCCGCGGCGACCAGCACAAGGGCCGCGACCTCCGCCGCCGCGGAAACGGAGGCGGAAGAGGCGAACGCCCAGCTCATGGTGCAGAACAGGTAGACGGGGATGATGGTGCGGTAGCCGAACCACGTATCGGAGATCTGCCCCGCGTTTTCGGCGGGGTGCCCCTTCGCCGTAAAAAACAGCCCGAAAACGGCGCCCGCGCCCAGCACGCCCCAGAGCGTGAACACCACGGCGGGGTCTTCAATGATCACTTCGCCCGTGCGCGCCGCCAGCGAAAAGCCGCCGAACAGCCAGCCGAGGGGAGAATAGGTGCTGTAATTGGTCAGGTTTTCGAGCGCGCTCGGCATGCCGCGGAAGGAAAAGTAGTTGAAATATTGTGCCGGCATGGCGAGCAGAAAGGCCCACGCGAGGAGAAAGAAGATGCCGTCTCCCACACGGTTGGCGCGGGTAAAGAGAAAGGCGTTGGTGCCCAGCAGCAGCGCCGCCGCCGGCAGCGACGCGAAAAACAGCGCCACGTAGTATTGTAAATGGAACAGATTGTCGCGGCAGGCGATGACGGCGAAACCCGCCCAGTACGAGACCGCGTAGGGCACGAGCACGAGCGCCAGGCTGCCGGCAAAGCGCACGGACGTAAGGGCACGGCGGGTCACGGGCAGGGCGTACCACAGGTCGACGCTGCGCTTTTTCATGCGGTACGAAAACTGCATCACGGGCACGGCCGTGCACAGCGCCGCCAGAATGATCGCGGGCACGTACAGCACGGTATCGCCGGCCCGGTCTCCGGGAACGGGGGCGCCCGTCGCTCCGTTAAAATCGAGGGCCCACTGGTCAATGAGATCCGCCGAAAAGGCCGCGGCGACGTAGATCACGGCCGCCACCGCCGTAAAGATGCACAGCGGCAGCAGGATGCGCTTGCATTCGTAGGCCAGCAGTTTTTTCATCGTTGGCTCCCCTCCGTTTCCACCAGGAAAAATTCTTCGAAGTCGACAGGCACTTCCTCCGCAAAGAGCGGGCCGAGCGCGTGCAGGCTTTGCAGGATCGCGTCGGCGTCGCCGCGCGCGACGAACCGCACCACGCGCCCCTCGCGCTCGAACCGGACGCAGGGGAAAGGGAGTTCGCCCTGTTCGATCTCGCGGGGGAACGCCGCCTGAAATTTGTGCACGGCGGAAAGGTTTTCTTCGAGGTTTCCGCCCCGCCGCACCCGCCCTTCGCCGATGAGCGCAAAGTCGGTGCAGATGTCCGTCAGTTCGCGCAGCGAGTGCGAGGCGATCACCGTCGTGGTGCCGCTTTCGCCGATGTCGATGATCGCGCGCCGGCATTCCAGCCGCGCGGCCGGGTCCAGCCCGTCGAACGCCTCGTCCAGCAGCAGATATTTCGGCCGGCAGGCGAGCGCGAGGGAGAGGAAAAGCTGCCGCTTCATCCCCTTCGAAAAGTTGTGGATGGGCGCGCCTCCGCCCGGCGAAAACCGCTCGCAGCGGCGCGCGAACCCGGCCTCGTCGAAATCGGGGTAAAAGGTCCTGTACAGCGCGGCGAGCTGCTTGCCCGTCGTGCCGGCCGCGTAATACGGGTCGTCCGCGAGGAAGAAGATCCCGCGCTTGACGGCGGGGTTTTCAAACACCGGCGCGCCGTCGAAGAGGATCTCGCCGCCGTCCGGCCGCAGCACGCCCGCCAGCAGCCGCAGCAGCGTCGATTTGCCCGCCCCGTTCACGCCGACCATGCCGAACACGCTGCCCGTGGGAATGGAAAACGATACGTCTTTGAGCACTTCCGTCTTGCCGAAGCTCTTTTGTACGCCCCTGAGTTCAATCATCTGCGGTCTCTCCCTCCCTGAACACTTTCTCGACCAGCGCGAGCGCCTGCCCGCGCGTCAGCCCCGCGCGCTTCATGGCGCGCAGCTGCCGTTCCGTCTCCTCTTCGGCGCGGCTGTGCTGCGCCTGCGCGCATACGAACACCCCCTTTTTGGGGAGCGTGCGCACCAGCCCGCGCCCTTCCAGCGCCGAAAAGGCCCGCTCCACCGTGTTGGGGTTGATGCCCAGCTGCAGCGCCAGCGCGCGGCAGCTGGGCAGCTTTTCGCCCTCGCGCAGCGCCCCGCAGCGGATGTACTTTTCGTACTCTTCCGCGATCTCTTCGCTGATATTCTTTTTCCCGCGCAGGAATATCTCCATGCCTTTCCTCGCTGTATCGACTGTATTATCTGTATTAACTGTATTAATCATAGCACGGAAAAATGCCGCTGTCAACCCCCAGCGGCAAAAAAAACGGCGCAATGCGTAAAATTTTGTTCAGGCTCTCTCTTCCGGCGCTTTTTCTTCGGGCGCGGGGAAGAGCTTTCTGAGCATCTGTCCCACGTACTGCACGGGCACGAGTTCGATCTTCCCTTCGAACTTTTTCACGCTTTTGAAGTTCTTGGCGGGGAAAACGACCCGTTTGAATCCCATCTTGATGCATTCGTTCACCCGCTTTTCGGCGAAGGTCACGCCGCGCACCTCGCCGGTGAGACCCACCTCGCCGAACACGGCGGTGTATTTTTCGATGGGCTGGTTTCTGTACCCGCTCGCCAGCGCCGCGCACACCGCAAGGTCGACGGCGGGCTCCGCCAGGCGGATGCCGCCCATCGCGTTGAGGTACACGTCCTGGTTGTAAAAGGGCATGCCGCACCGCTTTTCGAGCACGGCGATGAGCAGCACGAGCTTGTTGTAGTCGACGCCCAGCGGCATGCGCCGCGGCAGCCCGTAGGCGGTTTTGGCCATCAGGGTCTGGATCTCCACCATCATGCAGCGGTTGCCCGTCTCCGACGGGGTGACGCAGCTGCCCGCGGCCTGCCCGCGGTTTTCGGAGAGGAAGATGTCCGAGTAGTCCGAAACGCCGTAAATGCCTTCGCCCGTCATCTCGAACACGCCCACTTCCTGTACCGAGCCGAAGCGGTTTTTGTACGCGCGCAGGATCTTGAAGTTGTCTTCCTTCTCGCCCTCGAAATACAGAACGGTGTCCATGATGTGTTCGAGCACCTTCGGCCCGGCGAGCGCGCCCTCTTTGGTCACGTGCCCGACGATGAAGAAGGTGATGCCCCGGCCCTTGGCGATGCGCTGCAGCTTTCCCGCGCATTCGCGCACCTGCCCGACGGACCCCGCCGCCGAAGAAAGTTCGCTCGTGTACACCGCCTGGATTGAGTCGATGACCACGAACTTTTCATCCTCGATGGCGTCCTCGATGTCTTCCAGGCAGGTCTCGTTCAGTAAAAGGAGGTTGGAAGAATCGAGCTTTAAGCGCGCGCAGCGCATCTTCACCTGCGAGCAGCTCTCCTCCGCCGAAACGTACAGCACTTTCTGTTTTTTGGAAAGGTGCGCCGAAACTTCGGTCAGCAGCGTGCTCTTGCCGATGCCGGGGTCGCCGCCGATGAGCACCAGCGAGCCGGGCACGATGCCCCCGCCCAGCACGGTATCCAGTTCCCCGATGCCCGAAGATACGCGCTCGAAGTGCTCTTCTCTGACTTCGGAAAGGGGAACGGGCCGGCGGAAATTGGCCGAGCGCTCCCGCTTTTCCTTTTTCGCTGCGGGCGCGGCGTTTTCGGCGATCTCTTCGACGAGGGTGCCGAACTTGCCGCAGCCGGGGCAGCGGCCCAGCCACTGCGGGCTCTGCGCGCCGCATTCCGAGCATACGTATACCGATTTTGTCTTCGCCATAGATGTTGTCCTTTTACCGTTGGCGGGCAGCCCGCCCGGCGCGGAGCGCGCCGATCTCCCGCTGCAGCCGCTCCAGAAATTCCGCGGCGTGGTTCCCGTCCATCTGCGCGTGGTGAAATTGGAAGGAAAGGGGAAGCAGCGCCCTGCAAAAATGCTTTCTGTATTTTCCCCAGATCAGAAAGGGGTTGTTGTAAACGCCCGCATAGATGTTCACCGCGCCGTCGATGTCGTATTTTGCGAGGGCGGACGTGCCGATCACCATATAGTCGCCGAGCTCGTGCGCCCGCCCCGTCCGCGCGACGCGTGCGGTCAGCTCGTCGTAATCGCGCGCAAACTGCGCAAAATCGTCGGAACAGGGGATATCGCACGTTTCGATCTCACCGTCGTCGGTCGCAACCACGACGTTCACGGCAATTTTTTCGTACCGGACCAGCCGTTCCCCGGCGGGCAGAAGATAAAATTCTTCCATCCCCGCGGCCGCCCTGCCGATGCACCAACACAGCAGCATGTTGAATTTGAATCCGCGGCGGGCGAGCTTTACCAAATTCGCCACGTTGAGCGTTTTGAAAAGCGTCACCATCGGCATGGGCGCGTCCTTCCACAGCGCAAACGCTTTCGCCCGCTTCGTCGCGGCGGGGTCTATTTCTCGCACGTTCCGTTCTCCTCGTCCGTTTGCAGCTCGGTCATCCCTTCGAGCAGGGGAGCGATGTCCGCGAGCACGCTCTCTGCGCTGTCGTAAAAGCTGAGCGCGTTGTCCGTTCCCCGCCACCAGTATTCCTGTTCGTATTCGTCGAAGGTCAGCGCCTGGTCGGCGTAGGAGTAAGTTCCGTCTCTGCGGCGGTAGACGAACACCCGCCGCTTCCGGTCCTCGCTGAAAAAGGCGCGCACGATGTCCGCGTCGTCGGGCCTGGAGCGCCACCTCCGCAAAAGCTCGTCCGGAAATTGGTCCTGTGCCATAGGCTTTCCCCGCAGAAGATCAGAGCCGCCTGACGGTTACGTTCGCGACGACGGTGACGCCCTCGCCGCGGCCGAGATAGCCCAAACCCTCGTTCGTGCCCGCCGAAATGCCCACGGCGCGTTCCGGAATTTGCAGTACGTGCGCGATATTTTGTTTCATCTGTCCGATATAGGGCGCCAGCCGCGGCGCCTCTGCGACGATCGCCGCGGAAACGTTTCCCGCCGCGAATCCATCGCCTTCGAGGAGCGCGCGCACCTTTGCAAGCAGCGCCAGGCTGTCCGCGCCCCTGTACTGCGGGTCGGTGTCGGGAAAATGGTGCCCGATGTCGGAAAGCCCCGCCGCCGAAAGCAGCGCGTCCATGATCGCGTGGCAAAGCACGTCTCCGTCGCTGTGCGCGGCGAGGGGGAAGGCGGAGGGGATCCGCACGCCCCCCAATACGATGTGCGCGCCCGCCTCCCGGGCGTCGGGCGTTGCCGCCGTTTGGGCGCGGGATGTCTCTCCCGCCGCGGCCGCGGTTTTGGCCGGGGCGGGGCCGGGTGCGGCCTGCGCGCCGAGCGGGCGCGCCTTGGGGCGCACAAAGGCGTGCGTGTCCACGCCCACGCCCGTGCGGATCTCATCCATGGCAAAGTCCTCCGCAAAGGTCAGTTTTACGTTGCGCCGCTCGCCCGCGAACAGGCGCGGCGGGCCAACGTATTTCGCGTACACGCCCGAATCGTCGGTAAAAACGTCTCCTTCGCCGAGGTTCCGGTACGCCCCGTACAGCGGCGCGAAGGCAAAGCCCTGCGGCGTCTGCAATGTGTACAGGTTTTCGCGCTCCACGCGCGCCGCCGCAAACCCGCTTTCGGCGCGCACCGCGGTGTCGGTGCAGGGCAGGGCGCACACGGCGCTGCCGAACTGCCGCACGGTATCGATGCAGTCGTGTATGACCTTCTGCGAAACGAAGGGCCGCGCCGCGTCGTGTATCAGCACATAGTCGGGCGGGCAGGGGAGCGCGGCGAGCGCCTCGAGCGCGTTTTTCACCGACGCCGTGCGCGTGGCGCCTCCCGGGGCCAGCAATACGTTCTCCATGCCCGCCAGTTCGCGGCCGATCGCCTCGCGGTCCGCTTCGCTTGCGCACACGCAGATGCCGCCGACGCGCGGGTGGCGCGCAAAAACGGACGCCGTGCGCCGCAAAACGCTCACGCCGCCCAACGGCTGCAGGATCTTGTTTTTGGCAAACCCCGCGCGGCTTCCCGTGCCCGCCGCGGGGATCACGGCCCAAACGTTCATTGCGCACCGCCCGGCACGATCTCATACAGCGTCGCCGCCTCGTCCTTTTTGACGCTCTCTTTGAGCGCGAGCACGCGGAAGGTCAGTTCGCCCGCCGCAAAATGCAGCGTCACCACGTCTCCGACTTTCAGCGTGCACGCGGGC
>CALVHP010000173.1 GCA_944328405.1 uncultured Clostridia bacterium
CCCTTCGATGACGAAGCCGCCCTCCCCGTCGCCGCTGCGATAAAAATCCAGGCAATCGCCTTCGTGCGACTGATGGACGTAATTCATCTGAAAACTGCGGAGACGGCGCGCCTCCAGTTCCGCGACCGTAAAGCAGTTGAAGACGTAATCGGCATACTTACAATTGTTGACGTGGTAGTTCAGGTCGTATTCAGAATTGGCGATGCGAAGCGAAAACGCCGGCACGCCTTTGCCGGACGCTTCCGGAATCCTCCAGTCATCCCACGCGACGGCCGGTTCCGCACGGTATGTTTTCAACGAACTTTCCAGCCGGGAACTGGGAACGATCCGCTCCCTGCCCACCTCCAGAACGCACCAGCGCGAGAAGGCCCGCACACCGACCTGCCCGTCCGCCCCGAAAACCCGGAAACTGCGCTCAAAGATTGCCTTGTTCGGCGCGTGCGGCCAGGTCTCCACGACCACCCGGTCTTCAAATTTCGGCCGGTTCAGAACTTCGACATAGATTTTGGACAACACCCAAAAATAGCCCTTCTCCCGCAGGGCCTGAAAGCCCAGCCCGATCTCCCCGGCGTGTTCGCCGGCAATCTCCTGAAAATACCCTAAAAGAGCCGAAGGCTTGATTTCTTTGCGAAAATCCGATTCATAGTTTTTTACGGTGTATTCGCACTGCCTGGATTCTCTTACCGCATTCATCGCTTTTGCCTCCATGCGTCTATTGTAGCGCAAAGACGGATTTTTGTCCAATCTTTTCCGACAAATCTTCTGTACCTCAGAATTATATTTCTGACATAATACTGCGCAAACACAGAAAATTCGACATTTATTTGACAATATTATTGACAAATTATTCAAAATCTTTTATAATATTTCATAAGGAGGGTCTTATGGATTCCGATTTCACCAACGAAAACGGCGGCGATTCGCGCGAAAACGCGTCGACGATCAGCAGCGACCTGATCCGCGGCCACATCAACACGATCATCCTGCGCACCCTGTATGACGGCGACAAATACGGGTACGAAATCATCAACGAGATCGAAGAAAAGAGCAAAAAACAGTATACCTTAAAGCAACCCACGCTTTACAGCGCTCTCAAACGTCTGGAAAGCCAGGATTATGTCACCTCGTATTGGGGCGGAGCGAGCAACGGCGGCCGCCGTAAATACTTCCAGATCACCGACAAGGGGCGCCAGGTCGTCGAACAGAATCTGGCGGAATGGGAATATTCGCGCACAGTCATCGACAGCCTGATTTCTGAAAAGGACTACGATTTCAGCAACCCGCCCCCCGCGCAGTCGGTCGATTTCAGCATCCTGAAAAAATCGACGACGCGCGTTACCATCCCGGGCGGCGAAAGCACGGACTCTGACGACGATTATTTCGCAGAACCGACAGATCAATCCCCTACCCTGCCCCTCCAAGATGAACGCGACGACGCGCCCGCAGCCGCTGCTTCCGACGAAGCCGCGACCGCCGCGGAAACAGGCGCGGACGCGGCAAAGGACGAAGATTCTGCCGCCGCGCGGGAAGAGCCGGCCGCCCCGCAGGAAGCCGCCGCGCCGGCCGGAGACGCCATGGCCTACGGGGAGCCCGAAGAGGACGACGGGTTTTACGCCGAACTCCCTCCTTATGAAGAGCCTGCCTCCGCAGCCGAAGCCCCCGCACAAGACGCCGCTTTCGGCGAAACGCGGCCGCAGGCGGCCCCGTCGGCAGACCGCACCGCCGCATACGCCGCCCCGAGCGCTCCGCCCGAGAGAGAAGAATCCGGCCTGACGGAAGACGACAAACGCCGCATTCATGAAAACTATAAAATCCTGATCGGCGACGAAGACGACGCTACCTCTTATTACTATTCAAGCGTCGCCCGCGCGAACGCCGAAGCCGCGCAAGCGGCGCCGGAACCGGAGCCGCCCTACGAAGAACCTGCCCCCGCGCCGGACTACCCGTATCCTCCGGAAGATTACGGCGCGCCGCAGGAACAGCCGGGCGACCTGCTCTACGCCAACCGCTCCCCGGCCGAGCGCAACTACAAAGAGCTGATTTCCAAACTGTACGAAAACGCGCAGCCTGCCCCGGCCGACGCCGCGCCCGAACAGCCGGCGCCCCCTTCCGTCCACGCGGATTTCGCCGCTCCGGAAGAGCAGCCCGGGCCCGCCCCGGCGCAGCAGCCGGTCAACGCCCGCCCCGCGAGCAACATCGAATTTTACGACGTCGAAGAAAAGGCCGAAAGCGAAGGGCTGAAGATCACCACAAACAACGGCGCGCGCTCCCGTACGGCCGCGCGCGCGATCGGAAACACCTTCGACAAAGGCAAAGTGCTTTTTGTGACGGCTGTCTATGTGTTTGTCGTCGCTTTGGCAGAATCCATCATCAACATCTGCCTGATGGGCGTTTTGGATTCCGGCGCCGCCTATGTCGTGCTCCCCTTCGTCTTTTCCTTTGCGATGCTGGGCGTATTTCTCTTCCTGTATCTGCGCGGATACGGAAAAAACAGCCGGAAATCACAAGCAAAATCGTATGTTTCGGCCAGCCTGATTTTGTACGCCAACCTCGTGCTGATCATCTGCCTGATCGCCTATCTCGTGATCTACTTCGGCGAGCAGCCGTTCCATTTTGTGCAGATCCTGCGCTACGCGATCTTCCCCTGCATCTTCGTCTTCAACATTCCCTTATTTGCGATCCTGTACAACTACAACTGCAAAAAAGAATAAAGCAAGACCGCCCGCAGCTTCAAAGCGCTGCGGGCGGCTCTCTGTATTTCCGATTTTCGTCCTCAATATTTGGCAAGACTTTCCAGCATCAGTTTATCGGCCACCAGCGCGATAAACTCGCTGTTGGTCGGTTTTTCCGCCCCGACATATACGCGCACCCCGAACACCGCGTTGATCGCGTCCAGGCGCTGCCGGTTCCACGCCACCTCGATCGCATGCCGGATCGCCCGCTCGACCTTGCTGGCGCTGGTTTCGAATTTGTCCGCGATCTGCGGGTACAGGCGCTTGGTCACGCTGTTGATATAGGTCGGGTCCTCGACCGCCATTTTGATCCCTTCGCGCAGATATCCGTAACCCTTGATGTGCGGCGGGATCCCGATCGACATAAAGATGTTGCTGATCCGTTCATCCAAAGATACGCTGTTGCGCCGCTCTCTTGCCGCGGAGGCCTGCGAATCTTCCAGAATTTCCTTCAGGCGCGCCGAAATGACCGAAGGCTCGCACGGGCGCAGGAGATAATACCGCGCGCCCCTCGCCATCACGCGGGACACGATCCCGTCCTCCGCGCTGTTGCCCGTCACGATCACTTTCGTGGGGAGCCGCATTTCGCGGATCTTCTCCAACACGCCGAACCCGTCGGTTCCTTTCAGCACAAGGCTTACGACCAGCGCGTCCGGCATGATTTTGGAAACCAGCTCTCCGCCGACCGCCCCGTCATCCCCGACCGCGCACACGTCAAACCCCTCTCCACGCAGATACTCAGCCAATTTTTCCGCCTGTTCGACGCTGTTGTCCAAGATCATGACTCTGTTTTTCTGCATTTTTCCCATCTCCTTCTCGCATTTTTGGAAAGCGTCTCCATTATACGCCTTGAGGCGACAATTGTAAATTGTTTCTCGTGCAAAATTAAAAAATATTTATACAAATATTGTAGATATATGCAGCAATCTGTCGTCTCCTGTCGAATGCGAAAAAAACAGAAATCAGCAGCGTTTATTGCCATGAAAAAACCCGGCCGCGCCGGGTTTTTTCTTTGCTCCGCCATCCCGCGCTTTAACCGCGCTTTTCGGGAGCCTGTTTATACGAGAGCAGTTTCCACAGGTATGGTTCCATCGTTTCGTTCACGTCGAACACCATCGTACGCAGCCCGCGCTGCGGCACAAAAAAGTCGTAAGTCCATTGAACGGTATCTTTCGGGTACAGCCGGCGGTCCCGTTCGAACATTCCGCATTCCTGCACCCCGAACGACAGGATCAGCTCCAACCTCCGGTACCCGATCCCGAAACGACAGAAAGATCTGCTTCCGCAGCGGACCGAACGGTACATTCCCCAGCGAAGAGCCCCTCGCGACCACGCCAATTCCACGCCGGCGTATTTCCTCTGCAATTCCCGCAGAAAGGCGTTCATTTTCTCATACTTCTCTTCCCCGAGCCACGAAAGCGCCAGCGCCTCGCACTCTTCGCCCGTTTCCGGAAGATACACGCTCCGCGGCAGCAGGGCGCGATTCAGCATTTGTTTCTCTTCGTCGGACAACTTCTTCGTCTGCAGTTTCAGCAGCCGTTCCTGTCCCTCCGTATACCGGGCCATTTTTCCTCCCCTTCAGCCACGACGCCGAAGCGCAGCGATCCGCTCTTCCGCCGAAACGGCGCCTTCTGCACAGCCGGAAAACAGGGCGACGTATTCGACGTTTTTCCGGACACGGCGCGGCGCTTCCGTCAGACCATGCAGATACAGCCCCTGCGCCACGGCAAAGGCGCACACCTCGCGCACGACCTCTTCCCTTCGGTTTTCATCTTTCAAAATGCCGTGTTTATCCAATCCGCGGCCTCCGCACTCGAACTGCGGTTTGATCAGCGCGAACAATACCCCGCCCTCCCCGAGCACGGACGCAACGGCAGGCAGCACCAGTTTAAGAGAGATAAAACTGACGTCAACGACGGCGCCGTCGATCGTCTCCGGAAAATCGGCGCGGCAAAGATAGCGCGCGTTTTTTCCGTCCATCGCTATGACGCGGCGATCCGCCGCCAGGGACGGGTGCAACTGGCTTTTTCCTACATCCACGGCATAGACGCGGGCCGCTCCCGCCCGGAGAAGGCAGTCTGTAAATCCGCCCGTGCTGGCGCCGATGTCGGCAAACACTTTGCCCCGGACATCGACCGCAAATTCATCGAGCGCTTTCTGAAGCTTTGCGCCGCCTTCGGATACGAACGGAACGGTTGTATCCCGTATGATTACGGCGTCCGACGAATCCACCTCGTCAGACGCCTTTGCGACTTTGCCGTTTATGAATACCCTGCCTTCCGCAATGGCGCGAGCCGCTTTTGTACGCGATTCGAAGCCATGCTCCGCCAGATACTTATCCAACCGCATTTATTTCTGCCTTCCGCGCACTTTCAGGACAAATTCCCGCAAGATCCCGCTTTCATACGGAAGCTCGTCCAGAACTTTCATACACAGGCCGGCGTAGTAATCGGCCAGCTCTCGCGTCTTTTGCAGCCCGTATACCCGCACGGAAGACAATTTGTCTTCCGCGGCGTCCTTTCCGGGCGTCTTGCCGAGTTTCTGAAAATCTCCTTCCACGTCGAGGATGTCGTCCGTGATCTGAAACAAAAAGCCGAGATTCTTCCCGAACTCCTTCATCAGGGCGACGATATTCTCATCGACGCCGTACACATACGCGGGAACGGCCGCAGCCGCCATGATCAGTTTTGCCGTCTTGTTCTGAATGATAAAGTCGGACTCGTTCTTGCCGAAAGCGTCCCCTCCCTGCCAATCGAGGTCGGCCGCCTGCCCGGCGATCATCCCGCCGGCCCCCGCGTTCCTGCAAAGATAAATGGCGGCGTCGAGATATGTACGGCCGTTTTTACAGGCCTCCAGGCAGACTGCATACGCCTCGTTGAGAAGCGCGTCGCCCGCCAAAATCGCCTGGCCCTCTCCGAATTTTTTGTGGTTGGAAGGCTGCCCGCGCCGAAAATCGTCGTTGTCCATCGCCGGAAGATCGTCATGAATGAGCGAATAGGTATGGATCATTTCCAGCGCCAGCGCGAATTCCGCCACGTCGACCGCCTTTCCGCCGAGCATACCCGCGCAGGCGAACATCAGGACCGGGCGAATCCGCTTGCCGCCGAGCAACAGCGAATAGCGGAAGCTTTCGTCCAGCACAGCCGGTTTCCAGCGCACGCTCCGCAGATAATCATGCAATATTTCTTCGAAGTTTTGCCGCCACTCCGACAGCTTCCGATCGAATTCTTTACTCAACGGTTATTTACTCCTGCGTGCCGCGACGACCGTATTGTACAGCAGCATCGTGATCGTCATCGGCCCGACCCCGCCGGGGACCGGCGTAATGAGGGAAGCCTTTCCCTGCACCGAAGCGAAATCGACATCGCCGCAGAGCTTCCCGTTTTCGTCGCGATCCATGCCCACATCGATCACGACGGCGCCTTCTTTCACCATATCGGCCGTTACGAATTTGGCCCGCCCGATGGCCACAACAAGTATGTCTGCCTGCGCGCAGATCTCCTGCAGCCCCTGCGTTTTACTATGGCAGACCGTTACCGTGGCGTCGGCATTGAGCAAAAGCATCGCCATGGGTTTGCCGACGATGTTCGAGCGGCCGAGAACGACGGCTCGTTTCCCTTTCGGGTCGACGCCGTATTCTTCCAGCATTTTCATCACGCCGTGCGGCGTGCAGGCGACGAGCGTTTCGCGCCCCATCGCGAGGTTGCCGACGTTTTCGGCGCAGAAACCGTCTACATCCTTTGCCGCGGGGATGCGGCTGAGCGCCGCCCGCTCGTCCAGATGTTTCGGAAGGGGCAGCTGGACCAGAATCCCGTGCACCCGCCTGTCCTCCACGAGCGTATCGATCAATTCTTCCAGCTGCTCCTGGCGCGTCTCTGCGGGAAGGCGATACGAATATGAACGGATCCCGACCTCTTCGCAGGCCTTGATCTTATTGCGCACATACACTTCCGACGCCGGGTCGTTGCCCACGAGCACGACCGCCAGCCCGATCTCTTCGCCGTACCGCTGCCTGTATTCCTGCGCCTGTTCGCGGATTTGCCCGCGCAGCTTCGCCGCCAATGCTTTTCCGTCGATCAACTGACTCATTGCTTTTTATCCTCCGCAAGGAACGCTGCCAGGATCCCGTTGACGAATCCGGCGCTTTTTTCCGTCGAATACTGACGCGCCAGCCCGACGGCCTCGTCGATCGCCACTGCCGGCGGCACATCTTTGCCGTAGCGGATCTCCGCCATCGCCATCAGCATCAGGCTTTTATCCGCCGGGAACAGCCGCTCCGCCGAAAACCCGA
>CALVHP010000174.1 GCA_944328405.1 uncultured Clostridia bacterium
GCGGGCGTCTTGCGGGCATACTTTGCGGTGTAAGGAGGAGTTGTGATGCAATTCGAAAAGTCAAAGACGTGCGTCAATCTCGCACGGTCGTTTGCGGGCGAAAGCCAGGCGGGCATGCGTTACCAACTGATCGCCAAGCTCGCCACCGCCGAAGAATATCCCGTCCTGGCAGACATCGTGCGCACCATCGCCAAAAATGAGACCTATCACGCCAAGTCGTTTTTCGACGCGCTGGTCCTCGAAGGCGGCAGCCGCGAGAACATCTGCCTCGAAGACGCCGGGTATCCCTTCCATTTCGGCACGCTCGTCGAAAATTTAGCCTTTGCGGCCAAAGACGAGCGCGAAGAGTTTGAAACGGTCTACCCCTCGTTCGCGGCCACGGCGCGCGAAGAGGGCTACGAAGAGATCGCCGCGCTGTTCGAACGCGTGGCCGGCGTCGAAAAAGAGCACGAGATCGTGTTCCGCTTCCTGCACGGCGCGCTCAAAGACGGCGCGCTGTACAAGCGCGACAAGCCGACGCTGTGGATCTGCAGCGAATGCGGGTACCGCGCCACCACCAGAGAGGCGTGGAAGATCTGCCCGCTGTGCAAGGCCAAGCAGGGGTTCGTACAGATCCCGCTTCCCTTCGACAACTGATCTTGCTTTTACGCGCCCGGTCCGGGCGCGCGGAAGGCCCGCCGTCCGCGCGGGCAGATATTGCGATCGATCCGATCGAAAAGGAGAAAAAATCATGAAAAAGAACCAGGAACAGAACGCGCAGAACAAATCTGCGCAGGCGAAATCGACCCAGAGCAAAACGCAGAACTGCGGTTCGCGCACGACGAAGAGCCAGGCCGGCGGCGGCGCCGCGAAGGGCGGCCGTTCGAGCGGCGGTTCCAAGCTGTGCAAGTGAACATCTGCGCATGGGTAAGCAGAAAAAGCCGCGGAGCCTGCGCTCCGCCTACGACGTGAACGGCAGCTATACGGGCGTTTCCGAAGACGGAGGCCGCCCCGTGCAGGATGCCGACGACCTTTGAACGCCGCGCGGGGCGGAACCCGTTTCCTGCGGCGGCCCGCGCCCCGGCCAAGGGACGCGCGAAAAAATCCGCGGTTTTCCGCGGATTTTTTTGTATAATTTTTGTAAAAAACCGAAAAAAAGAACAAACGCATTGACGGAACGCCGTTTCGGTGTTAAAATAATGGAGAATACGCAATGCGCCGGAGGAAAAAAGGGTATGAAGTTCGGATTTCTGACCAGCGGCGGCGACTGCGCCGGCCTGAACGCGGTGATGCGCGCTATCGCGCTGTATCTCGACCGCAACGTAAAAAATGCGGAGTTTCTCGGCATTCCCGACGGCTACGGCGGCCTCGTCCGCGGCGAGGGCGTCCCCATGAAGGCGTCCGATTTTGCCGGCCTGCTCAACGTCGGCGGCACCGTCCTCGGCACCCGCCGCATGCCGTTCAAGATGATGACGTCGGAAGAAGAGGACGGAGAGACCCGCCTCGACAAGCTCTGCGCCAACTACAAAAAACTGGGGCTGGACTGCCTGTTCACGCTCGGCGGCGCGGGCACGCACCGCACGGCGGCGCTGCTGTGCGCCGAGGGCTGCAACGTCATCGGCCTGCCCAAGACCATCGACAACGACATCTACGGCACCGACGTGACCTTCGGCTTCCACACCGCGGTCGACGTCGCCGCCGAGGCGCTCGACCGCGTCCGCACCACCTCCGAAAGCCACGGCCGCACCATGCTGGTCGAGATCATGGGCAACAAGGCGGGCTGGCTCACCCTCTACGCGGGCATCGCGGGCGGGGCAGACGCCATCCTCATCCCCGAGATCCCGTTCAGCATCGACCGCCTGTGCGAATCGCTCGAGGCGGACCGCCGCGCCGGCAAGCGCTGTTCGATCGTCGCCGTCGCCGAGGGCGCCGTCCTCGCCGAAGAGGCGCCGTACCGCCGCAAGGACCGCGCCTTTGCCCGCGCCGAGCGGGGCGAGACGACCGTCACCGCCCACCTGGCCGAGGTCATCGGCGAGCGCACGGGCACGGAGACGCGCGCCACCGTGCTCGGCTATGTGCAGCGCGGCGGAAATCCCTCGGCATACGACCGCGTCCTCTGCACCCGTCTGGGCAGTTACGCGGGCATGCTCGCCCGGCAGGGCCGCTTCGGCGTCACCGTCGCCGTCTCGCGCGGCGAGATCACCTTCAACGCCCTGGCCGACATCGCCGGCAAATACAAGCTGGTCGACCCGGACAGCGAGATCGTCCGCGCGGCGGAGGGCATCGGCGTCTGTTTCGGGCGCTGAAACAAGAAAACGACAATACGTTCTTCGCTTTTTCGCCCGGAAGGGCGGCAGGGCGCGGATTTGGTCAGAACCCGCCGCGCGCCGCGCGGCATCGAAATAAGGAGCGCAACATGAAATTTTCCATCATCGACATCAGTTCCAGCAGCATCTCTCTTTTGGTGGCGGACGTCGTCGGCGGCGAAGAAGAGGTCGTCTTCCGCGACCGCGCCAGCCTGACGCTGATGCACTACCTCGACGGGCGCAGCCTGTCCCGCCGCGGCATCCAGAAGCTGGCCGACGCCGTTTCGGTCATGAAAGACAAATGCGTCAGCCTCGGGGCGGACGTTCTCTTCCTCATCTCCACGGCGGCCCTTCGCGCCATCGAAAACTTTGAAGAAGTGCACGCCGCCATCCTCGGGCACACGGGCGTGCCCGTCAACTTCATCGACGCCGAAACGGAGGCTTACTGCGGCTACGTCGCCAACCGCCATTACGGGAAGGGCGCCGTGCTGGTCGACATCGGCGGCGCGAGCATCGAGATCTGCGACCTCGGCGAAGACGACCCTGCCGGCCGCCACTGCCTCGGGTTCGGCGTCCTGACCCTGCACGACAAGTTCGTGCGCAAGATCCAGCCCGACGAGGACGAGGCCAAAGAGATCGCCAGGTACGTCGGCCGCAAGTTCGACAAGGCGGAAATTCCCGGCAAGGGCTCGTACGGCAAAGTGGTGCTCGCCGGCGCCACCAATCTCGCGCTGTACAGCGTGTATGCCGAATACGCGGGGATCAAGGAAGAGGACGGCGAGCGCACCATGCGCGGCAAAAAGTTCAAAAAGCTGGTCAAGCATCTGCTGTCCGGCTCTGCCCGCTCCCGCCTCATCCTCGACACCGCGCCCGAAAAACTCTATTCGGTGGGCATCGCCGCCATCGTCGACAAGGCCTTGCTCAAGCGCCTGGGAGCCGAGAGCATCGTCGTCAGCGAGGCGGGCGTCAAAGAGGGCTATCTGCGCCTTATCTGCGAGGGCAAGCTGCGCGGCGCCTTCTACGACTTCGCCAAAGACGAGTGCTTTGCCGTAGCGGAAGAACCGGCGCCGGCGGAAAAGGCGCCTGCCGCGGCGTCCGCGGAGACCGTCGCAGAGGGAGGCGCCGAAGAAACGCTCGCGCCGAAAAAGCGGGGCCGCAAGCCCGCGGCGGCCAAAGCCGCGGAAGCCGTGACGGAAACCGCAGAGTCCGCGGCGGAAACGCCCGCCGCGCCCGCGCCGAAAAAGCGGGGCCGCAAGCCCGCGGCGGCCAAAGCCGCGGAAGCCGCAAAGGAAGCGGCAGAGCCGGTAGCGGAAACGCCCGCCGCGCCCGCGCCCAAAAAGCGGGGCCGCAAGCCCGCGGCGGCCAAAGCCGCGGAAGCCGCGACGGAAACCGCGGGGGAAAGCGCGTCGGTCTCCGCAGAGGCGGGAGCAACAGAGAAAGCAACGGATACGGACGGCGGCGCGGGAGCCGCGTCCGGGGAGTAAACGAACGTGAAAGAGACCAAAGAACAGAACGCGCTCGAAAAGGCGCGCCGGCGGTTCCGGCGCGGCATCTATGTGAACCGCGAATATTCCTGGCTGCTGTTCAATAAGCGGGTGCTCGACCAGGCCAACGACAAGACCAACCCTCTCCTGGAGCGGTGCAAATTCCTGTCCATCTTCGGGTCCAACCTCGACGAATTTTTCATGGTCCGCGTGGGCAGCCTGTACAACGAAAACCTGACCGACCCTTCGGGCACCGACAACAAGACGGAGCTGACCGCCGCCAAACAGCTTGCGGGCATCATGGCGGTCACGCGGCGGCTGTACGCCCTGCGCGGCGCCACGTACGCGTCCCTCAAAAAACAGCTTTCCCAGGCGGGGGTTCGCCTGCTTTCGGCCGACGAACTCACGCCCCGCCAGCGCGAAACGTGCAAGGCGATCTTCCTCAGCCGGGTCCTGCCGCTGCTGACCATGATGGTGCTCGACGCCAAGCACCCGATGATGCTGTTTGAAAATCTCAAACAATACCAGCTCTACGATCTCGAGCGCGACGGGCGGCGGATGCTCGGCGTGATGTGCGCCAGCCCCGCGGCCGACCGCGTCTATCTCGTGGGGGAGGGCAAAAAGGCCAAGGTCATCCTGCTCGAAGAACTGCTCAAAGCCTTCGGCCCGCTCGCCTTTTCGGGCTACGCCGTCAGGGGGCGGCTGGCGCTGCGCGTCACGCGCAACGCGGATCTGGACACCCGCGTCGACGATTCCGACGTCGAGCGCGATTTTTCGGTGTTCATGAAGAAGAAGATCGAAACGCGCGCCAAGCTGGGCGCGGTGCGGCTGGAAGTGGACGACGTGGCTTCGCCCCTGTGCGAAGTCGTGCTCCGGCTGCTCAAGATCGATCCCGCCTACTGCTTTGAAGAGCCGCACTGCTTCGACTATAAGTTCCTCTTTTCCATCGGCAATTTCCTGCCCAAGGAAGAGGCCGCCGCGCTGCGCTACCCGCCCTTCAAGGGCCGCGTCGCGCCCGAACTGGCCGAAGCCCCTTCGCTGGTCGATTACGCTTTGCAGAACAACATCTTTCTTTCTTACCCGTACGACAGCATGAACCCGCTGGTCGAACTTCTGGAAGAATGCGCCAAAGACCGGCGCGTGCTCTCGATCAGTATCACCATCTACCGCCTCGCCAGCCATTCGCGCATCGTCGACGCGCTCTGCCGCGCCTGCGAAAACGGCAAGCAGGTCACCGTCGTCATCGAGCTGTGCGCCCGTTTCGACGAAGAGAGCAACCTGCACTACGCGGGCAAACTGCAGGAGGCGGGCTGCACCATCATCTACGGCATGGGCAACTACAAAGTTCATTCCAAGATCGTCTCCGTCGTGCTCAAGGAAGGGGAAGAGCTCTCGTACATCACCCATCTGGGCACGGGCAATTACAACGAATCGACGGCCAAACAGTATACCGACCTCAACATCATCACCGCCGACCGCGATATCGGCGAAGACGCCGTCGCCTTTTTCCGCAACATCTCCATCTGCAACGTCGATTTCGAGTATAAGCGCCTGCTCGTCGCGCCCGAAACGCTCAAACCCGGCATCATCCGCTACATAGACCGCGAGATCGAGAAGGCGAAGGCGGGCGGCGAGGGCCGCATCGTCGCCAAAATGAACAGCCTGACCGACAAGGCGATCATCGACAAATTTGTCGAGGCCAGCTGCGCGGGCGTGCGCGTCGACCTGATCGTGCGCGGCATCTGCTGCATGATCCCCGGCGTCACGGGCGAAACCGAAAACATCCGCGTCATCTCCATCGTCGGGCGTTTCCTCGAACATTCGCGCGTGTACTGCTTCGGCGGAGAGGAGGACCGCGTCATGTACATTTCCTCGGCCGACCTGATGACCCGCAACACGGACAAGCGCGTCGAGATCGCCGCGCCCGTGCTCGATAAAGGCATCGAAAAGCGCATCTACGCCATTTTGCAGACCATGCTGGCCGACAACGTGAAGGCGCGCGAACTGTACCCCGACGGCGTGTACCGCCCCGTCGAGTCGCTGTCCGAACCGCTCGACGCACAGCAGTTTTTTCTGCGGACGTAAAGCAAAAGCCGGCGCCCCGCGGTGCGGGGCGCCTTCGCAAAATTGTATGAAAAAAAGAGCCGCGCTCGCGGCTCTTTTCGTTTGCTTTTTTCAGATGGGCAGAATGCGGAAGATGTGTTTTGTCAGGATCATGAAGATCAGGTCGAGGATCCAGATGATGTTCCAGCCGAAGATCAGGCGGACGATGCCGGCGAGGATCTTCCCTTCCAGAAAGCGCGTGACGAAACCGAGGATCCACGACGTGATGGGGATGATCGCCAAAATCACGCTGACAAGGTAGCCGAGGCCGAAATAATCGCTCTTTTTAGCCATGTGAAACAACTCCTTTTCTGATTTTATGCTTCTATTGTACCGCATCGCCGTCCAAAAGTCAACGGGCAGGCTGAAATTCTTTCATAAATTTCTTGCCCCGCCAAACGGTTGACAAATGCCCGCCGCTCGTTTATAATGGCAAAAAAGCGGCAACGGCGCCGCGGGAACGGGGGATTCTCTCCTTCCCGCGGCGCCGCTTTTGGTTGCCGGGATTTCGGAAAGAGGAGTGTTTTATGAGAGTACCCGAAGTGTTTGGCGAAAACGTATTCAACCTGCAGGCCATGCAGGAGCGCCTGCCCCGCGACGTGTTCCGGTCTCTGAAAAAGACCATCGACGAGGGCAAACCGCTCGATAACAGCATCGCCGGGGCGGTCGCCCACGCGATGAAGGAATGGGCGGTGGAAAAGGGCGCCACGCATTACACGCACTGGTTCCAGCCGATGACGGGCGTCACGGCGGAAAAGCACGACAGTTTCATTTCCCCGACGAAGGACGGGCGCGTGATCATGGAATTTTCGGGCAAGGAGCTGGTGGTGGGCGAGCCGGACGCTTCGAGCTTTCCTTCGGGCGGAGTGCGCGCGACGTTCGAGGCGCGCGGGTACACGGCGTGGGACCCGACGTCGTTCGCGTTCATCAAGGACGGCACGCTGTGCATCCCGACGGCGTTCTACTCGTACACGGGGGAGGTGCTGGACAAGA
>CALVHP010000175.1 GCA_944328405.1 uncultured Clostridia bacterium
GCCTCAAAGAGACCATCGACGCGGTGCAGAAAAACGGCAACGTCATCCTGTTCATCGACGAGATCCACAACATCGTCGGCGCGGGGTCGAGTTCGGAAAACAGCATGGACGCGGCGAATATTCTCAAGCCCATGCTCGCGCGCGGCGAATTGCAGACCATCGGCGCGACCACCATCGACGAGTACCGCAAATTCATCGAAAAGGATTCGGCCCTCGAGCGCCGCTTTACGCCTGTCAACGTCGAACAGCCGAGCGTGGAAGAGACCATCGAGATCCTGCGCGGCCTGCGCGACAAGTACGAGGCGCACCATAAAGTGACCATCAGCGACGAGGCGATCGTGGCGGCGGCGAGCCTTTCGGACCGCTACATCACCGACCGTTTTCTGCCGGACAAGGCCATCGACCTGATCGACGAAGCGGCCAGCCGCGCCCGGCTGGACAGCTACAACGGCCCTTCCGGCATCAAGGAGCTGGAAGCGGAGATCGAACAGCTGAACGCCGAAAAGAACAAGGCGGTCCGGCGCGACGACTTCGCCTCCGCGCAGCAGATCCTCAACCGCATCAAGAAGGCGGAAGGGGAGATCGCCAGGATCCGCGAAGAATGGGCCAGCCGCAGCGGCGAGAGCCGCGCGACGATCGGGTCGGAAGAGGTGGCCAGGATCGTGGCGGGCTGGACGGGTATCCCCGTCGTCAAACTCACCGAAGAGGAGAGCCACAAACTGCTGCGGCTGGAAGAGGAGCTGCACAAGCGCGTGATCGGGCAGGACGAGGCCGTTTCCGCCGTGGCGAAGGCCATCCGCCGCGCTCGCGCGGGGCTGAAAGACCCGAACCGCCCGGTCGGCTCGTTCATCTTCGTCGGCCCCACGGGCGTGGGCAAGACCGAGCTTTCCAAGGCGCTCGCCTCGGCGCTGTTCGGCGACGAGCGGCTGCTCATCCGCCTCGATATGAGCGAATACATGGAAAAAGAGTCGGTGAGCAAGATCATCGGCGCGCCCCCGGGCTACATCGGGTTCGACGACCGCGGCGGGCAGCTGACCGAAAAGGTGCGGCGCAAGCCCTATTCGGTGCTGCTGTTCGACGAGATCGAAAAGGCGCACCCGGACGTGTTCAACATCCTGCTGCAGATCCTCGACGACGGCCGCCTGACGGACAGCCGCGGCCGGGTGGTCAGC
The DNA here is from genome assembly GCA_944328405.1 of uncultured Clostridia bacterium. Classification (GTDB taxonomy): domain Bacteria; phylum Bacillota; class Clostridia; order Christensenellales; family Borkfalkiaceae; genus Borkfalkia. The sequence continues at coordinate 1,173 of CALVHP010000175.1, forward strand.
TTCAAAAACACCGTCATCATCCTCACGTCGAACGTGGGGGCGGGCAAGGCGGACGAGGTGCGCAGCCTCGGCTTCGGGGAGAGCAAGGGCTCCGGCGGCGAGTACGAACGCATGAAAGAGCGCATCTCGGAAGAGCTGAAAAAACAGTTCAAACCGGAATTTCTGAACCGGATCGACGAGATCATCGTGTTCCATAAACTGACGCGCGAAGACGCCGCCAAAGTGTGCGACCTGTTCCTTTCGACCCTGATCGAACGGCTGGGCCGGCGCGAGATCGGCATCGACGTGCTGCCCGCCGCCAAAGACGAGCTGCTGCGCGAGGGGTACGACGAGGTATACGGCGCGCGCCCGCTGCGGCGGGTCATCCAGCGCCGCATCGAAGACGCCGTCAGCGAGGAGATCCTCGCCGGGAAGATCGTGCCGGGGCAAAAAATTTCCGTCGACGCGGAAGGGGGGAAGATCGTCTTCCGGCCCGCGCCGTAATGCGGAAAGAATGTTTGGAGAAAAGGTTGCGGGCGCCGCTGCGCCCGCGCGCATAACGATCGTAAGGAGGTAATCAAAATGCGTATCGAAATCAGCGAAAAAAATTGCAGGGCGGGCGAAAAACTGACCGGCATCGTGACCAAAAAGGTTTCGCGCCTGGAAAAGTATTTCGACGAAGACGCGGTGTGCTCGGTGTATCTCAAACAGGAGGGCAAGAGCGTCAAAACCGAGGTCACCGTCTACTATAAGGGGAACATGGTGCGCGCCGAGGTGCTCGGAGACAATTTTTACGACTGCATCGACGACGTCCTCCCCAAGATCGAAAAACAGATCTACAAGCACAAGAGCAAGATCGAAAGCAAGCTCAAAAAGGACGCCTTCGCGCACGAACAGCTCTTTTTCGGGGACGATTTCCTGCCCGAAAGCAAGCTGGTCAAGACCAAGACGTTCGACCTGACCCCCATGACCACCGAAGAGGCGGCCGAACAGCTCGATCTGCTCGGGCACAGCTTTTACATCTTTCAGGACGCCGACACCGGCGAAGTGCGCGTGGTGTACCTGCGCTCGAACGGAGACATCGGCCTGCTGATCCCGCGCAAAGCCAGGCATTAACGCAAACGCGCCGGAGCGCGCCTTGCGTTTTCGCGGCGCGGCCCCGCGCCGCAGCCCGCCCGGCACGGCGGAAAACAACGCAATCAAAGATGACCGGCCCCGCCCGCGCATTCTGCGCCGGCGGGGCTTTTGCCGGTTTGCGCCCTCGGCAAACGAGCGGCCGTACCGTTCCGCGCGCCGTTTTGCCCGGGCGGCCGTTTCCGCTGCCGCGGGCGTGGCTCCGGCCGAGGGGAAGGGAGACGAAAAATTCGGGCGCAAATCGCATACAATAGTGGTATGACCGGCGCAAAGTTTCACCTCAGGGACGCGTATCGGAAGGTTCGCGGCGCGTTTTCTTACCTTTCGGCCAAAAAATATACGACGCTCGCGGGCACGATGGCGTTTTTTCTCATCATGTCGGTGGTGCCCTTTCTGTTCTGGCTCACGCTGCTGTTCGGGCGCCTCAACATCGATTTTACCGAAATTTTCGAGCTGGAAATTTTTGCGGACGTCAAGGACATCATCGCCTATCTGCAGGAATCGGCGCGCGCGGCCACGGCGGGCGCCTCCGTCATTCTGGTCGCCACGACGCTGTATTCTTCGACGAACCTGTTCTACCACATGCGCCGCAGCGGCGAGATCATCTACGAGTTCCGGCGCAAAAAAGGGGGGATCGTGGTACGGTTTTCGGCGCTGGTGCTGATGTTTCTGGTCATGCTGCTGCTGATCGCGGGCATGTCGCTGTTTCTGCTCGGCAATGCCGTCCTTTCCAGGGTTTTCCCTTCGTTTGTGGCGCAGCTTTCGCTGTACGCGCTGTTGGGCGTGATCATGTTTGCGCTCATCCTTCTCCTGAATCTCTACATCTGCCCGTACCGCATCGGCGCGCGGCGCGCCGTATGGGGGAGCCTGCTCACCCTGCTGCTGGGCGGGCTGGCGTCTTTCGGGTTCTCGATCTATACAAAACTTTCTTCCATGGAAAAGCTGTACGGGGCGGCGGTGTTCCTCATCGTGTTCCTGCTCTGGCTGTATGTGCTGATGATCTGCTTCGTGACCGGCGTGATCTTCAACTGCCGCCTTCTCGAACGCGAAAAGGCGAAGCCCGCGCACAAGCGATTTTAGGGACGGGTTTTTCGGATATGCGCGGCGAACGGTTGCCAATTCCGAACAAATATTGTATAATGGGAACAGTTACGTCCGTGCGGGCGGCAAGCCCGCGCGAAAGGGAGAAAAACGGCCTATGTATCAACTATTTTGCGACACCAACAGCGAGCTGTGGTATACCGAGGCGCAGGAACTGGGCCTGCGCGTGATCCGCATGCCCTATGTGCTCGACGGGCAGGAATACGACTACGACCTCGGCGAAGCGACCGACTTCAAACACTTTTTCGACCGCATGCGCGCGGGCGCCGTGCCGACGACTTCGGCCATCAACGAGCAGAATTACATCGATTATTTCGAGCCGGTACTCCGGGAAGGGAAGGATATCTATTACATCAGCTTTTCGCACAAGATGTCCGCCACGTTCGAGGGGATGGACCGCGCGATCGAGGCGCTCAAAGCCAAATATCCCGACCGCGTGATCCGCACCTTCGATACCAGGGCCATCAGCTTCGGTACGGGGTTCCAGGTCTATTACGCCGCCAAAAAGTGGAAAGAAGGCGTTTCGATGGACGAGCTGGAAGCGTACCTGGAACAGCTGCGCGCGCACACCGTGGTCTACTTTGTGGTGGACGATCTGGTTTATCTCAAGCGCGGCGGGCGCACTTCGGCCGTGACGGCCGCGTTCGGCAAACTGCTGGGCATCAAGCCGCTGATCTCCATCATGGAAGACGGCACGCTGCAGAGCGTGGGGCGCATCAAGGGTTCCAAAAAGGTCATCTCGGAATTCATCCGCCTCATGCGCGAGCACAACTGCAACACCGGTTACCGCATCAAGGTCATGCAGGCCGACTGCCCCGAAACGGGCGACGCGATGGTCGAAGCCATCCGCGCCGCTTTCGGCAAAGACGTGCAGGTCGACAGCCAGATCGTCGGGCCGGTCATCGGCACGCACTGCGGGCCGGGCACGCTCGGGCTGATCTTTTACGGAGACCGCTGAGTTTGCAGAAGTTCGCCGGGTTCGGCAAAAAAATCAGACGGGCGCTCGCCCTGGCGCTTGCCTCGGCGGGGTTGTTCGCGCTGTGCGCCTGCGGGCAGGCGGCGGACGATTATTTCATCGAATTTTCCCTGTCGGACGCGGTTTACGTCGACGGGACGCCTCTCTCTTCGCGCGAGCGGGACGCGCTGGAAGGGGAGATCGCCTCGCTTCTGCGGGCGGTCGAAGACGAGGTTTCCGCCGACCGCGAAGGCAGCGACGTTTCGCGCGTCAACGCCGCGGCGGCGGGCGAATCGGTCGCCGTCGGCGAATACACGCAGGCCATGCTCCGTCTGGCCGCCTCCCTGTATGGGCAGACGGGCGGGGCATTTTCGCCCGCGCTGTACCCGCTGAGCGATCTGTGGGGGTTCACGCCCCGCTTCGAAGGACAGTATTCCGTCCCGCGCGAAGAGCCGTCTGCCGCGGCGCTCGAAGAGGCGCTCGCGCTGTCTTCGTTTGAGAGTTGTTCCTTTGCGGAAGGGAGCGTCGTCAAACAGACGGACGGCGCGGGGCTCGACCTCGGCGGCATCGCCAAGGGATACATGTGCGACGTTGCGGCGGCGTACATCCGTGAAAAATACGCGGGGCACGAGGTCTCGTGCACCGTCACGGTGATGTCCGGCTCCGTTCTCCTCGGGCAAAAACAGGACGATGAAACGGGCCTGGGCTATACCGCCTCGGTCGACAATCCGCGCTCGGCAGTCACCTCCGGCGCGGGGGCCGGGCAGGCGCTGTTTTTGGCGGGACTGTCCGACGTCGCCGTGAGCACCAGCGCCGACAATTACCGGTTTTACGTGTACGAAGGGAAGATCTATCCGCACATCATCGACCCGTCCGACGGCAAGCCCGCCGACAACGGGGTGATCAGCGTCACCGTGCTCGTGCCGCTCGACGTGCCGTATGCCGCCGCCGCGGCGGACGCCTATTCGACGGCGGGGTTCTGCATGCCCCTGACCGACGCGCTGGCTTTTTATGAACGCCTGGCGGAAGAACAGGGCGTGGCGGCCGTCGTCATCACGCGCGATTTTCGCTACTACGTCATCGGAAATTGCAGCGTTTACGGCCGCACCGAGTTTGACGGGATGATCGGCAGCGAAGGGTATTTTTCGGAAGAGGTGTTTGCCCGCGCCGCGGTTGCGGACGCGTCCGACGACGTGCCGCCCGACGCACGCGAAACGGAATACATCGCCGCGATGGCGGATCGGCAGGCGCGCTGAACGCCGGGGAGCTTGCGTGGCATGGACAGAGCCGAAAAGATCGGAGAGATCCGAAAGAAAACGTTTTTCCGGAAGGGCGACGTCGCGGTGTACGCGGCGGCGCTTTTGCTGGTGGCGCTGTTCACGCTCCTGGCGTTTTTGTACCGCGCCGCGCCGGGCGACCGGTTTTCGGTGATCTGGCGGGGCGAAACGATTTTTACGGCCTCGCTGAGCGAAGACGCCGTGTTCGTATTCACGGCCGAAGACGGCGCCGTGCGGCGGTACGAAGAGGGGAAGGCCTATTCCGGTTACAACGTGATCGAGGTGTCGGGCGGGCAGGTCTCGGTGCGCGAGGCCGACTGCCCCGACCACACATGCGAGTCGTTCGGGGCGATCGGCAGCGGCGTCATCGTGTGCGTGCCGCACGAACTGCGCATCGAGATCGAAGGAGCGGGGGTCGAGACGGACATATGAAAAAATTTTCCGCCCGCCGCGTCGCAGAGTTGGGAATGCTGCTGGCGGCGGCAAGCATCGTGTTTCTGATCGAATCTCTGGTCCCGCCGCTTTTGCCGATGGCGCCGTACGTCAAGATCGGGCTGGCCAACTGTTTCCTCCTGTTCGTGATCGCCGTGTTCGGCGCACGCGACGCCTTTTTGTTCGTTTTGGGCAAAAACCTGCTCACGGCCGCGTTCACGGGCGCGGGGTTTACCCTTCTGTTCAACCTGGCGGGGAGCCTGTGCGCGTATCTGGCGATGGCTTCGCTGTACGCGGCGGTGTTCCCGCGCGTGAGCCTGGTGGCAATCAGCGTGACGGGGGCGGTGCTGAGCAACATTGCGCGCACCTGCGTCGCCGTCGCCGTGACGGAGGCGCCCGGGCTGTTCGTGCAGCTGCCCTTTGTCTGCGCGTTCAGCGTCGCCGCGGGCATTCTGGTCGGTATTTTGACCTGTTTTGCCATAAAATATCTGCCAGAAAGATTGACAAATCCGAAATAAACAGGTATAATCTTTAAGTACGGCGTAAAAATTGCGCCGCCGATGCAGAGATGGCGGAGTGGTCGAACGCGCACGACTCGAAATCGTGTGTGCTCCTACAAGAGCACCAAGGGTTCAAATCCCTTTCTCTGCGCCAAGATAAAAAGTCGACATTTTCTGAAAACAGAAGGTGTCGACTTTTCTTTATGTAAAAAATATGTTATAATGAAACAAAAGAGGGGAAATAAAAGTGAATTATACAAAGCAAGTAAGAGAGTATTGTGGAAAGCACAGTAAAGGATTAATAGATATTTCAGTTGTTCGTAATACCGTATTTGCGGATATTCCTTATAAAACATTATTGAAAATCTTTAACCGACTTGAAGAAGAAGGAATCGTGAAAACTGTTTCAAAAGGCGTTTACAGTATTGGCAAGAAGAAAATTGATGAGCGAAA
>CALVHP010000176.1 GCA_944328405.1 uncultured Clostridia bacterium
AAATACATAAGATGAAAGCTGCCGCGTATAACGCAAAAAAGACAAAAAAATAAACGTTCATAGTGGACAAAACGTCTTAAAAAGGCTATAATGCACACTATAACGCTTAATTCTTATTGCTCCTAAGGGGCCTGTGGGTTCGATTCCCGCCGGGAGTACCAAAAAGCCGCCTGATCGCCGACAGAATCAGGCGGCTTTTCTTATTGTCCGCTCCGCGGCAGCCCCCCAAATTTTCAGCTCCGCACGTTTCCATTATTTTTGATAATGCGGGCAGAAAACAGAGCTTCTGCCGCCGAGAACGATGCGCTGCAACGTTGCCGCGCAGACGGGGCATGCCCCGCCGCCCTTCCCATAGACCTGCAAATACGGCGTATTGCGATAGTCTTTCCCTCGGCCGGAAATATATTCTTCGAAGGAAACCGCATTCTTTTCCGTGAAGAACGCCAACCGTTCCGGGATGACTGCCGAAAGGCGTTCAAAGTCGCCGTCGGAAAGCGTGTCGCACGGTCGGTCCGGGCGGATCCCCGCAGCAAAAAGGATCTCGTCCGAATAAATATTGCCGATCCCCGCAACGACGCTCTGGTCAAGCAGCATCGACTTGACGGGTTTTCTGCTCTTCCGGCATTTGCCGCACAGATATGCCGCAGTCAGCGCGGCGTCAGACGGTTCAACGCCCAACTTTTCCACGCCGCTCGGATCCTTCTCTCCGCATTCCGCAAACCAAAACTTCCCCAGGCGCCGCACGTCTTCATACCGCAGCTCGTTGCCGTCGTCAAGAGCGAACGCAAGGTGCGTATGCTTTTCGGCCGGCGCGCCCTGCGGCTGGACGATCAGGCTCCCCGTCATGCGCAGATGAACGGTAAGAAAATCGCCGCCGTCAAACAGCAGCCGTAAAAATTTCCCCCGACGCACAAACGCCGCGATCTTTTGCCCCGTCACGCCGGCGGCAATCCGATCGGACGAAGGCGCGGCGATGATCTGCGGATTGCAGATCCGCAGCCCTGCGATCGTTCTTTTCAGCAAGTGCGGTTCAAGAACGCGCCGCACCGTTTCCACTTCGGGCAGTTCAGGCATACATTCACCTCGTTCGCTTCCATTTCCCGGACGGGTCTCCCCGCATGATTCCTCAGCGCTTTGCCGGTCTATGATCCGTTGTTGTCGAACAGCGAAAGCTGTACGCCCGTCGATCGCAAAAAACTCTTCTGGTTCCCCTCAATCAAGATATCGTCCTCTTTAAGATGCCCGAGCAGGAGCGGTGAATCCGGGTCGTGCAGGCGGAAATTCTCCCGCGCTTTTTTCGGGCTTTGGTTGGCATAGCAATATTTGCAGCCGTTCAGGCAGGTGCGTACGCGCCGACATCACGGCTTTCGATGCAATGACAGCCGTCGCGCAGCCCCTTGTGCCGGATATCGCGGAACGCACAGCCGTTGGCCTTCCCCAAAATTTCCAGCGTAGCACAGCCGGAAGCATGAATGCCGTAGCGCGACCAATCGCCGTTGGTCCCGCACGTCTGCAGCCATATGCCGTATTTCGCCGCAATTTTCCCCAACCCTTCGGCGATGCGCTTCTGTTCCGCCTGCGTCATCGGGATAAGTTCCGGCATATTGATTTCCAGCTTTTTGTACATCTCTACGAAACTGAAAATGCATCGGTCGATGTGCGGCGCAAGTTTTTCCGCCATACAGGCAAACGTATCGAGGATCCGCCCGACCGTATACTCTTTGGTCAGCAATACGGGGTCGTACCGCCAGGATATTTTCTCTTTGCCGACGATCTTTTCAAGTTCCACAAGCGTCGCCATGCTTTCTCCGACGGACGGCACGCCCGGCTCGACGTCCTTGCCGTAGGCGGTGATCGTGTAATGAAAGTAGGTGCGGTATTTGTCCGTGATCTCGCGCAGGCGCGGCAGGATGGGCGCGTAATTTTTGGAACAGAACAAAACGCAGTCGATCTTGTCCGGAGAAAGAATGTATTTCGTGACCTTGTTCGGAAAGAGCGGATTGCGCGTATAGACGAAGCCTTCTTCAAACCGTTTTAACAGCCACGCCGAAAAATACTGCGCGGTATCCGTTCTTGCGCCGGTGTTGAGTATCATTGGTCTGTCCCCTTTCGCTCCTTTGTTTTTGCCGTCATCCTGAACGTCAGCTCCGTCATGATCACCATCAAAGCCGCAAAGACGCCGAGATAAACGGGCATGATCTCAAACCCGAGCCATCGGCCGAGCACCCCGAACAGCGGCGGAATGAAGGTAGACCCGACATAGGCGCCGGCCATTTGTATGCCGATGACCGAGCCGGAATTTTCCGCCCCGAAGTTGGCAGGCGTGGAATGGATCACGCAAGGATATATGGGCGCACAGCCGAAACCGATCACGATAAAGCCTGCAATGGCAACAGCCGGGGACGCCGGGATCATCAAAACGACGATGCCGCAGATCAGAATGGCGGTCCCGAGCAGAATCATTTTTCTGTCGCCGATTTTGTCCGCGGCAAACCCGCTTATAAATCTTCCTGCCGTCAACCCGATATAGAAAAGGGAGGCCAGCTGCGCCGCCTGCTCAGCCGATACGCCCTTCACTTCCGCGAAATACGTGCTTGCCCAATTCATCGCCGTAGCCTCGGCGGCACAGTACGCAAAAAACCCGATCAGCAGAAACGGAACGCCTTTTATTTTGAATGCCCCGAACAGCCCGACCTGCTTTTGCGGCGCCGCGTCTGTCTTCTGATTGACTTTCCACACCGGCAGAGTCCCGAACAGCAAAAGCGTTATGCCGAGCTGGATATAGCCGACGATCCTGTACCCGTCGTGCCAGGTCGAATTCGTCAGCGCGAAACTCATCACGAACGGGCTTACGATGGTGCCCACGCCCCAAAAGCAGTGCAGCCAGCTCATATGCTTCGCTTTGTAATGGAGCGCCACATAGTTGTTCAAGGCGGCGTCGACCGCACCCGCACCGAGTCCGTACGGAACGGCGAAGACGATGAGCATCCAGAACTTCGTTGCAAACGAGAAGCCGAACAGCGCAATCGCCGTGAGAAGGACGCTGACGACCGTTACGATCCTTGTGCCGAGTTTTCGCGTCAGTTTGTCGGACAAGAGACTGGAAACGATCGTTCCTCCGGAAATCACCATGGATACGATGCCCATGTAGGACACCGGGACATGCAGGTCTGCATGGATCGTCGGCCATCCGGAACCGAGCAGCGAATCCGGCAGACCGAGGCTGATAAATGCGACATAGATCAGCGCGAGTAA
>CALVHP010000177.1 GCA_944328405.1 uncultured Clostridia bacterium
TGATAATGCCCGTAGACAAACGCGTCTCCGCAGTTTTTCGGGAGCGCGTCGATGCTGTAACGGTCTCCGTGCTGCAGGAAGATCTTTTTGCCGCCGTCGACGAGCACCGCCTCCGCCACGAACGCAAAATCGGAGATGAGCGTATCGACGTCGCTGTCGCAATTCCCTTTGAGCACGGTCATGCGCGGCGCCAGGCGGTTGAGGACCGCCGCCACGCCGAGCGGACGGTACCCCTCCGGCAGCGGGTTGCGCGGGCCGTGGTTGTAGATATCCCCCAGCAAAAACAGGTGATCGGCGCCTTCTTCCTCAAAACGCTGCGCCAGTCTGGCGGCATACGTTTCCGAGCCGTGGACGTCGGAAGCTATCATATATTTCATGAAATATCCCTTTCCGCCTTACTTCACAAAAAATTTATAGACGGTCGTGAAATGGTAGATCTTGTTTTTATCATAAATCGCGTCGCCGAGCGCCGCATACGCCGGGCAGTTCACGCCGTTGGGGATGAACTGCGTTTCCAGGCAGAACCCGTAGTAGCGGTTGTAGTAGCCCGATTTCCCGTTCTGGCGCAGCCCGTTGCCGGTATACAGCTGCACGGCCGGCTTATCGGTGTATACTTCCATCGCGATCCCCGTGCGCTCGCTCTCCGCCTCGGCGATCTTCGCATAGGCGCCTGCGGGTTTGTTGCAGACATAACAGACGTCGTAACCGTTCTGGTTACGGATATCCGGATCGTCGGTGTCGCCGATGCACTCGCCGATGCGGTGCGGCCGCGTGAAATCGAAAGGCGTGCCTTCGACGTTGCGGAACTCTCCGTGCGGGATGAGCGTTTCGTCCGTCGGGGTGATGCGGTCCGCATCGAGCCACAAGAGCGTGTCAAGCACGTTGCCGCTCCCCTCTCCGTCGAGGTTGAAATAGGCGTGGTTGGTCAGGTTGATCGCCGTACGCTTATCCGACATGGCGAGATAATCGATCTTCAGTTCGCCGTTCAAAAACGTATAGCGGACCTGCACGTTGAGATTGCCGGGATAATTCTCATCGCCGTCCGGGCTGATGAGGCTCAGTTCCAGCGTATTGGAATCGGTGAATACATAGTTCCAGAGTTTTTTATCGAAGCCGTTTTTGCCGCCGTGCAGATGGTTGCCGCGGTCGTTACAGTACAGCGAATGCTCCTGCCCGTCGATGACCAGCCGGCCCTTTTCGATGCGGTTCCCGACGCGCCCGATCAGGGCGCCGAGATAGCCGCCGTTGTTCTCGTAGCCGGCCACATCGTTGTACCCGAGCACGACGTCGACGGGATTGCCTTCTTTGTCGGCGATTTTGAGGGACTGGATGATCCCGCCGCGATTGAGGATGACCGCCTCGTTGGCGCCGTCTCTGAGTTTGAAGGCCATCACGTCCTTCCCGTCTATCGTTTTGCCGAACACGCTCGTCTGAATCATAAAACTGTCCTCCCCGATGATTTATCGAAATTGCTGCCGCGCAGCAAGTTACGCCAATTCTTCCGGCACGATGCGGATCGTACCGGGCAGACGGACATGCGCCGTAAAGACGTTGTCCGCCCCGAACACCCGCCCCATCGCCGCGGCATAGGCCGCCGCTTCGGCGTCGGAAAGATAAGCCAGCACCGTTCCCGCAAAACCGCCTCCGTGCACGCGGACCGCGCCGCCCCGGATAAGCCGGTCAGACATATGCAACGCAAGCGTGACAGGCTGTTCGCAGCTGCCCGGCACGAAACAGTTTTGCAGGCAGTTCAGGCTGCTCACGCCGGAAGCCTCGATCGACGCCAAAAACGAGGCAACGTCTCCCGTTTTCAGAGCCGCCGCAGCCGCGTCGACGCGCTCGTTCTCTTCAAAGAAATGAAACGCCCGCAAGATCGCCCGCTCGGATACGCGTTTGCGCAGCTGCGGGAGCGCTTCAAAAAACCGTTCGTACGGCACTTCTCGCAGCACTTCCGCCCCAAAATAGGCGGCGACTTCGCGCATTTCCGTCTTGATCGCGGCGTAATGCTCGGTGAGCGCCGCATGCGACCCGCCGGTATTGGTGATCACGAGCGTATAGCCCTCCGGCGGAGTCAGGTTTTCGATCGCCGGGGCGGACGGGTCGCGGAAATCGACTTTGTTGATCCCGCCCAGCGAAATGCCGGTCTGGTCCAGAAGGCCGCACGGCTTCCCGAAATAGACGTTTTCGGCATACTGCGAAATGATCGCTTTATCGACCTTGTTCAGCGCGCCGCCGAGATAGAGGTCGTTGAAAATTTCCGCAACGAGCACTTCAAAAGCCGCCGACGAGGAGACCCCCGCCCCGCGGAAAATCGTGCTCTCCGTCACGGCGTCGAAGCCGCCGAGCGTATAACCGCGGTCGGCGATCGCCTTCGCCACCCCGCGCGCCAGGGCCACGCTCTTGCCTTGCTCGGAAGGATCGGGAGCGAGGTCGGCCAGGGAAAAACGCACCGCGGGAAAGCCTTCCGAACGGATGCAGACGGTATCGTCGTTCCTCTTCCGGACGGCCGCAAGGATATCGCAGCTGATCGCCGCCACGAGCACTTTGCCGTGATTGTGGTCGGTATGATTCCCGACGATCTCCGCGCGGCCCGAAGAAGAGAACCACGCGGCCGGCGCAGCGCCGAAATTTTTGGAGAACTGTGCCGAAAGCGCCGCAACGCGCCGGGCAAAAGCCGCGCGGCCGGCGCCAACGCCGTACAGATCCTGTAAACGCATAACAAAACCCCGAATTTTATTGAAAAAACGCCCGAAAACAGAGGGGAACGTTTCGTTCTCCCTCTATTATACCATGGTTTATTCCGATTGTAAACGGTTTTTAATTTATTTGTTCTGCGGAATATCGGGGATGGAGGCAAAGCCCTGCGCGAGGTCTTCGTCGGTCGGGATGCGGTCACTCATCGTGCCGTCGTTGTACTGTTTGTACGCGGTCATGTCGAAATATCCGGTGCCCGTAAGGCCGAAGAGGATCTTCTTTTTCTCGCCCGTTTCCCTGCATTTGAGCGCCTCGTCGATGGCGACGCGGATGGCGTGGCTGGATTCGGGCGCCGGCAGAATGCCCTCGACGCGGGCAAACTGTTCCGCGGCTTCGAACACTTTGGTCTGCTCGACCGCGACGGCGCGCATATACCCTTCGTGATACAGTTCGGAGACGATCGGGCTCATGCCGTGGTAGCGGAGCCCGCCCGCATGGTTGGGCGAAGGCATGAAACCGCTCCCGAGCGTGTACATGCGCGCGAGCGGCGTGATCTTCGCGCTGTCGCAGAAATCATATACATATTTCCCGCGGGTCATGGACGGGCAGCTGGCGGGTTCGACGCCGATAAATTCGATGTTGTTCTTTCCCGCGATCTTGTCGCCCATGAACGGGGCGATCAGCCCGCCGAAGTTGGAACCGCCGCCGCAGCAGCCGATGACGACGTCCGGCTCGATGCCGTATTTTTCCATGGCCGCTTTGCTCTCCAGCCCGATAATCGACTGGTGCAGCACGACATGGTCGAGCACGCTGCCCAGGACATAACGGCAGGAATCGGACGTGACCGCCTTTTCCACCGCCTCGCTGATGGCGCACCCGAGGGAGCCGCCCGTTCCGGGAAACTCTTCGAGGATCTTGCGCCCGGCCGACGTCGTATCCGAAGGCGAAGCGATGACCTTGGCGCCGTAGGTACGCATGACTTCTTTGCGGTTGGGTTTCTGCTCGCTGGAGACCTTGACCATGTAAACGGTCAGATCCAGGTTGAAATACGAAGCCGCCATCGAAAGGGCGGTGCCCCACTGCCCCGCGCCCGTTTCGGTGGTGATGGATTTCAGCCCCTGCTTTTTGGCGTAATAGGCCTGCGCCACCGCGGAATTGAGCTTATGCGAGCCGGACGTGTTGTTGCCTTCGAACTTGTAATAGATCTCTGCCGGCGTGCCGAGAGCCTTTTCCAGGCAATAGGCGCGCACCAGCGGCGACGGCCGGTACATCTTATAGAAACTGCGGATCTCTTCGGGAATATCGATATACAGGTCGGTGCGATTCAGCTCCTGCCCGACGCAGTCATCGCAGAACACTGGCCGCAAATCGTCCGCGGTGCACGGCTCGAGCGTCGCGGGGTTGAGAAACGGATCGTGCTTGCGCTTCATCGCCGCGTTGAGATTGTACCACTGTCTGGGGATCTCGTCTTCGGAAAGGTAGATCTTGTACGGGATCGGTTGTTTGGCCATTGTTGTTTCCTCCTGAAAAATAAATTTTTGGCATAAAAAAAGCACGGTTCCATTCGCTTGGGACGAATAAACCGTGTTGCCACCCAAATTTACGGCACGCAAATGCCGCCTCGTTGCAGGTACCATCATACCCTCTTCCTGTAACGTGAAAGCCACGTCGGAAACTACTCGGAACGCCCTTTCGCCCCCGCCCTCGGTAATCCATTCACCTGCATCGGACTGCTTCCATTCCACCGCCGGAAGCTCTCTGAAAGATCCGTGATAGCCGGCTACTCCTTTACCTCATCGGTTTT
>CALVHP010000178.1 GCA_944328405.1 uncultured Clostridia bacterium
GAAGATGAACATGCTCATCGCGCTGGAAAGCCCGTAGTTCGGCTCGCTGCCTCCCTTGTAAATGTTCTCGTAAATGATCAGCGCCGGCACTTTCAGCCCGTGGCCGGTGGCCTGGTCGGTGATGAACAGGCGGCCGTAATCCTGCACCGAGGCGATGAACGACGTGATGAACACGTATTTGAGCTGCGCGAAGATGAGGGGCAGGTCGATGGTCGCCATGCGCCTCCACCACCCGCAGCCGTCCAGTTCCGCCGCCTCGAACAGCGAGTTCGGGATCCCCATCACGCCGCCGTAAAAGATGAGGTACGACCCCACCCACGGGAAGGAAAACATGATGATGGAGATGAGCGACCGCGTTTCGAGGTACGGCCCGATCCACGTCTGCACGAACCCGGGCACGAACAGCGAACAGATGCTGTTGAGCAGCCCGTAGCTGTTTCCGCCGAACACGCCGTTCACCCATACCAGCGTGCCCGCCACCCCCGGCAGGATGCCCGGCACGAACAGCAGCACGCGCACGATGAAAGAAAACTTTTTGTTCCGCACCGCCAGAATGAATTCCGCAAACAGGAGCGGCGGCACGATGGCCTTCGCGATGTCCGTGACCAGCAGGATGAGCATCGTCACCGCCGAACCCCAGAACTGCGTGTTGCGCAGCACCGCGGCGAAGTTCTGCAGCCCCACAAATTCGCTCGTCACGCCGTTGTAGTTGAAAAACGAGAGCGCGAACCCGCGCAGGATGGGCCAGTAATAGAACACGGCCAGCAGCGCAAAGGTGGGGATCAGCCCCAGGTAGGCGAAGCGGTGCCGGACGAACGTCCTGCCGCAGACGCGGAACGCGCCGTTGACGCGCACGCGCACCGGCCGCCATACGCTCGCCCCCGCGTAACACAAAAACAGGGCGAACGCCGCCAGCAGCGGGATGAATACGGGCAGCAGGCCGCCGAAAACGTCCATCGAAACGGCGCTTTCGACGCCGATGTAGCGCACGCCGCCCGCTCCGCGCAGGGCGAAGGACGTCTCCGCCGCCAGGCAGACGGGCTCTCCGCCCGAAGCCAAAGAAAACAGCGGCCCCTCTTCCGCACTCACCCCGACGACGTTCGCGGCGCTTTCGCCGTAAAACATGCCGCCGGCGCGGCGCACCCGCACAAAGGTCTGCCCGAGGTTCTGCACCGAAAGCGTTCCGAACTGCGCGTCCATGCGGTAGAAGTTGCCGAGCAGGTCGACGCCCGCAAAGCCTTCGCCGCTGGCGCAGAACGCCGCCAGCTTTTCCGCCGCGACCGGGAACTGCTCGTACCCGTCCGCCATGCCGTTCGCCGTGAACCGGCGCACGGTGTACACGTCGGACGCCACATAGACGTGCTCGTCTTCCGAAACATAGATCCCCTGCACGCCCGTCTCCACGCCGCCCGAGCTGACGGCGTATTCGCCGCCGTCGAGTTTGGGATAGCTGCGGTAGCTGGCAGGCGCTTCGGGCGTTCCGCCGAAGTCGGTGCGCAGCAGGTACACCTCGCGGCGCTGCCCCACCGCGCCGTACACGGCGAACAGCGTCCCGCTTTCGGGGAAGGAAAACGACTGCGGCACGTAGTTGGTCGCGAGTGCTCCTTCCGGCGCGCCGGCGCCGTCCGCGTCGAAGCGCAGCACGGTGCGGTCGTCGTACAGGGCGAACACCTGCCCGCCGAACAGTTCGACGGCCAGAACGAGCGGCGCCGCGGCGCCGTCCGCCGCGGGCTTCTGGTAGGCCCACAGCAGCGTGCCGCCGGCCTTTTCGTAACAGCGCAGCGTCCCCGCCCCGTCGGCGGCGGCGAAATGCGTCTCGCTTTCCGCCATATAGGCCGCGTTTTCGCCCGCGGCGACGGGCAGCGGGTCGCTTCCGCCGGCGGCGGACGCCGCAACGCCCGTCAGCACCGCAAAGGCGATCACCCCCGCCAGAGCGACCGCCGCCAGGGCGATCCACAGCGGCGAAATTTGTTTACCGGTTTTTTGCATAGTATCAACCTTTGCGGGGCAGGCGGGCGGAAACGCCGTTTCCGTCCGCCGCCCCGTTCTTGTACAGGATCGATCAGTCTTTCTTCTTTCTGCCGAGCGTCAAGGCAAAGAGCGCGCCCGCCGCGATCGCCACAGCCAGCACCGTGCCGGCCGTGCCGACGGCAGAGCCGTTGCAGCCGCCGCATCCGTCGCTCGTTCCGGGCCCGACGGGATCGGACGGATCGGAAGGATCGGAGGGATCGGACGGGTCGGAAGGATCCGGATCGGTGGAAGGCTCCCGTACCGCGCACGGCGCGATCGAAAATTCGTTCTTCGCGTCGCCGATATCCGCCGTCGAAGCCGCGCCGAGCTGCAAATGCGTCAGCACCGTCGTCGTGCCGATGTCGAGATAGAACACATCGTCGTTGAACGTCACCGTCAGCGTGTTGCCGCTCATGCCGATCTCGACGTAATTCTCGCCGATGACGCCCGCGTCGGTGAAGTTCGTGCTGTCGGCAATGGCCGTGTTGTTGACGAACACGCGGTTGCCGTTTTTGTCGCGGATGGAGAGGACGAAGTAGCCGAGGTACGAACCGCTGTCTTCGGTGTCGTTCGCGTACACCGCCAGCGTGACGGTGTTGCCGCTGAACATGTCGTACAGGCTGATGTCGATGTGCGCGTCCGTCGAGCCGTCCAGGCCGCTCTTATAGTAGCCGTTGATCTTGTCGATGTCGAGCGTGAAGGCGACGGCGCCTTTGGAAAGGTCGACCAGCTCTTCGCGCAGATACTTGCTTTCGCCCTTGACGGCCAGCGCGCCGCCCGAAACGGAGCCGTTGCTCTTGCCGTCCTGGCTGGCCCAGCCGTCCGTATACGTCTGGTGGATCGCCATCAGGAAGGAAAGCTCGTTGTCCGCCACGACCGCATACGAGTACGTACCCGCGGCGTCAAAGAGTTCTTTCGCCAGCGTGATCGTGCCGTCGTCGGAAACGGTGTAGTCCTCGTCCGCGGTCAGGGTCTCGTTCGCCGCCATGTCCACGCCGGTCGTGACCGTTTTTCCGGCGAACGCCTGGCTGTAAACGGCACCGTCCGTCCCGACGGTGGCGACCAGCGATTTTTCGGCGTTCACTTCGCACAGCGCCTTGACGTTGGCTTTGACTTCCACCCCGCCGTCGGCGACGACGGTAAAGCGCAGCACGTCGGCATAGGCGACGGTTTTCAGGAAACTCGCCTTGATGGTGAGTTCGCCGTCGGCAAAGGCATAGTCTTCCGCTTCGAGCGCCGTGCCGTTGTACTTGACGGCAGAGACCGCCATGGTGTTGTACATCGGGAAGGAAACATCGTTGTCCGAGCCGAGTTCATACTCCAGCCCGTACGTGTTGGCCACGGGCGAAGCGGGATTGGTGCGGGTGGTGATATCCAGCGTGCCGGTACCCGAGAAGATGCCGACGTACGCCTTGCCGTCCGTAAAGGTCTTGATCGTCCACTTATCGGTGTTCCAGATCTGGACCCCGTTGAAGGTGACGATGGTGCCCGTCTCGTTAAAGGTGAAGGTGAACAACTGCGGCCCGTT
>CALVHP010000179.1 GCA_944328405.1 uncultured Clostridia bacterium
AGAACGCCGTGCGGCTGTACGAGGCATACCTGCAAGCGGGCGTGCCCGTCGAACTGCACATCTTCCGCGACGGCTGGCACGGGATGACGGTGTGCACCGAAGAGACGGAGCCTTCCGTCCCCATCCGCCCCGAATGCGCGTACGTGCGCCCGTGGGTGGACCTGTGCAGGAACTTTCTGAAAACGCTGGGATTTGCCGTGCAGACGAAACGGTAAACAAAAAATGCAGATGGCGGCGCCCCGCTTGTGCGGGGCGCCGCCGCATTGTACGGGCAAATTCCTTATATTTTGCCGCCTGCCCGCCGCGCCCGAGTGGGACGGGCGCTTTTGCGCGGCGGGCGTGCGGCTTTTGGACGGCGGAGCGGGGAGGGGTGGTTGCGGGGGCGACGCGATCGTTTTTGCGCGCGGCAGCCGGGCGGCGGGCCGCCTGTACGGCGGGCGGGAAGGGTTTGACGGAAGGGAAGGGCGGGGAAGGGATCAGCGCAGGTATTTCTGCAGTTCCTGCACGATGGCGGCGTTGCCGCTGCGGAAGGCGCCGGCCTGCAGGGCCGCGCGCAGGGCGCCGTCGTCGGCCAGATCGTTCAGCGCGGCCGGGAGGACGGCGGGGCTGAGGTCGCGCTCGCGCAGCACGCGGACGAGGCCGCGGCGCTGAAAGTACAGGGCGTTTTCCACCTGGTCGCCGCGCGAACGTTTATTTTCGAGCGGGACGAGCAGGGAAGGCTTTTTCAGGGCGAGAAGTTCAAACACGGTGTTGGAGCCGGCGCGCGCCAAAGCCAGGTCGGCCGCGGCGTAGGCAGACGCCATGTCGCGTTCAAATTCCAGGCGTACGTATCCGTCTTTTGCGGACAATGCGCTTTTATTTTTATCGGATGCGCCCGCCTTGCCGCAGAGATGGAGCACGTCGAAGCGGGGCAGAAGGGCGGGCAGCGCCCCTTCGAGCGCGGCGTTGAGGGCGGCGCTGCCGCTGCCGCCGCCGAAGCACAGCAGGACGGGCTTTCCGCCCGAAAAGCCGTATTTGCGCAGGGCCGCGGCGCGGTCTGCCCGCAGCAGTTCGGGGCGGACGGGCGAACCGGCGTAGCGGCCGCGGGGCAGTTTGGCGGCCGTTTCGGGGAAGCTGGTCAACGCGGCGCGGGCGCGGCGCGCGATGAGCCTGTTGGCCAGCCCCGGGGAAAGGTCGCTCTCGTGGGTGACGACGGGGATGTGCAGCGAGGCGGCGGCCCAGGCGACGGGCAGGGCGGCATAGCCGCCCTTGGAAAACACGGCGGCGGGCCGGATGGCGCGCAGGGCGCGCCTGGCCGCGCGCAGGCTCAGCGCAAAGCGCACAGGCAGGGCGAGGTTGGCGAAAAGCGAGCCGCGCACCAGCTTGGGCGCCTTTACGGTGTAAAAGGGAACGCCCGTGTTTTGCAGCAGGCGGCGTTCGATGCCGTCCGTGCCGATATACACCACGTCGCACAGGGCGCGCAGCGAGGGGAGCAGCGCCAGGTTGGGCGTCACGTGCCCGGCGCTTCCGCCGCCGGTGAGGACGATCTTCTGCATAGGGGTGCCTCCTGCGGGCGGGGCTGTCTGCGCGGCGCGCGGCCCAGTCCGCTCCTTTAGTATATGGAAAGGCGGGGCGCGTCATGCCCGCGGGGAGGGCGGCGGGATCGTTTTTTGGGGGAAGAAAGGGGGTGCGTTCCGCAAAAAACAAAAAAGCGCTTTACAAACGGGGCGGCTTGCGGTACAATGGCGGAAAGCAACGGGAGGATACCGCTTTGATTTTTGAATCCTTTGACCGGAAACAGATCTTCGTGCGCGAATGGACGGACGTGAAAGAGCCCGTCGGCGTGGTGCAGATCGCGCACGGCATGAACGAATATGCGGCGCGCTACGACAAGTTTGCGCGCGCGCTCAACGCGATGGGCTACGCCGTGGTGGCGGACGACCACCGCGGGCACGGGGATACCGACGCCGAAACGCTCGGCTACGCCGAAGGGGACATGTTTGCCGACACCGTCAAGGACATGGCCGGCATCGCCAGATTTTACGGCGAAAAATACAAGGGGCTGAAATACGTGCTGTTCGGGTTTTCGTACGGCTCCTTTCTGACGCAGGCGTTTTTGGAAAAGTACGCGCGCTTTCTGGACGGGGCGATCGTGGCGGGCAGCGCGCGTCAGAGTGGCGCGGCGGTGCGCGCGGGCAAATTTGTTTCGGGCGTGTGCGGCGCGTGCAAGGGCGAGGACGCGCCGGCGGACTTCGTGAACAAGCTCGTGTTCGGCGGCTACGACAAAAAGTTCGGCGAGGGCGACTGGCAGTGGCTGAGCAGCGACCGCGAGAACAACGAAAAGTACCGCGCCGACCCCTTCTGCAATTTTGTGTGCAGCAACGCCTTTTTCCGCAGCTTTTTCCGCGGCATGGCGGGGCTGTACAAAAAGAAGAACGCCGCAGGGCTGGACAGATCGCTGCCGCTTTTGCTGATCGCGGGCAAAGCCGACCCCGTCGGCGGCGAAAAGGGGATGACGCGGCTGTACGAGTTTTATCGGAAGCAGGGGCTCAAGGACGTGTCTCTGCGTCTGATCGAAGGCTCGCGGCACGAATTTCTGAACGAGCGCGAGCATTTCGACGAGGCGTTCGCCGCGATCGCGGAATTTATCAAACGCATCCCGGCAAGAAAAAGATAGACAAGCCGGAACGGGCGCTCCGCCGTGCGGGGCGCCCGTTCCTTTTGCTGCGCGGGCAGGGCGCGGCGCCGTTTCGGTGTGCGGGCAGGGCGCGGCGCCGTTTCGGTGTGCGGGCCGATCGGTCGGCGCAAAAGCCGCCTTCCACCGGTAGGGCGTGCGGCTTTTGCGCCGGTTTCTTTTATACGAAAAATCGGATTTTTCGGCCGTTTTCCTTGAAAAAAAACGCAACATATGGTATAATTGAACATATTATGGGGCGAAATGCCCGCATTCTGAATTCTACACAGCGGAGGAGAGCATGGCGGGAAACAATTACAGCGCCGAAGACATCAAGATCCTCGAAGGGCTGGACGCGGTGCGCCTGCGTCCGGGCATGTACATCGGTTCGACGGGCGTGAAGGGCCTGCACCATATTCTGTGGGAGATCGTCGACAACGCCGTCGACGAGGCCGCGAACGGCTACGCCAGCCGCATCGAGGTCAGACTGTACAAAGACGGCAGCGCGTCCGTCGAGGACAACGGCCGCGGCATCCCCACCGACATCCACCCCAAGACGGGCGTTTCGGGCGTGGAAGTCGTCTTTACCCAGCTGCACGCGGGCGGCAAGTTCGACGAGCACAACTATTCGTTTTCGGGCGGGCTGCACGGCGTGGGCGCGTCGGTCACCAACGCGCTGTCCGAATGGCTGAAAGTGGAAGTGTACCGCGGCACCGTCTTCAAGATGGGGTTCCATTCGTACAAGGACGAAAAGACGGGCAAAGTGCTGTCCGGCGTGCCCGAAACGCATCTGACCGACACCAAGGTCAAGACCGAAAAGCGGGGGACGTTCGTGCATTTCAAGCCCGACGCGACGGTGTTCGACACGGTTTCGTTCAGTTTCGACGCCGTGTCCAAGCGGCTCAAAGAGCTGGCCTTCCTGAACAAGGGGCTGCAGATCGTGCTCATCGACGAGCGCGTGCCCGAGGACAAAAAGCCCATCGTGGTCGATTACAAGTTCGACGGCGGCCTGCACGACTTTGCGATGTACCTCAACGAGGGGAAATCGCCGCTGTATTCCGAGCCAATCGGCTACAAGACCGAAAAGGACGGCATCCTCATCGAGTTTGCCATCCAGCACACGGGCGACTTTACCGAGAGCCTGTTTTCCTTCGTGAACAACATCCCCACCCCCGAAGGCGGCTACCACGAAACGGGGTTCCGCGCGGGGCTGACCAAGAGCCTCAACGACATCGCGCGTTCTTCGGGCGCGCTCAAAGAAAAGGACGCCAACCTGATGGGCGAGGACTTCCGCGAGGGGCTGACGGCCATCCTTTCCATCAAGATGAAGAACGTGCAGTTCGAGGGGCAGACCAAGACCAA
>CALVHP010000180.1 GCA_944328405.1 uncultured Clostridia bacterium
GGGTGTAGCTGCTTTCGTCGGCGTATAATACGTTTCCGTTCATGACCGCTTTGTCTATCTTATACGAATCGGTCGTTTCGTCAAACGCGGCCTTGGGCTGCGTGTCGCTGAAGGTCCGCATACTGCAGGCTATATCGAACAGCATATCCGACAGCGGATCGACAAAGTCTTTATACCACCACGCGTTGGGATCCGTTACCGTCATGCCGGAATACCCTCCGCCTACGCTTGAACTGAGATAGGAAGGGTCGCGGGTTGCGGAGGAGAGATCGCTGTCCAGATCGCCTCTGGTGCCGTATTCCACCGGAGACGCTTTCCATTCGCCGGTTTCGTCTTTTAAGTAACAATAGTAATTGTACGCCTCTTCGTCGTTGTTCCACACGCGTTCAAAAGCGCTGTCGAACACGCGGTTATTGCTCTCATCCAGGGCGTCGTTCCAGTCGAGCAGCAGGCGGTTCCCGTCGAAGCGAAGAGTGAACATCGTTTCGGCGCTTTCGGTTCCGGTGACCGTATAGTCCCTGTAGGCAAGCGGCTCGTCGGCTATATCCTCCAGGTTCTGTTTGGCCTCGTCCCCGATCTCTATGGCTTTTACCGTCATGGTCAGCCCCTCGTACAGCGTGGCCGCCGCCGCGTCCCATTCGGCTTCGTCTACCTTATACCGGTCTTTGCTGTCGACGGTTGTGTCCGGTCCCGGGGCCGTGCCGGGATCGTCGCCGTTTTCGCCGGGCGTCGTGCCGCAGGCGGCAAACAAGGACACGAGCGCGAGCGCCAGCATCAGGGTGACGAGCGTCCGGATTGCTTTTTTCATCATACTTTACCCTCCTGATAATACCGGTCCGCAGGCCGGATCTTTTGTACGGTAATTATTATAACACCCCCCCCCGCCTGTCAAGCAATATCAACATTTTTTACCCGAAAAAAATTACATAGAGTCACCTTTCGGGACGCCGAAAAAACAAAAAAACAGGCAGCCGGAGCTGCCTGCGCTTTTTGTCCGCAAAACGATCATACGGTGTGCAGAAGTTCGTCGCTGAGCGAGACGATGCGCTCGGCGTATCTGGCCCTGCGCGACTTCAGGATCGCCTTATAGATGAACCAGTTGGAGACGACCATCGCGATGCCGACGACGCCCACGGCGATCCCCAGCGGCATGAGGCTGCCGATCACTTCCATGGCCAGGCACATCCCCACGCCCAGAACGAGCGCGCCCGCCGTGCCGAAAGCCCAGGCAAAAATTGCCGCCGGGCGGCGTACCTTCCGGTCCAGGCCCTTTAATTGGTCGAGTTTGCTTTCCTGCACGTCTTTCGGCGCGTAGGCGCTGCGGATCTTTTCCGCGGTCTTCCGTTGCAGATCATTTTCCATGGATTCGTTCCTCCTGAACTTTTTTACGGCCCGATTATACGGCTGCAATGTTTCTGAAACGATGCTCTTTTGCAAAAGAAATGCAAAGTTTTTGTTAAAGAAATGTAAACGGGCGGCGCCGCCCGGAAGCGGCCCGCCCGCAGACAGATTCTTTTTTGACCGGCAAAGACTATTCCGTGCCGAACACCTTTTCTTCGAGGACGACTCTGGCAACGGCGGGGTCGTCCGTCCCCTGCACGGCCGTCTCCATCGGGCAAAAGCCCGTGCCCGCGCGGTTGCGGATGCGCGGCACGACCTGACCGATCTCGGCGTCGACGCCGAAGCGCCGCAAAACATCCGCGGCCGGCTCGCTCGCCACGCCCGCGTACAGCGCCGAAACGCCCATATACGCATACAACAGCGCCGCCGCCTTGCCGACCACGCGGTCGGCCGCGGCGCAGCCGCGCAGGTCCCGCCCCTCACGGATCCAGGCAAGCAGCGGCTTTACGCCCCGCTCGCGGCTGGTCAGAAGTTCGCCGCCGGACCAGGCGACGCAGGTATATCCGCCCTCTTCCAGGGCGGTTTTCAATTCGGAAAGCGTCATACCGCGCTCCTATTTCTCCGCACGCGCGCAAAAACGCCGGACGTGCCCGAAAAATCCGTTCTTACAGCTGCGAGGCCGCCGCCCGGTCGACGATCAGCGTGCAGCAGGGATGCAGCTGCAGCACCGACGCGGGGACCTGCTCGGTCACCGGGCCGAGCGCCATTTTGCGCACGGCGTCCGCCTTGTTGGCGCCCGACGCCAGGATGAGGACGCGCCGCGCCTGCATGATCTGGCGGATGCCCATCGTGAAGGCCTTGCGCGGCACTTCGGCGATATCGCGGAACAGGCGCGCGTTGTCGCGGACGGTGCTTTCCGCCAGCGTGACCACGTGCGTGCCGCTGCCGAAGGGCGTGCCCGGCTCGTTGAAGGCGATGTGCCCGTTGCTCCCCAACCCCAGAAGCTGGATGTCGCGCGGGAGCGCTTCGAGCAATGCGTCGTAGCGGGCGCATTCGGCCGCCTCGTCGGCAGCCATGCCGTTTTCGATGTTGGTGTTCTGCGGGGCGATGTCCAGCCCGTCGAAGAGATTTTTGCGCATGAAGCAGGCATAACTCTGTTCGTGCGACGCGGGCAGGCCCTTGTATTCGTCGAGGTTGGCCGTGCGGATGCGCGCATAGCTCGTGCCGTGTTCGGCGCGGTCGCGGATCATGCGGGCATACAGCCCCAGAGGCGTGGTGCCCGTGGCAAGCCCCAGCACCGCGGAAGGATCGGCCTTGACGACCGCAAGCATCGCTTCCGCCGCTTTGTCGGAAAGTTCTTCGTAATTTTCTGTGACGATGATCTTCATATGTGTGGTCCCTTCTCCCCCGGGGCGCGCCGGGCGCGTTCTCCGGGGCTCGTTCGAACGACTTACAAAAATTTGGCGATGGTCCCCTGCACGGCCGCACGGAAGCGGTCGATGTACCCGGTCACATACTCTGCGACGTCCGCCGTTTCCTCCATGAGGGGAGACAGATCCATCGCGTAGTTGAGGGCGCTGTACGTGTCGCAGGCGTGGCTTGCCGAGAAGGTGGCGTTGGCGAGCCTGCGGCCCTCCGCCGCCAGTTCGTACCGCTTGCCGCCGGCGATCTGGCTGTCGAACACGCCCGAAAGGCTGCGCGCCAGGTTGGGATGCGCGCCGCAGTCGAGGAACACCTTCTCTTCATCGCACACCCAGTCGAGGTCGCGCCACACTTCGCAGCCGTATACTTTCTGCGGCCGCTCTTCGGGGCGGAGAGAGCGCAGCGCCGCGATCACTTTCAGCGCCGTGGCGACGTGCGTTTCGTGCTTGTCCGCCAGGTTGTGCGTGTAGACGACCTGCGGTCTCGCCGCGCGCAGGACCTCTGCCAGTTCGCGCACGATTTCTTTGGCGGACGGGTCCTTGACCGCGGAAGAGGGATGCCCCAGCAGCAGCTGAAAGCTGTACTCGCCCACGTGCGCCGCCTTTTTCTGTTCTTCGACGCGGATCGCCTTCATGTCTTCGTCCGAACAGTCGGCATAAAGCCCGCTGCGCGGGCTGCCGGCGCCGTCGCTCACGACCACGCCGCCGAACCACCGGTCCGCGCGCCCGAAGCATTCCGCGATGGGCGCATAGGCCATAAATTCAATGTCGTCCTGGTGCGCCGAAATGCACAGATGCGTCGTGCGCGCCACAGCCTTCCCTTCTTCCGCCCCGTCCGGGACATAGAAAACCGCCTGTTTGCTGATTTGCATCATCGTTTCTGACTCCTGATAAACTAATGAAAAGAAATGCGCGGGCGCTTCGTTCCCGCCGCGGCCGGCTCAGGCCTCGCGCCGCAGGCCCTGATCGACGCGGCGCCGCGTGATGAGCAGATCGAACGCCGCCTCGATGGCGTAGAACACCGCCCCGCGCAGGACGGGATCTTCCGTCTGCGAATACGAAACTTCCGCCGAACGGGCGCGAAGCGACTCGTTGTTTTCGATGCGCTGCAGATATTCTTCCCCGAAATCGCGCACGCGCCCCGCCAGGAGAATGCGACCGGTATCGAGGATGTCGATCAAACTGGAGATCAGCCGCGCGACGATGTCGGCCGAGCGCAGGACGATGCGGCGCACGGCGGGGTGCCCCTCGCGGAATTTTGCCGCCACGTCGCGGAAGCGGAAACGGCCCTCGAAGATGAAATCGCCGCTTTCCGCCTGGTATTTGCGGATCTTGTCTTTGAGCGCGTTGATGGAGACGATGCAGTCGTACGGCTGTTCGGAGCCGTCGTCGTCGACGGTGACGGCCAGGCCGAACTCGCCCGCAAAGCCGTGCCGGCCCGCCAGGATGTTCCCGTCCGAAAGCACCGCGCCGCCGATGCCCGAATCGATGTACAGCAGCACGGCGTCGTCCATGTCCGCGCCGCGCAGGGCGCCGTACTTCTTTTCGGCCAGCAGCGAAAGATCCATGTCGTTTTTCACGAGCACTTCCACGTCAAAGCGCGTTTCGAAAAATTCTTTGATGTTGATGCCGCGGCAGTCGCGGAATTTGATGGATTCGACGATGTTGCCGGTGCGCTTGTCGATCTTGCCCGAGGCGCCGATGCACAGGCACAGCAGCTCGCGGCCGCCGGCGCACGATTCCTGCAACAGCGAACGCAGCAGTTCGGCCACTTCGCTGAGCACGCCTTCTGTGATAAATTCGGCGTCGAGCAGTTCGCGCACAACGATCTCCCGCCCCGAAAGGCTGTACAGCCCGACGCGGATATTGACGGTGGAAAAGTCGATCGCGGCGACGACGCCGACGTTTTCGTTGATGGAAAGGTACGACTTTTTCCGCCCCAGCGCGCAGGCGCTGCGGCTGTCTTGCTGGCCGCCCGAAACGATGAGATCCAGATCGAGCATTTCCGACGTGATCTTCGTCACGGCGGGCTTGCTCAGGAGCAGTTTCCCCGCGAGGTCGGAGCAGGACATGCTTTTTTCCAGCAGTGAAAACAGGATCAACTTCATATTGTTGTCCCGCACGACTGTCTGATTTTGTCCCTTATCGACCATAACAACCTCTCTTCGGATCATACTTTTCCACATCAACGCAATTCAATGCTTATTATTTATTATAAATCAATCGACGACAGAAATCAACAGTTTTGCCCGATCCTTCACCGTTTCCGGCAGAATGATTTTTTCCGCGCTCAGCCCGTCCGAAACCGGTTCGCACTCTTCGCCGTCCACCAGAAAGCGGCGGCGGCCCCTGCCCTCTTTGCGGTACTGCAGGGTGACGACGCAGCGTTTGATCTTCACGTCGATCGAGCAGCTTTCAAAGGGGATGTACGAAGCCGGCTGCACGGTCACCCCGCCGAGGGAGGGCTGCAGGCCGAACACGAAGCGGACGAACGTCTTGATCAGCACGTTCGCGCTGCCCGTGAACCAGTCGGACATCGATTCGCCGTCCATGCCGAACTCTTCGTTGTACACGTACGAGTTGGACATGACGAAGGGCGTCGTGGAAATTTTTTCGTGCGTGAGCGGCAGGATCTTTTGGATCTGCCCGAACGCCAGGCGGCTTTCGTCCACCATGAACAGCGACCAGATGCCGAAGGTGGTGGCGTGGATGTATGTAGCCGCGTTTTCCGCCGTGCCCTTGGGCAGGTTGACGATGCGCCCCACCCCGCGGACGCCCTTTTCGAAATACGGCTCGAAGGTCTTCAGGCCGTATTTGCTGTCCAGCCGGCGATAGCTTGCGAGGATGTCCTTTTTGAGGGAAGGATCCCACTCGATGGCGCCGCCGATGATCCAGTAAGCGTTGACGACGAGGCCGTCGCGCGCCTTTCCGTCGACGTCGCAGAAGCCGCCGACCTGGTAGCTGTATTTGTCGCCCCAGCCGTGCAGGATGCGGCGCTCGCCGTCCTTCTGCACGACGGCGTATTTTTGCAGGCCGCCTTTGAGCAGTTCGCGCGTGGCGGCGTACTGCGCGACGCGCTCTTCGTAACCGCCGACCCTGCCCAGGATCTCGCTCATCTCGCGCAGGTTGGCGTACAGCTGCAGCGTGGCCATGACCGAAACGCCGGTGCCGTATTCCTTGCCCGCGTCTTCGGTGGTACCCAGGCCGTCGAGCGCGTCGTTCCAGTCGCCGTACATGATGCGCAGGCAGCGGGTCTGCTCGTAGTCGATGTGATCGATCAGATACCCGGTGATCTGCAGAAGGTGTTCGAGCACGCTCCCCCGCCGGTCCGTGAGTTTGACGGTGCCGTCGGTGAAATCGAGGTAGCCGCACTCTTCTTCAAGGATGGTATAATCCTCTGTATAGCACAGATATTGGTAGACGGTGTTGATGACCCACACGCCCTGGTCGATGAAGGCGCGCAGGTCCATCTGCGGCACGGCGCCTTCGCGGGGCGGCAGCGAATACTGCCGCGGCAGGCGGCCGTCCACATTGGTGAAGGACAGCGCCTCGATGATCTTGGCGCGGCAGGCCTCGGGCGCCCAGATGAGGCAGGCCTCGAGCTGCTGGAACACGTCGCGGATGCCCAAAAGCGAGACGCCGGAGTTTTTGGCGAGGGCGCAGTACCACACCTGGCTCTGCACGTTGTGCAGAAAATCGGTCAGCAGTTCGCCGTCGACCATGCCGTCGAGGCTCTTGCCGAAACGCATGTTCATCATGCCTTCGGCCTCGTAGCGCTGCACCGCCCGGCGCGCTTCGCGTTCGATGACTTCGTCGACGGCGGCAAAATCCTCCGGCAGGGGCGCGTCTGCGACCGCCTCCGGCTCGGCGCAGGCGAACACTTTGAGGATGTAGTCGGCGCGGGCCTGCGCGCCGCCCGCCAGGCGGAATTTCAGAAGATGCCCCGCCGCGGCGGTATCGGTGAAATTGCAGGCGGGGCGTTCCTGCGCAAAGGCGCCCGTAAACAGGGGCACGGCGCAGTTGAGGCAGTTGGACTTTCCGCCCGCGTAATCGGCGCGCGACGTCGTGGTGCAGACGCGCACATCCTCGCCGCCGGCATGGTTGACCTGCAGTACGGCGCTGTTGCTGACGTGCGTGCGGCGGTCGAGGTCGACCACGCTGTGGAAGCAGAAGCGGCTGCCGCGCACCTTGCAGGCTTTGAACCACTTGGTTTCGTTACTTTCATAGGGGGAGTACATCAGCAGGCAGTTGAAAAAGCCCGAAAGGTACAGCTCTTTCTCCTCCTGCGTGCGGTTGAACGCCAACAGCGAAAAGACCGTTTCTTTGTCCCTGTCGGATCCGTTGTAACAGCGCAGGCAGAAATCTACGCCTTCGGCCCGGGCGATGTAATAGACGCATTTGGGGGTGAACACGGTGTAGCGGCGCACGCGCTCGACGGGCTGGCGCGCCACGCCCGTGACCGAAACCGGGGTATACGTATCCCCGGTTTTGATACCGCCGAAAAAGGCGAGGTACGGTTCTTTCCCCTCGTCGCTGGGCTGAACGACGTAAAACGTGCTCTCGTTGATCGAAAGGTTGCCGGACGAGTGCGCCCACAGGGTATAGCCGCCCGTGCCGTAGGGATAGCGGCTGTCTCCGCTGCCGCGCGGATAGCACAGGATCGTGTCCCTGTCCAGAAAATAGCACTTTTCGGGCAGCGGCTTTGCCGAAGAACGCCCCTCTTCCAGCGCTTCGATGCGGTCGATCAGTTCAGCGAATTCGTTATACAACACGGTCCTGCTCCATTGCGTTGAAAAATTTTTTGACGGCGGAGATCTTGCCGTCGCTTTCGGCGGCGGACTTCATCTCCGCGAACACCCGCACGACGGGCTCGGTGCCGCTCATGCGGATGAGCACCCAGCACCCGTCGTCGAAGTAATATTTGTAGTTGGAATTGAAGTGGCTCGCCCTGCGCAGATCGCCGAACTCGGGCGCGGCGCTCTCGAGCCGCCTGCGGACCTGCCCGATCTCTGAAAAGGTGAGCGTCTCTTCCTCGATCGAATAATCGTAGCCGGCGAAGGCGTGCACCTCGCGCACGATCTCGGACACGGGCTTGTTCATGCGGATGACCATTTCCATAAACAGAGAGGCGGAAAAGACGCTGTCTTTGCCCATGACGTAGCCGCGCACCGTCAGCCCGCCCGAACTTTCGCCCCCGATGAGCGCGTCCGTTTCGAGCATTTTGGAAGAGATGTTTTTGAAGCCCACGTCCACCTCGTGGCAGCGGTAGCCCAGCTTTTGGGCGACCTTGTCCACGAGAATGCTCGTGGCGCAGTTTTTGACCACGTCTCCGCGCATGCCGCGGTAACGGACGAGGTAATAATATAGGCAGGCGAGGATGTCGTTGCTGTCGACGTAGTCGCCGTGCTCATCGAGGATGCCGAGGCGGTCGCTGTCGCTGTCGGTCGCCATGGCGAAGTCGTAGCCGCCGGAAACGACGGCGTCGCGCATGCTCAGCATCATCGCCCGGGTCGGATTGGGCAGCTGCCCGCCGAAGAGGGCGTCCCGCTTGTCGTTGATGCAGTCGAAGCGGGCGATGCCGTATTCCGCGGCGAGGGGTCTGAGGCCCACCGCGCCGACGCCGAACAAGTCGTTGTACAGAATTTTGCAACGGTTGTTCTGTATACCCTGCAAGTCGATGAACGACTTGATATTTTCCAGATAATTGCGCTTGAAATCGACCTTGCGGATCAGTCCCTGCGCCTCGCCCTCTTCCGCGGACATCGTTCCGACCTCGCGGATGGCGGCGCATTCTTTTTCGATCTCTCCCGTGAACGCGACGTCGGCGTCGACGCCGCCCTTCATAAACAGTTTGACCCCGTTGTAATAATACGGGTTGTGGCTGGCGGTGATCATCACGCCGAAGTCGAGCCCCTCGCTCTGCACCACGTGCATGATCGCGGGGGTGGGCATCGGCTCGCCGTACAGCCAGCACACGATGCCGTTGCCGGCCAGCACTTCCGCCGCCCAAAGGCAGGCATATTCTGAGGCGAAGCGGTAATCGTACCCGACGATGACGGGCTTTTCGCTCCCCTGCCGTTTGGCCAGGTTGCACAGCGCCTGGATGGAGAGCTGCACGTTTTCTTTGGTGAAGTCGGCCCCGATGATCCCGCGGAAGCCGCCCGTTCCGAATTTGATCATAACTTTTTTATTCTCCCATAAGGGAGGGGCGGGCGATGACCGTCCGCCCCTGTTGTTCTGTTCCCGCGCCGAAGCGCGGCCCGGTTGCCAAAAAGAATTATTCCGCTGCGCCCG
>CALVHP010000181.1 GCA_944328405.1 uncultured Clostridia bacterium
CGTTTTAGAACCGAGCAAGACGAGGCGCGCGAGGAAAACCTGAGGGAGTTTACTCAAACGTAAATGACCGAAGGTTGCCGCAGCGCAACAAAGTATTGCGATGGTTATAAGACGAGCATCGCGTCGCCGAAACTGAAAAAGCGATACTTTTTCTCCACCGCCTCCCGATAGACGCGCAGGCATTCTTCCCGCCCCATGAAGGCGGAGACGAGCATGATGAGGGTGCTTTCGGGCAGGTGGAAATTGGTGATCAGGGCGTCGACGCATTTGAAGCGATACGGCGGATAGATAAAGATGGAGGTATCTCCGCTGCACGGGCGCAGGAGGCCGTTTTCGTCCGCGACCGTTTCGAGCGTGCGCACGGAGGTGGTGCCCACGGCGATGACGCGGCGCCCCTCCCGCCTGGCCGCGTTGACGATGCCGGCGGCCTCTTCGCTCACGCAATAGTATTCGGAGTGCATCACGTGGTGGGTCAAATCCTCTTCCTTGACGGGGCGGAAGGTCCCCAGCCCCACGTGCAGCAGCACTTCGGCGATCTGCACCCCCATGCCGCGGATCTCTCCGAGCAGCTCTTGGGTGAAGTGCAGCCCCGCGGTGGGCGCGGCGGCGGAGCCGTCCGTCTTGCAGTACACCGTCTGGTAGCGGTCTTTGTCCTGCAGCTTTTCGTGGATGTACGGCGGCAGAGGCATGGAGCCGACGCGGGACAGGATGTCCTCGAACACGCCGTCGAAATGAAACTCGACGACGCGCTCGCCCGTGCCCGTCACCCCTTTGACGGTGAGGGAAAGCTCGTCCGAAACGACCAGCTCCGTTCCCGGGCGCGCCTTTTTGCCAGGGCGCACGAGCACCTCCCATTCGGTAAGGTCGCGCCGTTTGAGCAGGAGCACTTCGACCCTGCCGCCGTTCGGCGTATAGCCATACAGCCGCGCGGGCAGAACTTTGGTGTTGTTGACGACGAGCACGTCGCCCGGGCGCAGATACTCTTTGACGTCGCGGAAGACGCGGTGCTCCGTTTTGCCCGTCTTGCGGTCGTAGACCAGCAGACGAGAAGAATCGCGCGGCTCCGCGGGAGTCTGCGCGATCAGCTCTTCGGGCAAATCATAATTGTAATCGGACTTTAACAGCATATAACCCTGTTTATTTGCGCATTATGTCACGCATAATACCATGAAATTGAAGTTTTTTCGGGAAGCTCTCCCCATTTTTCAGCTTTTTATTGGCCGGAAGACCCTGTCCTGTTTTCGGCGAGCGGCTCCGCCGTGAGCTGCACCCAGGCCGGAACAAACCCGCAGGCGATCGCGTTGCGCACCGAAGGAAGGTTGGACCAGGCCGCGCAATAGAACGGCACTTTGCCGCGTTCCAGCACCGCCTGCGCCAGGCGCGAGGTGACCGCTTCCGCCAGCCCCTTCTGCCGGTAAGCCGGCAGCACGTCCACGCCGATCTGCCACATCGTTTCGCAGTCCGCACTGGCGCCCGCAAGCGCGACGAGCTTCTCCCCGTCGTACGCGCCGACGCACAGCCTGTCAAACCGGCGCCGCGCGGCGCACAGGGCGTTGCCCCATTCCGGAAGATACAGCCCTGCAAAATCTTCCGGCTCCAGAAAGCGGAGAGGAAGGCCGCAGGGCCGCGCGCGGACCTCTCCGCAGGCCGGCAGAAAATATTCGGCCTGGAATTTCGTCTTCCAGCCGTACGGCGAAAGCATCGCGTCCAGTTCGTGCAGGGCGGGCGTCTCAAAACAATGCGCCGCAGAGTACTTTGCAAGGTACGAAAATGCGACTTCCCGCAACTCTTCCCGCACGCAGGCGACCACGTTCCCGCCGTAAGAGGTCAAATCAAATCCGTACGGCCCGTCCAGATAGGCGCGCCGCCCCGCCCTGTTTTGCGACAGGGTCACGACGTTTTCTCGCTTTCGAAAATCTTCGGGCGCACAGCAGGATTCGAGCGCCGACTGTTCCAGCGCGGCGCGCCAGATCTCCGTATTTGTCATCTGCATTTGCCGCGGGTTCGTTATTCGTCGTCGAACATGGACGTCTGCGCGCGCTGCCTGGCGCTCATCTTCATGCCCATGTGCTCGTAGCCGCCCTTCAGGCACACCCTGCCCCGCGGCGTGCGGGCGATGAACCCGAGCTGCAGCAGGTACGGCTCGTACACGTCTTCGATGGTGTTGGCGTCCTCGTTGATGGTCGCGGCGAGCGTTTCGAGGCCCGCGGGGCCGCCGCCGAACTTTTCGATCAGCGCGCGCAGCAGGCCGCGGTCGGTATCGTCCAGGCCCAGTTCGTCGATGTCCATGCGGGAGAGCGCGTAGCGCGCGTCTTCCAGGCTGACGCTCGCGTTGCCGCCCACGGCGGCGAAGTCGCGCACGCGCTTGAGCAGGCGGTTGGCGATGCGCGGCGTGCCGCGCGAGCGGCGGGCGATCTCCCGCGCGGCGTCGGGCGCGATCTCGATGCCGAGCACCTTTGCCGAGCGCGTCACGATCTGCGCGAGTTCGTCGGGCGTGTACATGTCGAGCCGGCACAAGACGCCGAAGCGGTCGCGCAGCGGAGACGCGAGCATCCCCGCCTTGGTCGTCGCCCCGACCAGCGTGAATTTTTTGAGGGTGAAGCGGATGTTGCGCGCCGAGGGACCTTTGCCCACGATGATGTCGAGCGCGTAATCTTCCATGGCGGAATACAGCACCTCTTCCACCGAGCGGTTGAGGCGGTGCACCTCGTCGATGAACAGCACGTCGCCTTCGTTGAGGTTGGTCAGGATGGCCGCAAGATCGCCGCTGCGCTCGATGGCAGGGCCGCTCGTGAGCTTGAGCTGCACGCCCAGCTCGTTCGCGATGATGTGTGCGAGCGTGGTCTTGCCCAGCCCGGGCGGGCCGTACAGCAGGACATGGTCGAGCGGCTCGCCGCGCATCTTGGCGGACGAGATGTAGACCTCTAAATTTTCCTTGACTTTGGACTGCCCCACGTAGTCGGCCATGGTCTTGGGGCGCAGGGCGTTCTCTTCGGCGTCCAGCTCCCCTTTCGTGCTCATGACCAGCCGTTCGGCGGCAAATTCTTCGTCTTCGAACATACGTTATCCCTTCGCGGCCGCCCCGGGGATCCCGGCCGACGGCATGCGGTCTTTTTGACGCGTCCGGCAGGCGCCGAAAGCGCTTTACATGTTTTTCAGCGCCGAAAGAACGATCTCTTCCACGCCGACGGCGCCGCGCTCGACGGCGGCCCGCACGGCCTTCACGCTCTCCGACCGGGTGTAGCCGAGGGACATCAGGCCGACGACGGCGTCTTCCTCCTTGCCCGAAACGGAGACGGGCGCAGCGGGCGCCTCTCCCGGCGGGGCGGGCACGGCAGACACCTTTTCGCGCAGTTCCAGCACGATGCGCTCGGCCGTCTTTTTGCCCAGGCCCTTGACGGTGGAAAGCAATTTGAGGTCGGACGAGGCGATGGCCACCGCCAGATCGCCCACCGACAGCGAAGACAGCACGGCGATGCCCATCTTCGGCCCCACGCCGGAAACGGAGATCAGCTTCAGAAACATGTTCTTCTCTTCGGGCGAGACGAAGCCGAACAGCGAAACGCCGTCGTCGCGCATCTGCAGGTAGGTATACGCCTCGCCCTGCCCGCCGGCGACGAGTTTGGCAAACAGCGCGCCCGAACACAGGATCTCGTAGCCGACGCCGCCCGTCTCGAGCAGGACGGTGCCTTCCCCCGAATACAAAACGTTTCCCTTGATGTAACCGATCATACTACAACACTCCGAAGCGCCCGCGCGCCGATTTTTCCGCTCTCCCCGGACGGGCTCAGATGCGGTACAGCCCCGACAGGCGGGACGTGAACGAATGGCACAGCGCCACCGCCAGCGCGTCGGCCGCGTCGTCCGGCCGAGGCACGCTTTTCAGGCGCAGAAGGTTGGCCGTGACGAGCTGGATCTGCCGCTTTTCGGCCTTGCCGTAGCCCGTGAGCGCCTGCTTGATCTGCATGGGCGTGTATTCGAACAGCCGCCCGCAGCGCTTGACGCAGGTCAGCAGCGCGACCCCGCGCGCGTGGGCGACCGCGATGCCCGTGGTCACGTTTTTGGAAAAGAACAGCTCCTCCACCGCGACCTCGTCGGGGCGGACCTTGTCGAGCAGGGCGTTCAGCCCCTCTTCGAGCATGGCCAGGCGCACGGCGAGGTTTTCCTGCTTGGGGGTGGTGACCACGCCGTAGTCTTCGGCGGCCACATTTCCGTTCCCGTCCTTTTGCAGCACCCCGTAGCCGAGGGTGGCGATCCCGGGGTCGATCCCTAAAATTATCAAATCGTTCACTCTTTTGCGAGAAATTTCCGCAAATAACTTGAAATTTTCCGTGAAATAGGTTAGAATGGATAAAAGCGGCCGAAAACGGCGCTCCGCCGCCGCGGCGGCAGGCCCGGCCGGGCCGCACTGTTCCGCCTAATATTGTACGGTTTTCGGCGGAATAAGTCAAATAAAAACGGCTCAAATTCAAGTACGGAGAATTGAAATTATGAAATTGTGGGAAGGACGGTTCACCCAACCGAGCGCCAAAAACGCAGACGATTTCAACCAGTCGCTCTCGTTCGACTACAAGCTGTACTGGCACGACATTCTCGCGAGCATCGCGCACGCCAAGATGCTCGGCGAAACGCAGATCATCCCCAAAGACGAGGCGGACAAGATCTGCGACGCGCTCGTGAACATGCTCGCCGACATTGAAAAGGGCAACCTCGCCATCGAGGGCGCGGAAGACATCCATACCTTCGTGGAAGCCGAACTGACCAAGCGCGTCGGCGCCGTCGGCAAAAAATTACATACCGCGCGCTCGCGCAACGACCAGGTCGCGACCGACCTGCGCCTGTACACGAAGGACAGCATCGTCAACGTCTGCGGGCACCTGAAGGCGCTGATCAACACCCTGCTCGACATCGCCAACAACAACGTGCAGTTCATCATGCCCGGCTATACCCACCTGCAGAAGGCGCAGCCCGTTTCGGTGGCGCAGTACATCAACGCGTACAGCGAGATGTTCCTGCGCGACATCGAGCGCTTTACCGACAGCTATAAGCGCACCGACGTAATGCCCCTGGGCAGCGGCGCCCTCGCCGGAACCGACTTCCCCATCGACCGCCGCATGACGGCCAACCTGCTCTCCTTCTCGGAGATTTCGCAGAACTCCATCGACGCCGTTTCTGACCGCGACTTCGTGGCCGAGTACATCTTCTGCTGCTCGATGGTCATGGCCCACCTTTCGCGCTTCTGCGAAGACCTCGTCCTGTTCGCGTCCGACGAGTTCCGCTTCATCGACATCGCCGACACCTACGCGACCGGCTCTTCCATCATGCCGCAGAAAAAGAACCCAGACATCCCCGAACTGATCCGCGGCAAGTCGGGGCGGGTGTACGGCCACCTCGTGGGCATCCTGACCGTGCTCAAGGGCCTCCCCCTCTCGTACGACAAAGATCTGCAGGAAGACAAAGAGGCGCTGTTCGGCGCCGAAGACACCGTTCTGTCCTGCCTGTCCATCTTCACCGACCTGCTGCAGAACATCTCCTTCGACACCAAGCGCATGCGCGCGGCGGCGGCCGGCGGCTTTACCACCGCGACCGACGTGGCCGATTACCTCGTGCAGAAGGGCATGCCCTTCCGCGACGCGCACGCCGTCACGGGGCAGATCGTCCGCTACTGCATCGAAAACAACAAGACGCTCGACCGCCTCGACCTGTTCGTGTACCAGAGCTTCTCTTCCCTGTTCGACGAAGAGATCCTCCAGCGCGTGCGCGTGAACAAGTCGGTCGAAGCGCGCAAGGTCATCGGCGGCAGCGCCCGCAGCGCCGTGCGCGAGAACATCCGTTCGATCACGCGCCGCCTCAACCGCATGTTCAAGGAAGAATGACCGAACCGGCAAAACACGACGCCGCCCCGCGCGAAAGCGGGGCGGCTTTTTTGTGCGCGGCGGGCGGCTTTTTTGTGCGCGGCGGTCTTGGATGCGCGCGGACGGCTTTCGATACGCGCGCGGCTCTGCCCGGGCGGTTTTTTGGACGACGGGCGGTAGTTTTTTGCACAAGTTTTCAGGGCGCACGCGCCCTTTTGCGCGACGGGCGGAATTTTCCAGACCGAAGCCCCGCAAGCGGCAGGCCCGGCCCTATTGTTTTCAGACAAACGCCCCGCGGCAGCATTTTGCTGCCGCGGGGCGCACTGACGCGTTTACGGATTGAAGATCACGCGCTCGCTCCGGAACATCCTGGCCAGCAGCCACACCAGCAGGACGATGTACACGAGGTTGCTTGCCAGCGCGATGAGCAGGTTCACTGCCGAAAATTCCAGAGAGAAGATCTCCGCCATGACCTGCACGCAGTTGTAGATGGGGATGAGGAAGGCGGCGTGCGCGGAGGGGCTGACCGTAAAGAGCATGGTCGAAAGCCCGACGAGCATCACCACGATCATCAGCGGCACCGAAAACGAAGTCGCCTCTTTCACGCTCCTGGCGTAGGAAGAGATGATGGAGATGAGCGTCACGATCAGCAGCACCGCCGAGATCATCACCGCGAACAGCGCCAGGTACTGCCACACCGAATAGGCGGCGATGGCGTCCCCGATGCTGCCACCCATGATCTGCGGCATCGCCAGAAACGTGCCGATGAACGAGCTGATCGCCGACAGCGCCGAGATCGCCGAGAGGGACAGGATCTTGCCCACCACCAGCTCGCCGCGGCGGATGGGCGTGACCAGCAGCGTGGCGATGGTGCCGCGCTCCTTTTCCCCCGCGATGGACTCCGGCGCGATGCCCATACATCCGCTGTACAAAAAGGTCAGGATGAGGAAGGGCAAAAGCATCGCGTACACCGACGCTTCCGCCTCCGCGTCCGTCACCAGCGACCCGCCGGCGGAGAAATTCATGTCGAACAGGTTGGAAACGCCGTCTTCCAGCCCGTCGAGCAGCGAATACGCCGCATTGTAGGCGGACGAAGAGGCGGTGGAGACGGGGTCGTACCACAGCTCGACGTTGGGCGCCTCGCCCACGGGCGAAACGCTGACGGACAAAACGGCCTCGTCGAACCCTTCGGGGAACACGATGAGCAGGTCGCACCGCCCCGCAAGCACGTCCGCTTTGGCCGCTTCGGCCTCGTCCGCGGAGACCTCGGTCAGCTCGAACAGGCCGGTCGCCCCTTCCTGCGGCTGTACGAGCGCGGAAAACAGCGCCGAAGGGTTGACCACCCGGACGGAATATGTATCGCTCTCGTCGTAAAATATGCTGCCCATCAGCGAATACAGGGCAAAGATGAGCACCGCGGGAAGGATGAGCGTGCCGATCACCAGCCTGCGGTCGCGGAAAAAGCGCGCAA
>CALVHP010000182.1 GCA_944328405.1 uncultured Clostridia bacterium
GGATCGTCCGTGGAAAAAACTCTCTGGTATTTGCTGCAATAATCCTGTCGGCCGGAAATGTCCAGCGAGCCGTATAAATACAGCCGCCCGTCCGGCATGACGTGCCCTTCCGGGTCCGGCACGAAAAATTCCCGCTTCAAGATCGGGTTCATACAACGCCTCCGTGTTCGATCGCTTTTCTATATTATAGAAAGAATAAGAACTGTTGCAAATTGCAAACGGGTTTCCCCGGTTTGCCGGGCAGCCGAAGCCTGCCCCGATGGCCGGGACCGCGCTTTTCCGTCCGCAGGCGGGCAACGCGAAACGGATGCCCGGACACGCAAAGCGCGCCGCCCGGAAAGGCGGCGCGCAGAGAAGTCCTCTTTATTTCAGAAAGGCCTCGAATGCCTCTTTGATCTTTTCGAAGGATTTTTCGGCGGCCTCTTCGTCCTTGGCACGCACCGAATAATAGATCTTCAGTTTTGGCTCGGTGCCGCTGGGGCGCACGCAGACGAAACTTCCGTTTTCCAGCTCGTAATAGACGGCGTTGGTCTTGGGGATGTCGAGCGTTTCTTCGGTTCCGTCCGCCAGGCGGCGCACCGACGCCGAATAGTCGCGCACGGCGACCACGTTGTGCACGTCGAATTTTTCCGCCTTTTTGGTCTTGAGCGAATCGACGACGGCGTTCATCTCCTTCATCGCGTTCAGCCCTTCGTACT
Organism: uncultured Clostridia bacterium; assembly: GCA_944328405.1. Classification (GTDB taxonomy): domain Bacteria; phylum Bacillota; class Clostridia; order Christensenellales; family Borkfalkiaceae; genus Borkfalkia. The sequence goes on from CALVHP010000182.1 coordinate 699, forward strand.
TGATGCTGATGTTGCGGTCGAGCACGTACCCGTATTTGGCGTAGATATCCATCAGCCGGCCGTACACGCTCTGGCGCTTGTAGGTGTAATAACACACCATCTCGGCGCACAGCATGCTCGCCACGACGGCGTCTTTGTCGCGGCTGCCGTCGGTGCCGCGCAGGTACCCGCAGCTCTCTTCGAAGCCGAAGAGGAAGGTCTTTTCGCCCGAGGCCTCGTATTCTTTGATCTTTTCGCCGATGAATTTGAAGCCGACGGGCACGTCGACCAGTTCGACGCCGAAATCTTCGCAGAGGGCCTTGGCCATGCCAGTGGTGACGAAGCTCTTGACGACCACGCCGTTCGCGGGCAGCTTGCCGTCCTCTTTGAGGCGCGTCAGGATATAATCGAGGAGCAGGATGCCGACCTGGTTGCCCGACAGCGCGACGAATTCGCCCTTGTCGTCCTTGACGGCCACGCCGAGGCGGTCCGAATCGGGATCGGTGCCGAACACGACGTCTGCGTCGATCTTGCGCGCGAGCGCGATGCCCATGGAAAGCGTTTCCTTAAACTCGGGGTTGGGCACCTCGACGGTGGAAAACTCGGTGTCCTTTTTGACCTGTTCGGGCACGACGGTCACGTTGATCTTCAGTTTTTTGAGGATGGTCGTGACGGGAACATAGCCGCTGCCGTGCACGGGGGTATACACGAGTTTGAGATTTTTGCCCTCTTTTTTGACGGCCTCGGGCGAAAGCGCCACTTTCGCCAGCACTTTGTAATAGCTCTTGTCGACGGAAGAGGGCACCTTTTTGACGAGTTTGCCCGTCCCCTCTTTGACGGAGAAGTAATCGGTGATCTTCCGGATGTATTTCACGACTTCGGCGGTCGGTTCGGGCGACATCTGCGCGCCGTCTTCGCCGTAGACTTTGTAGCCGTTGTATTCTTTGGGGTTGTGGCTGGCCGTGATCATGATGCCGGCGATCGTTTTGAGCCTGCGCACGGCATACGAGAGCATGGGCACGGGGTGCACGTCGTCGAACACATAGGCGACGATGCCGTTGGCAGCGAGAACGCCCGCCGCGGCAAAGGCAAATTCGCGCGACTTGCGGCGGGTATCGTACGAGATGACCACGCCGCGCTTCATCGCTTCCGCGCCCAGAGACTTCACGTATTCCGAAAGCCCCTGCGTGGCGCGGCGCACGGTGTACACGTTCATCATGTTCGTGCCGTAGCCGATGATCCCGCGCATGCCCGCGGTGCCGAATTCGAGCTCGGCGCCGAAGCGGTACTCCTTCGCCTTTTCGTCCCCCGAGATCGCGGCAAGCTCGCGCTTCCCCTCCTCGTTGAGCGCCGGGTTGTTCAGCCACGACGCATAGACTGCCTGATAATCCATAAAAAACACCTCCGACTCGTTTACCTTATCATGATTTGGTTTCGTTGGTCCGTTGATTCATCCCCCGCAAGGAAAGGGCGCCGCCCGGAACGCGGCCGCCGCAAGCCGTTCACAGTTCGAAATCGTCGTAAAAGTTTTCTTCCTTCTTTTCGCGCTTGGGGGAAACGATCTGATCCTCGCCCAGGAAATACTTCTTCTTCCCGTACGTGTAATAACCGACGAACTGGATGCAGATGAGGATGAGGTACGACATGGGCACGGTGATCAGCAGCGCGGCCCCGAAGGAAGAGAGCGCAAACAGCACGTTGACGCACAGGATGAGCATCGCCGTGACGAGATAGGTGGAAAACAACGCCCCGAAGCGGCCTTTTTCCTTGAACGAAAAGCTCTTTTTGAGAGCGGTGCGAAGTTTCGCCCTGTCGCTGACCATGGCGGGGACGACGTCGTTGCACAGCGTCAGCTTGACGGCCTGCGCCGCCACGAGCAGCGCCACCGAAACCATCAGCGCGGCGACGGTCGCGACCAGCTTCACCGCGATGACGCTGAGCAGGAAGATGAACACCACGTAGCACAGGGCGACGACGGCGGCATTGAACAGAAAAGACAGCGGCACGTAAATGACCTGCCACAGGCACGCCTTGCCGAAGCCGCCGATGAACGCGTTCATGAACGGGATCTTCGCATAGCTCGACATCCTGTGATCGATCAGCCCGCCGAAGGCAAAATTGCCGACGCCGCCCAGAAAGCGGTTGAGCAGCCAGATGAGGACGAGCGCGACGAAGAAAAACACGACGTTGGGCGTCTTTTCGCGGAAAAAGTCGATCAGAACGTTGAGCTGGGCCTGCAGATTTTCGGCAAAGCCGGTCAGAAATTCGGTATCGCCCGAAACGAGCGCGTGCAGAAAATCCTTGAACAGCTGCACCGTCCCCTCGAACGCCTCGCTGGTAAAGAGCATGCGCAGCGTGGGGTACAGCAGCGCCGCCGACAGAGCCAGCCCGATCAGCCATACGATCAGTTTGTACAGAAGAAATTTATAGTTGAGAGAAAAATTGTCGACCAGAAGGTGGAAGGAATTTTTGAACAGCACCGGGCCCTCCCGTCAGAATTTTTTCTTGCGGTCCATGCGCTCTTCGCCCGCCGCCGCAAAATACGCCACGAACATCAGCGCGCAGAAATACAGGATCATGATCAGGTAGATGATCTCGTTCACGATGAATACGGGATATTCGATTTGCGCGAAGGCGCTGGGGATCAGCGCCGCAAACTGCAGTACGACGCTCACCACGCAGGGCAGAAACACCGCCAGGAACATCTTTCCGCGGTTGCCCGCGTTGAGCTGGTTGGCATAGGAAAGCGAGTCCATCAGCCCGTACCCCGTGATCTGCAGGCTGGGCAGCCACAGCAGCACCAGCGAGACGATGTAGCAAATGAGCGCCGTCAGGGCGATGAGCGTGAGAAAGATCACGACCAGGCAGGCAACGCCGCCGAACAGAAGCGACTCGGCATACAGCAGGCCCGCCGCGATCAGCGCCCACAGCTCGTACGTCGCAACGAGGATGACGAGCAGCGTGAGCGTGGAAACGAAGTTGTAGTTGAAACGGCTCAGAATGCCGCGGAAGGAGCGCGACCCGATGCGCATGTGCTTTTCGATGAATCCCAAGAGCATGGGCAGAAGCACGAGCGAGAGGGCGATGCACACCAGCGCGAAGGGCCAGCTGCCTCTTTTGAACAGCGAAAAAAAGCGGAACAGCTCGATGAACGAAAAATCCGAATCCAGTTCGGTCGCCTGCTCAAACAGCGCCGCCATATTCTCCGTGTCCAACGTCATCGTGAGAAAGTACGACGGAAGGATCGCAAACGGAAACAGGAATATGAAATTTTTGAAAATATACCGCAGAGTATCGCCGATATACTTCAAAACCGCCTCCGGAAACGGAAGGGAGCCGCGGCAGCCCATCGTCTTGGTTTACTTTCCCTAATTATAATATAAAAACGGGACGATGTAAAGCCTTTCTCGAATTTTGTGTGAAAATTTTACAAACGTATCCTCGCGCGCGGAACGAGGTTTCTTCCGCGCACGGCCTGCCCCTGCACCCGGCGGTCCCGCCGCCTCGTGCAGCCTGCACGCAAAAAATTCCCCTCCGGCAGGGAGGGGAAATACAGGCCGCTTGTTTGCAGAATGTAAAATGCAGAATGCAGAGTGTAGAATTGCGGAGAACTTTTTCAGGATTTACTGCGCGTCCGCAAACCGCGCTTTGCGGAAAGCGCCCCCAAATTGCCGAAAACTTTCGGCTCACGGAAGAGGTGAAGCCGTGCGATTCAAAAAACGAGAGCCGTAACAAAATACAGGGTCTCCCGAAAATCGCAGCAAAGCGAGATTTTTGGGAAAGAGGAGCAACAAGCGCATATTCGCGACGCGGTAAACGCCAGTGTGCCGCGCGCACACATTGCCTTGTTGCGACGAGCGGCGAGGGAAATCCGCTCGGGTTTCCCCTCAAATCACGGAAATTTCTTGCATCTCTTTTGCAAGAAATTTCGTGAACCCTTACAATACGTATTTCTTCAGATCGCGGTTGCGGATCATCGATTCGAGGTGGTCGTCGACGTATTTTTTGTCGATCTTGACGGTCACGGTCGGGTAATCGCCGCCCGCGTTGAAGGAAATGTCTTCGAGCAGATGCTCCATCACGGTGTGCAGACGGCGCGCGCCGATGTCTTCGCTGGTGGCGTTCATGTCTTCGGAGATGGTGGCGATCTCTTCGATGGCGTCGTCGGTGAACTGCAGGTCGATGTTGTCCACGCCCAGCAGCTTTTCGTACTGCGAGGTGATGGCGTTCTGCGGCTGGGTCAGGATCTTGATGAAATCGGCCTTGCTCAGGCTCTGCAATTCCACGTTGATGGGGAAACGGCCCTGCAGTTCGGGGATGAGGTCTTCGACCTTGGAAATGTGGAAGGCGCCCGCCGCGATGAAGAGGATGAAGTCGGTCTTGACCGGCCCGTATTTCGTCATGACGGTGCAGCCCTCGACGATGGGCAGGATGTCGCGCTGGACGCCCTCGCGGGAGACGTCTGCCCCGCCCTGGTTGGCCTTGCCGGCGATCTTGTCGATCTCGTCGATGAAGATGATTCCCTGCTCTTCGGCGCGGGCGCGGCCCTCGGCGTTGACCGATTCGTCGTCGATGAGTTTATCCGCCTCTTCGGCGACGATCTGTTCCATCGCCTGGCGCACGCTCATCTTGCGCTTTTTCTTCTTTTTCGGGAGCATGTCGCCGAAGATGGAGCCGATGTTGATCTCGGCGCCGCCCGGCACGATCTCCATGGCTTTGGGCGCGTCGATCACTTCGATCTCGATCTGCGTGTCGTCGAACTTCCCGGCTTTCAGATCCTCCAGCAGGCGCGCGTCGAACACCTCTTTGGAAAGTTCGCCGCGCTCGCCCTTCTTCATTTCGGAAAGGACGTTCAGGATGCGCTTTTGCGCCACGCCCTCGGCCTTGACGGAAACTTCCTTCATCTTTTCTTCGCGCACGAGACGGATGGAGCACTCGACGAGGTCGCGGATCATGCTCTCCACGTCGCGGCCGACGTAGCCGACCTCGGTGTATTTGGTGGCCTCGACCTTGATGAACGGCGCTTTGACCAGTTTGGCCAGGCGGCGGGCGATCTCCGTTTTGCCGACGCCCGTCGGGCCCTTCATGATGATGTTTTTGGGCGTGATCTCTTCGCGGTCGGCTTCGGAAAGCTGGCTTCGGCGGTAGCGGTTGCGCAGCGCCACGGCGACCGCGCGTTTGGCTTCGTCCTGCCCGATGATGTATTTATCCAATTCGTTGACGATCTGTTTGGGTGACAGATGATTCATACCGAACCTCCTTCTGTTCCGGGGCCTGCCGCTTCCGGGCGGCCCCGCGCGTTTGTTCTGCTTCCGCACGGCGCCCGCCGCGCGGAACTTGTGCGGGCCGTTTACACGGTCTCGACGGTGATGTGGTCGTTCGTATACACGCAGATCTCGCTGGCGATCTTGAGCGCCTTGTAGGCGATCTCTTCGGCGGAATAGTTCGTCTCCTGCATGAGCGCGCGGCCGGCCGCCAGGGCGTAATTGCCGCCGCTGCCGATGGCGCACACGCCGCCGTCCGGTTCGATCACCTCGCCGCTGCCGCTGAGCATGAGCAGCTGGTCTTTGTCGGCGACGATCATCATCGCTTCCAGCCGGCGCGGCATCTTGTCGTTGCGCCACAGCTCTGCCAGCTCGACCGCCGAACGCATCAGGTTGCCCGAAAATTTGTTGAGCATCCCCTCGAAGCGCTCGGACAGGGAAAAGGCGTCCGACACCGACCCGGCGAACCCGAGCACGACGTTCCCGCCAAAGATGCGGCGCACCTTGACCGCGCTGTTTTTGAATACGACCGACTCGCCCATGGTGACCTGGCCGTCCCCGGCGATGGCCGTTTTGCCGTCCCGTTTGACGGCGCAGATCGTTGTTCCTCTGAATTCCGGCATAGTTGTTTCCTCCTGTATGCTGCGATTATGAAGAGAGCCCGCTTGCGGTCTCCTGCACGATCGCGCGCACCTTTCCGAGGGCGCGCTCGGCAAAAAGCCGCTTTTTGAGCGCTTTGTCACGCACGGGCTGCGCGAGCGGGCGCAGGATCCCGTAATTGGCGTTCATGGGCTGAAAATCCGCGGTCGGCGCCGCAACGTGCGCCGCGAGCGCGCCGGAGACCGTTTCGTCGTCCCAGGCGGCGGGCGGCATCCCGCGCAGCCTGCGCGCGAGGTTTATCGCCGCGACGAGGCCGCTGTCGGCGCTCTCCACGTACCCCTCTACGCCCGTGATCTGCCCCGCGAAGAACACCAGGCCGTCCGCTTTGAGCGAATAGTCGGCGCGCAGGACTTTGGGCGAATCGAGGTAGGTGTTGCGGTGCATCACCCCGTAACGAAGAAATTCGGCGCCGTGCAGGGCGGGGATCATCGAAAACACCCGCTTTTGCTCGGCGAATTTCAGGTTGGTCTGAAACCCGACCAGGTTGTACGCCGTGCCCGCCGCGTTTTCCTTGCGCAGCTGCAAAACGGCGTAGGGGCGCTTTCCGTGTTCGTCGTACAGCCCCACCGGTTTGAGCATCCCGAAACGCAGGGTGTCCTTGCCGCGCGCGGCCATGATCTCGACGGGCATGCACCCCTCGAACACGTCGCGCTTGTCAAAGTCGTGCACGAGCGCCCGTTCCGCGCCCGCAAGCGCTTCGACGAACGCCTCGTACTGCTCTCTGTTCATCGGGCAGTTGACGTAGTCCCCTTCTCCCCTGCCGTAGCGGTCGGCGGTGAAGGTCTGCGAAAAATCGACGCTCGCGGCCGAAACGATGGGCGCGGCGGCGTCGTAAAAGAACAGCCGGCCGCCGCATTTGCGCGCGATGTCCTGCGCCAGCGCGTCCAGCGTCAGCGGGCCCGTGGCCACGATCGCCGGCCCGGGCGGCAGAGCCGTCTCCTCGCGGCAGACCAGCTCGATGTTCGGGTGCGCCGCGATCTTTTCGGTGACGTACGCCGAAAACGCTTCGCGGTCCACCGCCAGGGCGCCGCCCGCGGGCACGCGCGTGGCGTCCGCCGCGGCGACGATCAGCGAGCCGAGCAGGCGCATCTCCTCTTTTAAGAGGCCGCAGGCATTGCCGTATACGTCGTTGCTTTTCAGCGAGTTGCTGCACACCAGTTCGGCCAGCCCCGCCGAGCTGTGCGCCGGCGTGTACTTCTGCGGCTTGCACTCGCAGAGCCGCACCGCAAAGCCGTGCTCTGCCAGATAGTACGCGGCCTCGCACCCGGCGAGCCCCGCGCCGACGACGGTGACGCACTTTTCCGCGCTTCCCTTTTCCCTGCGCCGCTGCCCGCTTTCCAT
>CALVHP010000183.1 GCA_944328405.1 uncultured Clostridia bacterium
CCGCAGCCGACGCGCCGTCAGAATATTTTCAGCCGGCGCACCCATACTAACGGCATGGGACTGATCTTTCTGCGCACGGCCATCGTGTTCGTGGCGCTGCTCATCGTCATGCGGCTGATGGGCAAACGGCAGATCGGCGAAATGCAGCCCTTCGAGCTGGTCATCACCCTGCTCATTGCGGAACTTGCCTGCATCCCGATGGCCGACACTTCCATCCCCCTGCTGTACGGGCTCGTTTCGATGCTGACCATCTTTTTCATGCACCAGATCTTTCTGCTGATCGACCTGAAATGGAAGCCGTTCAAGACCGCCATCGGCGGGAAGCCGTCGGTGGTGATCAACAAAAACGGCATCGACATTTCGCAGCTGCGGCGCAACAACCTCGACGTTTCCGACCTGATCGAATCGATGCGCACCGCCGGGTATTTTTCTTTAGACGAAGTGGCCTACGCGCTGTACGAGGCCAACGGGCAGTTCAGCGCCATGCCGCGCGAAGACGCCGCGAAGGAAAACAAAGTTTCCCTGCCCATGCTGATCATCGACGACGGAAAATACGACGCGAAAAACCTTTCGCTGACCAAGACCGACCGCGCCTTTTTCGACGCGGTCCTGCAACAGCAGAACATCCGTTCGGCGCGCCGGGTATACGTACTGACGGTGGACGGGACGGGGAAGATCTACCTGCAGTGCCGCGGCGAAAAATTCCGCTCCTTCCGCATCCGCCTGCCGGAGGGAAGCACATGGTAAAGACGATCGTATCCATCCTGGCCAGCCTGCTGCTTCTGGCCGCCGCGTTCGTGTTCGAATACAAGTTCATAGGCGACCGGTTCGAAACGTTCGGGGCCGCCCTCGAAACGCTGGAAAACAAGGTGCGTTCCGGGTCGGCCGTCCGCAGCGACGCCGAGGCGGTGCGGCAGCTGTGGGAAGAGGAAAAAAAGCAGCTGCACGTCGTCGTGCCGCACGGAGACATCGCCTACATCGACTACTGGCTGGGCGAGGCGGTCAGCTACATCGAGACGCAGGACTTTGACGACGCACTATCCAAGATCGTCGTTCTGCTGACCATCTGCGAACAGGTCCCGCAGACGTACGGCATCACCTTCGGGAACATCTTCTGACAGGCTCTCCGAAAACGCCGCGCCGCGAACTTCCCGATCCCGAACCTTGGCCGGAAAATCGATATTATCCGCCAATTATGCCACGCATAGTACCCGTTAAAACACAGAAAAACAGCCGCATAATCGGAAAACGCGGCTGTTTTTCTCTTTCAAAGCATCTTTTTGAGGAACTGACCCGTATAGCTCTTTTCGCAGGCGGCGACCTGTTCGGGCGTGCCGCAGACGACGATTTCGCCGCCGCCGTCGCCCCCTTCCGGACCGAGGTCGACGATCCAGTCGGCGATCTTGACCACGTCGAGGTTGTGTTCGATGACGATGACGGTGTTGCCCGCGCTGCGCAGGCGCTGCAGGATCTTGATGAGCTTGTCGACGTCGTAGCTGTGCAGGCCCGTCGTAGGTTCGTCGAGGATGTAACAGGTCTTGCCCGTCGAGCGTTTGGAAAGCTCGGTGGCGAGCTTGACGCGCTGCGCCTCCCCGCCCGAAAGCGTGGTGGCGCTCTGCCCGAGCTTGATGTACCCGAGGCCGACGTCGTTGATGGTTTTGAGCTTGTTGTAGACGGAGGGCACGGGCTGGAAAAATTCGCACGCTTCCTCGATGGTCATATCCAGGACGTCGGCGATGGTCTTGCCCTTGTAGCGCACCTCGAGCGTCTCGCGGTTGTAGCGCTTGCCGCCGCACACCTCGCAGGGAACGAAGATGTCGGGCAGGAAGTGCATCTCGATCTTGATGATGCCGTCGCCGTAGCAGTGCTCGCAGCGGCCGCCCGAAACGTTGAAGGAAAAGCGCCCCGCTTTGTAGCCCCGTTCGCGCGCGTCCGGCGTGGCGGCGAACAGCTCGCGGATCATCGAAAACACCCCCGTATACGTCGCCGGATTGGAGCGCGGCGTGCGGCCGATGGGCGACTGGTCGATGGCGATGACCTTGTCGAAATACTGCATGCCGGACACTTCGCCGCTCTTGCCGAGGGGCAGGTGCGCGCCGTTGAGAGAATCGGCCATCAGCGGATAAATGATCTCGTTGACGAGCGAGCTCTTGCCCGAGCCGGAGACGCCCGTCACCGCGGTGATCAGCCCGACGGGGATCTCGACGTCGATGCCTCTGAGATTGTTCTGGCGGCAGCCGCGGACGGCGAACACCCGCCCGTCCGGCGCCTTGCGCACGGGCGGCACCTCGATCTTCCGCCGCCCGGAGAGATAGTCCCCGGTCAGGGAATCGGGCGCGTTCATGATATCCTGCACGCTGCCGCAGGCGACCACCTGCCCGCCGTGCACGCCCGCCCTGGGGCCGATGTCGACGATGTAATCGGCGGCGCGCATGGTGTCTTCGTCGTGTTCGACGACGATGAGCGTGTTGCCGAGGTCGCGCAGGCGCAGGAGCGTGTTGAGCAGTTTTTCGTTGTCGCGCTGGTGCAGGCCGATGCTCGGTTCGTCGAGGATATACAGCACGCCCGTCAGGCCGCTGCCGATCTGCGTGGCGAGACGGCTGCGCTGCGCCTCTCCGCCCGAAAGGGTACCCGCGCTGCGCGCGAGGTGCAGGTACGACAGCCCGACGTTCTTCAGAAAACTCAGGCGGGCGCGGATCTCTTTGAGGATGAGCCCGGCGATCATCCATTCGGTGCGCGTCAGCTGCAGCGAATCGAAAAAGGCGTCGAGGTCGTCCACCGACATGTCGCACAGATCGGCGATGTTTTTCCCTCCGACGGTGACGGCGAGCGCTTCCTTTTTGAGACGCCTGCCGCCGCAGACCGGGCACGGAAGATTCGTGATGTAGCGCTCGATCTCCCCTTTTACCCCTTCGCTTTCGGTGTTCTGGTAGCGGCGCGAGAGCGAATTGACGAATCCCTCCCACGCCACCTGGTAGGTGCCGTGGAAATTGTAGGCGTCGTAGCGCATGGGGATCTTTTCGCCGCCCGAACCGTACATCAGGATGTCGTACTGCTCTTTGGGCAGATCCTTGACGGGTACGT
>CALVHP010000184.1 GCA_944328405.1 uncultured Clostridia bacterium
AAGTTCGACTGCGTGGTGCCCGAGAACTTCGCCCATTGGTTTTTGGTCATCTTCTGCATTTCTGTCAGGCCCTTCTGGGCATTTTCGTCGAACACAGGGTCGCCGCTTTCGTCGATGAGAACGCCGCCGTAGGCGCTGGTAAAACCGTACATCTGGATGCGCCAGTCGAACTCGGCCTCCATCACCCAGCGGTCACGGTTTGTCGAAGCCTGGATGCCGTCGTACAGAGCCTGGCTCGTGGCAAGATATTCTTCCCACGTCCAGCCGTCCAAAAACGACGTGTAATCGATCTTTAACTCTTCGAAAATGTCTTTGTTGATATATACGACCAGTTTGCTGTAATCGCGGGGCATGAAATACTGCGAACCGTTATGGAATTCCTGCCCCATGCGCATCATCGAATCGTAATAAAGAGAGGTGTCAAAGCCCGATTCTTCGATGAAGGCGTCGAGGTTGGCCAGCATCCCCTGGCGGGCAAAGGTGGACACGTACGAGTCGGAGACCCACAAAATGTCGTAGCTGATGCCCGAAGCCACGTCGCCCATAATAGTCGACTCATAGCTGGATACAGGCGTGTATTCGAAGGTTACGTTGGGGTAAGTCTTTTGGAAGCCCTCAACGGCCGCGTCGATCATCTTGCGTTCCACGGCGTCGTTAGAGAACGCAATGGACAGGGTCGCCTCGATGTTCGTGTCAATGTCGATGTCCGGGTCAAGCTCATCGGGCGGGGTTGTCGTGCCGCCGGGAACGCCGTGGCCACAGGCCGCAAGCGCCAAAACGAGCAGCGCCGTCAACAGGATGCACAATAATTTTTTCATGTCGTTTTCCTCCTATTTTTTGCCTCCTCGCACTGCGCAGGCAAGAGCCGCAGCACGGAGACGCTATTAAACGCATTTTGGTTTTTCCAAGGAAAAACCAAAAGAACGCGCGTTCTTTTTAAAAAAATACTCTTTCCTATTGGGAAAAGCACATAGAGACTTCACCACACCCCGGAGAAAATACCCTGCAAAGGATCCTGCGGAAATGTGCCCGCCGGCGCGGGATCGTGATCAACGGGCGGCGGGCGCCGTCGAATCGCGCACGATGAGTTTGGGCCGGATCACCTCGCGCTGTACCACAGAACGGTCGGCTATGTTGTTGCAGAGGATTTCGACCACTTTGGATCCGAATTCTTCGGTTTGGTGGCTCAACGTCGTCAAAGCGGGGTAAAAATCTTTGGAAAACAAGATGTCATCGATGCCGACAACGGAGACGTCTGCCGGGACACGGATCCCCTCCTGCTGCAAGGCGCTGATGGCGCCGAAAGCCATCATATCGTTGGTGCAGATAAGCGCGGTAAAATCGCGGGTCTCGCGCAGCAAGCCGAGAGTGAGGCGGTAACCTTCCGAAACGGTACTGTCGTACGGCGGATGGCCCGTCTTGACCAGCGGCGCGCCGACGCCGAAAAATTCTTTCATACAACGATAAAAACTGGGCAGGCGCACATCGCCGATGCTGTTTTCATCGAAGGCGCTTAAATAAGCGATGCGGCGGTGACCCAACGAACGCAAGTGGTCGACGATCAGGCGCATCCCCTCTTTAAAATCGATGGCCACGCCGCAAAGGCGGGGATCCATGTCGTCGCTGACAGTGCCGAGCACTACGCCGATGTTGCTTTCGAGCAGCTGGTTCATGTGATTTCCCGTAATGGCGTACGGGTCACCGGCCAAAAACACGCCGTCAATGTGCCGCGAGATGAGGTTAGCCACATAACGATCAAGCTTCATGGTGCCGCCGCAGATATTGACGAAATAGCCCTTCGACATAGCCGCTTCTTCGATGCTCTTGATGATCTTCATCTGCAACGGGTTTTCCAAGTCGTTGGTCAGCACGGCGATGGAATTCGATTTTTTTTCGATCATGGCGCGGGCGATCATGTCTGGATGATATCCCAACTCGTCGACAGCCCGCACGACGCGGTCTTTCAGCTCTTCCGACACGAAACGCTTGCCGCTCATCACAAAAGAGACCGTCGCTTCCGACACACCTGCCCGCTGCGCGACCTCTCTGCGCGTGATCTTGCTCTTTTCACCTTTTCTCGCCTGCATAACCATCCTACCGTCTTCTTCGCTTTTACCGCCGACTGTCGCTTATACGCAATCTTATGCGTTATTATCGTTTTAATTTATTTTTATGTTGCGTACACGTGTAGTTACACGCGTTCGTCGTTTTCAGCTTGATTATAACACTCATTTTTTCACTTGTCAATACCCTTTGGAAAATTTCTGTTGACTTTTTTTTGCCGATGATTTAGAATGAAAAGCAAAAAAATAAATTTTTCAGGACATTGCAATATGTTATACAGACCTTCTTCCCCCAAAAAACTGTGGGACTGCACCCTGTACTGCGCGAACGGGACGTACCACATCTTTTACCTCAGCTCGGGCAACCTCGGGCACGTCTGCACTCGCGATTTTGTGCAGTATACCGAACTGCCGGACATAGAAGGTTTCGGCGGGCCGGGCGCCTGGAACGAACGCGGCCTATTCCTGACCGGCTGCATTGTGCCGGTCGGAACGGGATATAAGATGCTGCTCGGGACCATCGAGCCCTCCACGCAGCGGCAGGTTTACGGGCTGTACACCTCGGACGACCTGATCCGCTGGACGCAGTACGAACACAACCCCGTGCTGTTTGCCGACGGCGTTCTGTACGACGACGCGTACTCGCCGCGCGACGGCGGCATGTACACCGCCTGGCGCGACCCGCAGGTGTACCGCATCGAAGACGGCTGGTACTACCTGTGCCTCTGCGCCCGTTTGAAAGAGCACGCGGACGATTCGACGGGCGCCTCCGTCGCCAATGTGCGCACGCGCGATTTTATCCGGTATGAATATCTGCCTCCCCTTTCCGAAGTCGGACACCTGGTCAAATACGCCGAATGCCCCGACTGCTTTTCCATCCATGGAGACGAGTATCTGACCTTTCTGGATCACGGCTGGGGCGGAAACGCCATCCACACCTCTTCGGTCAAGGGCGCGGCTGGCACCTTTTACCAGATCCGCCGCCGCGGAAATGCAGCCTACGAAACGCCGCGCGATTTTCTCCTGTTGGGAAGTTCGGACGACCGCCAGTGCGGCTGGGCGGCCCGGACGGCGCTCTCTGCCGACGGACAGCGCATCCTCTACTACCACGTGACGGCCGAAAATTCCTCTTTCGGCATCCCGAAACTGATCCGCCGCAACCCCTCCGGCAGCCTGCGCCTGCAGTTTTTCCCGGCGATGCGCGCGCTGTTCGGCGAACCGATCGGCTACGGGTTCGAAAAGACCTTTGCCGACGATCCGGGCGTCTGGATCCCTTCGTCTGAGCGGACGATCGCCGGCACGGCCGCGGCATACGGCAGCGCCAAGCCGCTGTGCGAAACCGGCGCCTTCGTTCTGGAATGCGTACTGCAGATCGAACGGGGAAAGCGGGCGGGCATCTCGCTTTGGCAGACGCCCGAAAACGAAGCCGTTTCCGTCACGTTTGACTGCGAAACGCAGAGCGTGCGCTGCGAAAACCTGTACTACACGCCCTGCGAAGGGTTCGGCTATGCGGCCGGAGACATCGTCAACGGCGGCAAGGTTCGTGAATGCGACCGCCGCGCCTTCCGCATCCGCTACGGGAAGGCGTATTCTCTGAAATTGTTCGCCAGGGACAAGACCGTCGACTTTTACATCGACGATACCTGGATCTTCTGCAAGCGGTTCCCCGAAGCGGCCGACCACGGCATGTTGTCTCTCTTCGTGAGCCGGGCCGCCGCCGAATTCCGCGACATCCGCATTTCTTCCTTCCGCGGACAGCCCTGACGCAGCCACACAACCCGGCCGCCGGGCCGCTGCCGGGATTTTATCCGAAAAACGGAAAGCGGCAACAAAGCCCCTGCGCTTCTGGCAGGGGCTTTTTCCCATGCAAAAGCCCCCGCGGGAGGCGCGGGGGCTTTGATTTTGGGATCTGATTTCTGCGGCGGCAACGTCTGCCGCACGGCGGCGGGCGGTCTGCGCGCCGCCATGGATCTGTTGCGGCGGCGAACGGGCCTCGTTCCGCCAAGGGCGTAAATTATTTGCGCTTGGCCCGCTTGTCTTTGAGGGTTTCCGTTTCGCCCGCCGCGCCATCGGCTACCGCGGGTTTTTTCTTGGGCTTGACCAGAAGCAGCACGACGATGGCGATCAGGCACGCGCCGCCGATGGCGAGAAACACCACGGAAAGCACGTTGTTGCTCAGCCACTGCGAGATGCCCGGCACGACGTCTGCGTCGGAGGTGATGCTGACGATCTGGCTGTTGCTGGCCATCGGCTGGACGCCCTCCGCGTCGGAAACGACTTGCAGCATCAGTTTGTAGTATCCGATGGTCTGCGGCACGAACGAGCGCGTGCTCGAAGGGTTCCAGTTGTAGACGTTGTCCCCCTCGTCTTCGTCGAGCGAATCGTCGTATTCGCCGACCGTACGCCAGTACCCGACGGCGTTCACGTCGGCATCGGCGGACTCGGCGCTCGCGGCGATGCGGCCTTCCGCGTCGGCCGTGCGCACTTCGGCGAGGGTCATGTTGCTGTGCTCGGTTTTGAGCACCAGTTCGTACAGGGTATACTGCGAACGATACCCGCTCAGCGCGGTCACGTCAAAGTCGTCGAAGGTATACGATACGTCGACATAGCCGATGTCCGGCTCCGTTTCGGGCGGTTCGACGATCGGGCCCTCGTACGTCACCTTGAATTCAAAGGTGGCGAGGTTGGCCACGTCCCACACGTTATCGGACGAAATTCCGACCGCCTTGTACGAGCCGTCCGCCTGTTCGACGTAGCCGACCATGGCGCGGCCCGCCGCGTTGGTGGGCACGACGCGGAACTGATAGGTGCCGCTCGACGCCACTTCGATGCGCAGCTCGTCGTAATTATAGGTATTGGAAGAGGTATCGCCGCTGCCCGTCCGGTAATAGACGGTGAACTCCATGTCGGTGTAGCCGCAGGTGGTGTCGGTGATGTAATTTTTGAGGGACGGGATGTAATAATACGCGCCGGAGCCCACGGGGATCTGGTTGCCGTCTTCATCGGTCACGGCGGCGGTCACGGCCTTCTGGAACTGGCTGACCAGGGTCTCCCCCGCCGTACCCGCGGGGGCCTCGGCGATGTCCGTGACGTTGCCTTCCTGGTCCTCGGTGAGGGTGAAGAAGGTGCTTTCGGGGCGGGCGGTCGTCTCTTCCGGGCGCACGACGGGGATGCCGTACGCGCCGTCTTCGTAGCTGCCGTACCATTCGAGGAGATAGCTCGCCGAATTGGAATTGCCGTCGGCCAGGGTCACGGCGACGCTGATCGTCATTTCGGCGGGGATATCGCCGTCCTCGTCGGCGAAGTCGTCGTCAAAGAAGTATTTGTTGCTTTCCCATTCGGTGTAGCTTTCGGCGACGATGGTGCCGTCTTCGTTGAAGTCGGCGCCGGCCGCGGGGTTGGCAAGATAATATTCGGTGGAAGTGACCGAACTCGAGCACACGTCGATCGAGGTCATGTCGAAATCGAACTGGGTGCCGAGGATGAACTGCTTGATCTCGCTGTCGATGACCAGCACGGGAGCGGCGTCATCGGTGATCTGCCCTTCTTCGTCGAGCGAAAAGCTCTGCCCGTTCATGCTCTGCAGGGTGAACTCCACGGGATTTTCGGTTTTGGCCGTGAAGGCGAGCGGGGTGACCGGCGTGGACGAAGAGGAGGAAGCGTACTGCGCGTAATATTTGCCGATGTTGATGAACGCGAGCCCGGTATCGTTGTTGTTGACGGAAACGGTGAAGTCGCCGCTGCCTACCTCGGCCTCGCCGAGGGAAAGGGCGATCGCGCCGATGTCTGCCTGCGCGACGGTCGCGGAGCTGTCGGCGCCGTTGACGGCGATGTCCAGTCCGCCCGCGTCGTTGGGGGTAAACACGACGGTGTTGACCGTTTTGCCCGCCTCGCTCATGCTCAGCTGGGTGGTCTCCATGGTCAGCGTGAAGCTCTCAAAATTCAGCGACGAAAAACCGAAGGTCACGTTGAAGTAACCGGCTTCGCCCGTCACCGCGTCGGCGGAAGGATCGGCCGCCTCGAACCATTTCAGCGCGAGGTTGCGGCGGTAAGAAACGGCGTCTCCGCCGTCGGCATCGCCGAGCGAATAGGTGAGCACGTCGCGCTCCGAAACGGAGGACGCGCCGCCGCTCGTAGCGAAGATGCTCGCCGAAGAGACGCTGCCCGTCGCCCCGGCAAACACAAACGAAACGCACATCGCCGCCATCATCACAAAGAAGGCGACGCACAGTGCGAGGATTGCTGTTGTACGAATTTTCTTCCTTTCCATTACGGATGCTCCCGTTGTGCAGACTTCCCGTGCGAAAGGGCGCCGCGCGCCTTCCGCCCGCAATACTGCAAGTGTACCTATCTATTTTAATCGATACGGGCACGCTTGTCAAACGCTTTCTTTTTCTTTTGGGAAAATTTTTGGCTTTTCGCCCGCTTTTCGCCCGCCCGACACAACCCGGAGGCGGGCCGCCGCGGGACCGTGCTCACAGCGAAAACAGCGGCGAAAGGTCGAACGCCTTCCAGGGGACGCCGTCTTCGGGCGGTTCCGCCATGAAGCGCAGCCGCTCGCGCGTGACGGGGTGCGTGAAGGAGAGCGAGTACGCCCACAGCGCCAGCCGGCCCTTTTTGGCCGTTTCGCCGCCGTAGCGCATGTCTCCGTACACCGGGTGGCCGATGCCCGCCATCTGCACGCGGATCTGGTGGGTGCGCCCGGTGTGCAGGCGGATCTCCGCCAGGGCCAGCCCGCCCGCTTCCTGCGCGATGCGATATTCGAGGGATGCCATCTTCGCGCCGTCGGTGGTGGGCGGGCAGATGTACACCATGTTGTTTACGGGGTTCTTTTTGAGGTAATTGACCAGCGTGGCGCGCTTTTCTTCGGGCGCGCCGACCAGCACGGCCAGGTAATGCTTTTCAAAATCGCCGCCGCGCATCTGCTCGGCCAGGCGCGAGGCCGCCTTGCTCGTCTTGGCGAACACCATCACCCCGCCCGTCGGGCGGTCGAGGCGGTGGATCAGCCCCAGGTAGACGTTGCCGGGCTTGTGGTATTTTTCGGCGAGGAAGCGCTTGATCGCGTCGAACAGGTTGTCGTCGCCGCTCTCGTCGGGGCAGGACGCCGTGCCCTGCGGTTTGAGCACCACGATGATGTGGTTGTCTTCATGCAAAACGGTCAGTTCATCGGTCATAGATCGCCATCCCTCCCGCGCCGCACGGCAGCGGAATGCCCTCTTCGGTCGCGATGCCCACCTCGTACGCGTCGATGCGCGGGCGCGCGCCCAGACAGAGCCGTAAAATGTTGTGCAGCACCATGGGCTGCAGGCCCGTGGTGTAGCTGTTGATGAGAAAAAAGAGCGGGTCGTCCGAAAGCACTTCGGAACACAGAGAGACGAAGGGATACAGGTTCTCTTCGATCTTCCACAGCTCGCCGCCCGGCCCGCGCCCGTACGAGGGCGGGTCCATGATCACCGCGTCGTAGCGGTTGCCGCGGCGGATCTCGCGCCGGACGAACTTTGCGCAGTCGTCCACGATGTAGCGGATACCGCTCTGAATGCCGGACAGGCGGGCGTTTTCTCCCGCGCGCTCGACCATGCCTTTGGCCGCGTCGACGTGCACGACCTCGGCGCCCGATTTGGCGCAGGCGACGCTCGCTCCGCCCGTGTAGGCAAAGAGGTTGAGCACCCGCACCCTGCGGCCCGCGCCCTCGATGAGGGCGCGCATGCGGTCCCAGTTGACCGCCTGCTCGGGGAACAGCCCCGTGTGCTTGAACCCCATGGGCCTGACCTTGAAGCGCAGGTCTTTGTACGAGACCGTCCATTCGGAGGGCGTCGGCCGGCGGTATTCCCAGGCGCCGCCGCCCTTGTCGCTGCGGCGGTACACGGCGTGCAAATCCGACCGGCCGAACAGGTCCTGCCGCGCCGGCCAGAGCACCTGCGGGTCGGGGCGGAGCAGGACGACGTCCTTCCAGCGTTCCAGTTTATAGCCGTCGCCCGTGGCGAGGATGGTATACTCTTTC
>CALVHP010000185.1 GCA_944328405.1 uncultured Clostridia bacterium
CGCGAGACGCGGGGGTTGACCTCGATGACCGCGTATTCGAAAGAATCGGGATTGAGCGCAAACTGGCAGTTGCACCCGCCCTCGATCTGCAGCTCGGTGATGATCTTCAGCGAAGCGCTGCGGAGCATCTGGTATTCTTTGTCGGACAGCGTGACCGCCGGCGCGATGACGATGGAATCGCCCGTATGGATGCCGACGGGGTCGAAGTTTTCCATCGAACAGACGGTGATCACGTTGCCGTGACTGTCGCGCAAAACTTCAAACTCGATCTCTTTCCAGCCGTAAATGTATTTTTCGACGAGTACCTGCGTGATGGGCGAAAGCATCAGGCCGTTGTGCGAAACGGAGCGAAGTTCTTCTTCGTTGAACGCCACGCCGCCGCCCGCGCCGCCGAGCGTGAACGCGGGGCGGATAATGACGGGATAGCCGATCCGGTTCGCCACCTCGACGCATTCCTCCACCGTATAGGCGATATCGGAAGGAACGACGGGCTGGCCGATCTTCTGCATGGTCTCCTTGAAGAGCTCGCGGTCCTCCGCACGGTCGATCGCGTCGACTTTCGTGCCGATCAGTTTGACGCCCCATTTGTCGAGGAATCCCTCTTTGGCCAGCTGGCAGCCGATGGTCAGCCCCGTCTGCCCGCCCAGAGAGGCAAGCAGGCTGTCCGGCCGCTCTTTGATGATGATGCGCTTGATGGATTCGAGGGTAAGCGGCTCGAGATAGATCTCGTCCGCCAGTGCCTTGTCGGTCATGATCGTCGCGGGGTTGGAATTGCACAACACCACGTTTACGCCTGCGTCTTTAAGAACGCGGCACGCCTGAGCGCCGGCATAGTCGAATTCGGCGGCCTGCCCGATCACAATGGGGCCGGACCCGATTACAAGAACCTTTTTGATGTCGCTTCTTTTAGGCATTCTTCTTCCCTCCGTCGATCATGGCCATAAATTTGTCGAACAGATCGCGCGCATCCAAAGGTCCCGCGCACGCTTCGGGGTGGAACTGCACGGTAAATGCGTTCATCTGCGGATATTCTACCCCTTCACAGGTCCCGTCGTTGACGTTGACGAAGCTCAGTTCGCCCACCCCGCGGATGGAATCGGCCAACACCTCGTAGCCGTGATTCTGGCTGGAAATGTATACCGTGCCCGTCTTCAATTCTTTGACCGGCTGGTTGCCGCCGCGGTGGCCGTACTTCATCTTTTTGGTCTTGCCGCCCATAGCCAGAGCAAAGAGCTGGTGCCCCAGGCAGATCCCGAAGATGGGAAGCTTCCCCGCCAGCGCGCGGATATTGGCGATGACGTCGGTATTTTCGGCAGGATCGCCCGGGCCGTTTGTCAGCATCAGGCCGTCCGGCCCGAAGGCCAGGATCTGTTCCGCCGTATACCAGGACGGAACGCGGATGACGCGGTTGCCCCTGCGCACCAGTTCGCGGACAATGTTTTCTTTAGCGCCGAAATCCCAGAGAACGATCTTGCGCTTCGCCTGCTCGTCGCCGTAATATTTGACGGTTTCGCAGGTCGCGTGCCTGACCGCGTCGCGGATCACATACTGGCCGATCGCAGCCACGTCCGCCACGGGCCGGGAAGAAATCACGGCATTCATCACGCCCGCTTCGCGAACGGTTTTGGTCAATTCGCGCGTATCGATGCCGTATACGCCGACGACGTTCTGTTCTTTAAGATAATCGTCGATTTTCTCTTCGCAACGGAAATTGGAAGGCGCTTCGCAATATTCGCGCACGATGTAGCCGGACAAATAGGGTTTTTTGCTCTCTCTGTCCGAAAGGATCATCCCGTAGTTCCCGATCAGCGGAAACGTCTGGATGACGATCTGCCCGAAGTAACTCGGGTCAGTCAGCGTCTCGATGTAACCGGTCATTCCCGTCGTAAAGACGAGTTCGCCCAGCACGTCGCCTTTTGCGCCGAAACGCTTGCCTTCAAACACGCGACCGTTCTGCAAAGTCAGGTATACTTTTTCTTCCTTCATAAGAACTCCGTAGAAAATATTGTCGTTTTACTTGAGCAATTTAACAAGCACCGCTTTCTGTGCGTGCAGGCGGTTTTCCGCCTCGTCGAAAATCTCCGCCGCGTGCGCTTCGAACACTTCTTCGGTGATCTCTTCCCCGCGGTGCGCGGGCAGGCAGTGCAGCACCATCGCGTCCGGTTTGGCGGCAGCCATCACGCCCTCGTCGACGCAATAATGTTTGAATACCTTTTCGCGCTCCGCCTTTTCCGCTTCCTGCCCCATCGACGCCCAGACATCGGTGTAGACCGCGTCCGCATTTTCGGCGGCCGCCTGAATATCGGAGGTGATGAGCAGTTTGCCCTCCTTCTGCGCCCATGCGCAGACGTCCGGATCGGGCCGGTAGCCGTCCGGGCAGGCGATCGCAACTTCCATGCCCATCTTGATGCCGCCCACGATCAGCGAATTGGCCATGTTGTTGCCGTCGCCGATAAAGCAGAGTTTGAGTCCCCTGAAGCTCCCCTTGTATTCGCGGATGGTCATCAGGTCCGCCAGCACCTGGCAGGGATGGCAGTAATCGGTCAGGCCGTTGATGACGGGGATGGAACCGTACTCGGCAAGTTCTTCCACGTCCGACTGCTTGAAAGTGCGGATCATGATCCCGTCGAGGAAGCGCGAAAGAACGCGCGCCGTGTCCTTGATCGGCTCGCCGCGCCCGAGCTGCAAATCGTTGCCCGAAAGAAAGAGCGCGTTCCCGCCGAGCTCGTTCATCCCGACTTCAAAGCTGACGCGCGTGCGCGTGGAAGACTTGGTGAAGATCATCCCGAGCTGCTTGCCCTTCAGATGGTGGTGTTCGATGTTGTTTTTCCGTTCGTATTTGAGCTGATCCGCAAGGTTGAGGACGCTCATGATCTCTTCGGCAGACAGGTCTGCCAGCTTCAAAAGATGTTTCATTGGCCGAGTACCTCGTTCAGAATATTCAATCCGAAATCCATTTCATCTTTCCGGATGGTCAAAGGCGGCAGCAGCCGCACTTTCGTTTTGGCCGTAAGCACCAACAGCCCCCGCTCCAGGCACGCTTCGGCCACGGAGCGCGCGTCCTTTTCCGCGTCGAGGCCGATCATCAGCCCCAATCCCGTCACTTCGCGCACGCCGCGGATGCGGCCGAGATGGGTGCGAAGGTAAGCGCTTTTGCCCTGCACTTCGAGCAGGAGATCCCGGTCGATGCGGCTGAGGATGCTGACGGCCCCCGCACAGGCGACGGGATTGCCGCCGAACGTCGAACCGTGATCGCCGGCCGAAAAGACCGCTTCGGTTTTGGCAAAGAACATCGTCGCTCCGAGAGGCAGCCCCCCGGCCAGCCCTTTGGCCGTCGTCACGATGTCCGGAAGGATCCCGAATTGTTCGTACGCGTACAGCGTGCCCGTCCGGCCGTTCCCGGTCTGCACTTCGTCGACGATCAGAAGGATATCGTTTTTCGCGCAAAACGCCGCAATGCGCTTCACTTCGTCCGCGTCCAGCGCGCGCACGCCGCCCTCCCCCTGCACAAGTTCCAGCATCACCGCGCAGGTCTTGGAAGAGCAGGCGGAACGCACCCCTTCAAACGTCGGTTCGGCGTAGTCAAACCCTTCCGGAAAAGGCATAAAAAAGCGGTGCATCACGTCCTGACCGGTCGCGGACAGGGTCGCCATCGTCCTGCCGTGGAACGAATTTTTCAAGGTGACGATGCGGAACCGGCCTTCCCCGTATTTATCGAACGAATATTTGCGCGCCGCTTTGATGGCGCATTCGTTGGCTTCCGCCCCAGAATTGGAGAAAAATACCTTTTTGGCCCCCGTTTTTTCACAGAGGAGCTTCGCCAGCTCGATCTGCGGGGCGGTATAATAGAGGTTGCTCGCGTGCTGGATCCTGTTCAGCTGGGCGATGACCGCCTCTTTCCACGGGGCGTCGTTCACGCCGAAAATGTTGACCGCGATGCCGCTGCCGAAGTCGACGTACTTTTTTCCGTCTTCCGAAAACAGCGTCGCCCCTTCGCCGCGCACGAGCGCCACGGGGAAGCGGCTGTATGTTCCCGCGATATAGGCTTTGTCCTCACTCTGCAATTGCTCAAAACTCATAAAGATACCTATTTTATCTATTCTATCACATCCGGCCTTCGATTGCAAATATTTCGAACGCCTTTCCGGCGGCTTTGCCTCCGCCGTCTCAGAAAAAAGAGACCGATCCGAGGATCAGTCTCCGTTGATAAACATCGTGCCGATGCCGCGGTCAGACAATGTTTCGACGAGAATGGAATGCTCCACCCTTCCGTCAATAATAAACACTTTTTTGACGCCGCGGCGGATCGCCTCTTTGCAGCAATCGATTTTCGGGATCATCCCGCCGGAAATGATCCCCTGCTTGATCAGAGACGGGATGTCGCTCACATAAATTTTTTCGATGAGCGTCGCCTCGTCGTCTTTGTCCCGCAGCACGCCCTTCGTATCCGTCATGAGGATGAGGCTCGTCGCGCCCAGCGCGCCGGCGATCACGGCCGAAGCCGTATCGGCGTTGACATTGTAGATGTGCCCCTCGTCGTCGTACCCGACCGTCGAAACGACGGGAATATAGCCGGCGTCCAGCGCGTCCGTGATGATCTTCGTATCGATATCGGTGATCTTGCCGACGTACCCGAGCCGTTCGTCCGCCTTGCAGCACTTCATCATATGCCCGTCGATGCCGCACAGGCCGACCGCTCTTCCGCCGATGCTTTCCAGCAAATTGACCAGCGCTTTATTGATTTTGCCCGCCAGCACCATGCGCACGACTTCCGCCGTCTCTTCGTCGGTATAGCGCAGCCCGTCCACGAAAACGGATTCTTTGCCGATTTTTTTCAGCATTTCGGAAATTTCCGGCCCGCCTCCGTGCACCAGAACCACTTTTACGCCGATCAGATTCAAAAGAACGATGTCGCGCATGACGGACAGTTTCAGCTGCTCGTTGATCATGGCGTTCCCGCCGTACTTGACGACGACGATTTTTCCGTTATACGCCTGAATATGCGGCAGCGCTTCGCTCAATACCTGTGCGCGGAATTTTTTTTCGTTGATCTCGTTGATATCCATAAACCTCTCTCCTCACCGAATACGCAATGCCGTCCGAAATTCCGCCGCGGCGCATCTTCGCACCGCGGGCGACTCCCTCGCCTGCGTCCTGAACGCCGCGGCCGTCTCCGCGGTTTACGTACGGTAATCGCCGTTGATCTTCACATAGTCGTATGTCAGATCGCAGCCCCAGGCCGTCGCGCCATAGTTGCCCTGATGCAGAGAGACATCGATCACGATCTCTTTTTCCGACAGGACGCGTTTGGCAAAATCTTCGGAAAACGGCACGGCGCTTCCCTGACGGTACGCGGGCAGAATGCCGGCCGCCGAGCGGAAATCCACGTCGATCCTGTCCGGGTCGAGTTTCGCCCCCGCGTAGCCGAGCGCGCACATCACGCGCCCGCCGTTGGCGTCCGCCCCGAAGATCATCGCCTTCACGAGGTTCGAATCGATCACCGACTTTGCCGCAAGGCGCGCGTCCTTTTTGCTCTTGGCGCCGCGTACGCGGCACTCGATGAGCCTGGTCGCCCCTTCGCCGTCTGCCGCCAGCATGCGGCACAGCTCCGTGGTCACCACGTGCAGGGCACGGCAGAATTTTTTATAATCGGCCCCCGGCGCCTCGACCGCGCGGTTGCCCGCCAGGCCGGAAGCAAGGATGCACAGCGTGTCGTTGGTGGAAGTATCGCGGTCGACCGAAAGCATGTTCAGCGAATCTTTCACATCCGAAGAGATCGCCTTCTGCAGCATCGCAGGCGTGACGGCCGCGTCCGTCGTGATGAACATGAGCATGGTCGCCATATTCGGGCAGATCATGCCGACGCCTTTGCAGATGGCGCCCATTGTACAGATCTTGCCGTCCAACTCAAACGATACGGCGATTTCTTTTTTGACCGTATCCGTAGTCATGATCGCTTCCGCCGCGGCGCTGCTGTTTTCACTGCCGGTTCCGAGGCCTTGCACGAGCGCATCCATGCCGCCGCGAATGGGATCGAGGCTCAGCTCCAGCCCGATCACCCCGGTCGAAGCGACGACCACGTCGCCGGCGGCGATCCCCGTATGCTTTTCGACGAGGTCGCACATCCCCTGCGCGATTTCAACGCCGTTCGCGTTGCAGGTATTGGCGTTGCCGCTATTGACAATGACGGCCTGCGCATATCCGTCCGCGACATGTTCTTTCGTGACGAGAATGGG
>CALVHP010000186.1 GCA_944328405.1 uncultured Clostridia bacterium
GAAAATCCGAGCTTGCAAGCATTTCGATCATTGACAATCAATGGCTGCAATGCGAAACAAGCAAGGAACGATTGGGGCAGAACGTAGTGCTTCGGAAAATACCTTTTACGACGATGGCGAGAAAGGTGTTGCCCTATATCGACTTCGAGAGGGCAAAGCACACCAACCTCAACACCATTTCCACGCGCATGAAGCGACTGCTGCCCAACCACCACCCGCACGAACTGCGGCACACCTTCATCAGCCGTTGCAAAGAGGCCGGCGTTGCAAGCGAGGTCGTGAGCATTTGGGCGGGGCATAGTTTGAGCGGCACGATAACCTCTACGGTGTACACGCACTATTCGGAGGAATTTCAGCTCAAAGAAGCCGAAAAGGTAGTTTACTGACAAAAGTTTCCCCAAACCTATTTTTTGAAAAAGCAAAACCAAACAAAAAAAAGCCCGTATATGCGGGCAAAGCAGGCTTAAAAACGGGGCAAAAAATAAAATTCAATCCGAAAAGTTTCCCCATTTCTTTCCCCAATTTGGGAAAGAGGAAAACAAGCCATATAAAACAAAAACCATATATTGTATTTGGAAGCACATTCCTTATACAATATATGGTATCTGTGGCTGGGGTAGCTGGATTCGAACCAACGAATGACGGAGTCAGAGGCCGTACTTTCGATATCAGCTAATTGACTGTCAGACCAAAACCAAGGCGTTGATTTTGGCATTCAGCTCATTGACAAGGCAGGTGACGATCTCTTCATCGATTTCCTGCATGGAGATGTATACTTCTGCGATGCCAACAACCTGCTGCAATCTCCGGACGGATGTTTCCGTATATTGAGAACTGTTCAGCCCTTTTGCTTTTTCAACGAGTCCGGCTAAAACAGAGACATCCCCTTTCAATTGCAACCCGCCAATAGCCAGGGAAAGAATGCTCTCGCATTGAGAAACCTCTTCGCGACTGCTCAACCCATCGGCAAGCACTTCTTCCGCCCGCTGCAGAATCTCCTGCAAAATATTATAAGATGCTTGCGTATAATTCCCCTGCGGAATCACATTTGCACTGGCATACAAAACCCGCAGCGTCGCTTTGTAGTTTTCCGCATCTCGATAAACCAACGAGTTAATCGCCCCCTCCAGCTGCATTGCTGCGACATTGATCGCGTTTTGCGGAAGCGTCATATCGGCACGCACAGAAACTGCGTTATCATAGTATACCGCCACGTTGTTCCATGAATCTTCCGTATAATCGTTGGGATCAAGCATGTCTGCCGCACGGAGATACGCATCGATATTCGCATAGTTGATTTTGCTGCGTACGGTAACGACGACCTGAACGCGAATGTTCAGCAGATTGATTGCATTTTCCGGCTCGCCATAAAAATAGTAAACGCCCGGTTCGGAATAGCAATAATTTTCGCAGCTCCAGCGCAACGCCACCGTGTATTTTCGCCCTTCCTCGTCCGTGGCTTGTGCCAGATCCGGAAGCTGAGCAACCACATCCTCGTAAACGGTGTTCAATTCCACCGTCAGCGGATACAGTGCTTCGATACTTTGCAACGTGTGTTCAATTTCGGAGCATACGTTTTCTGTTTCAGAATAGACTACGCCAGAAACGCTCATATCGTTATTCCCGGCATAGACGGCGACTTGTCCTTTCCGCGCTTCGATTTCTGCCACAGAAATCGTGTCGACAAGAACTCCATCCACTTTGACGACTGCATACGAACCAATACAGGCGACTTTTAAATGAAATTTTCCGCTGTTGAACTCATGCGCCTTTGCGCCGTACCCGAACCGATTTCCGATCTGCCAACGCACTTGCCCGGCCGGCGTCACGCCGATACGGAATCCCTGTGCGGCCAGATTCCGTTTAAAGAACTCGAAACCGATGAACCCGTGCACATGCTCGCCGAATGAAAAATCTCCTTCCACAACAGGATTTTGCATGTCGGTATCCGTAACCAGCAGAGCATCGGACTGCGATCCGTTCGCTTGGTGTTCGGCTCTATCGCCGAAGGCCCATTTCCCCGTATTGGGCATGCCGGCTCCGCCGTTGGGCAGAGATTGACCGCCGAGGGGCGTCTGAAACACTTCAATTTCCGTAAAAAGGCTTCGATTGTTCACCTTGCAGTATACGCGGACATATCGCGCAGACGTACCGTCGGAAAGCACGACCCCGTCTTCCGGAAACTCTCCTTGTGCAGCGGCGGCTCCCCCATACCCGGAAATATTTTCCACATCGGTGTTGAGCAGCGTCTTGACGCCTTTCCGGAACGTTTTATCGTCCGAGATCTGCACGATGACCGCCTCTGCCGAAGCGTTGTCGTACAGGCGCAGGCATATCTTGTCGATCGGATAGCTCATGCCGAGATCGACCGTCGCCCAAGCCAATTTTCCCGCCCTGGTCCCGTAAGAATAATCAGGATCTGCGATACCGTCGGTAATAACTTCGGTTCCATAACTTCGGCCGGAAGAATACGGGACCCCTTCCCTGGACAGGGTAACGGACGCCCCCAGCGCCACATTTCTGCTCTCGTCGAGAACGGCATATTCGGCCGTCGTGACTTTGCTGGAAATACCTTGCCGAACGGCCACGGCACGCAAGACCACCCCTTCGCTTCCCCTCTCTTTTCCGATGCGGACAGGGCCTTCATAGCGGACAGCTGTTTCCGGCACGGGATAACTTCCGTCAAGCGTATAATAGATCTCGTCCCCCTCTTCCGCGACGATCTCTATCGTTTGCGGCCCATCGTATACGCCGGGATCCAGCGAGAATACAGGACTGTCGACATTTTCATCCACTTGCAGATCGCCTTTTACGCGCAGAAGTTTCCCTTCGCCAGCCGCAAAAGACATGGTAAAACTCCCCGAAGAGGTATTCACCTCCTCCCATTGACCGGTATGGATATTAAAATATTCCAACCCTTCCGCACCCGAAAAACTGTCCAGAAAAAATGTCTGTTCACACCCTTGCGTCCAGCTGTTGTTAAACAGCATCACGGAATAACCGGAATTGTCTTTGCTCTCCATTAACGAAACGACAAAGTCACAGTCTCCGATCGGCCGGAGAAAGAAATTGGTCGGAAGCACCTCTGTTCCGGAATACTTGCCGGTCGTGTGATAGGCATGCACGGTATCCAGTTTCACCAATTCGGTACCAAGAAGCCGGACGTTCCAGTTCAACTCTGCCACACCGTCAAACAGTTCCTGATCCGGGATCGTCCCGTCCGGCATCATCAAAGAAACTTCAAAGCCCTCTATGCTTGTACCCGGATTGCAATAGTTGAAATAAGAGAGAGCCTTAAAACCATACGCCAAGTAGGCGTACACATGCCAGCGGATTTCTTCCAGATTAGGCATACGCATACCCGCCCAACCGGTCGACTGAATAAACCCGTGCGTTGCAAGCTTACCGTTTTCATAGGCTACGCTGCGCATATCTTCCAGGTCCGAGAAGATACCGACGTTAGTGCTGGATGTTCCGAATGGATAGAAGTCATGGCTGAGCGCCATCATATTTTCCGCTCCGACGGCATCTATCCAAGCCTGCAGGTATTCGCGGTACGTACCACCGAGCCCCTGAGACCCGACATAAGAAGGATATAAATTGACGTACGGGTAATGCTCCGGATCCGCTTCTCTGTATTTTTTATACCAGGAAGAAAGCGATTCAAATGTGGCGCGGGGCGGTTCGTCTTTCAGATGGTATCCCAGCATCCGGTCTCCCATCTCTTTAGCCCACGCCGTTCCGTTGTCAAGCGAATCCTGATTGGCACCCTGCCCGTTTTCTCCGCCGCTGAGGAGATAGTACATTTCGTATTGCTCGCACAAGGCGTCAATCGCCTGCCAATCCTCCAGCGAATCATACACAGACCTGTCGTACCAGTCAAACGGCGCAAATGCAAAATTCAGCCCGCTCTCATGCATCAACTGCATCTGTTCTTCGTGCGGCGTGATATCATAATCATAATACGTGACCCAGGAACCGAGCAAAAATTCATCTCTCCAACCGAGTTCTTTCCCGGCCGTATAGGTCTCGTACAATTCTTTCGCGCTTTGCGCCGCTGTCTGATCCGCATATGCGACCCCCGGGATTGCCGCAAGCATGCCGCAAAAAATAGCCAGCGCCGCCAGTATTCCGACTGCTTTCTTTTTCATAATACCACCGTAACTTCTGCGCAGGCGCGGCACAAACCGCGCCTGCGTTTCCGTTCTTTATTTTACATTTTTGCGGCGAAGCAGCGCGGCACAAATCGCCGCCGCCAACAGGGCAGCCGACAAACCCGCAACCCCGCCCGCAATGGAGGAAGAACAGCCGCCCAAGCTCTTCAATCCGTCGATGGCAGAACGCAAACCGCTTTCTGCCGCGGACACATCCTCTTCACTTGCCTGCGCATCGGCCGCGATCGTCTCCGCGTCTTTGATCGCTTTTTCGAGGACGGAAAGGGTAGCTTCTTCATATTTCCCTTCCAATTTCCCCTTTGCCTCGGCAAGCAATGCATTCAGTGCGGTTTTGTCGCCCAGTTTTTTTAGCGCGCCGATCGCCTGATTCAACGCCTCCAATGCCGCGTCTGCGTCGGCCTGCGTCGCGTCAGCATTGCCGATGACATTCATGGCGTTGTTGCGCGCGGATAAATATACCAACCAGCTGACACCCGTGTATTCTTCCTGTTGCAACTGTACGGAAAGTTTTTCCTGCAAAGCCGTAGTGTCCGCACGCAGGACGAGTTTTGCTTTTTCAGCGGCAAGCAAAGCTTCCGCCGCGGCAACATCGCTTTCGGAAGCGTCCGGATCTTCGGCGATCTGCCGCAATTCAAGCAATGCATCGGCAGCAAAGGCCGTCCAGGAAGACTCCGTATATTTGTCTTTTTCAGTTTCCAGAGTCTCTACCGCCGCTTTCAGAGCGGTGCGGTCTCCCAATTTTACCAACGAAGAAAGCGCTATGGTCAGATCAGAAAGCGCGGCGTCTGCTTCCTGCTGCGTGGCATTGTCGTCTCCGCTGATTTCTTTTGCCGCGGCAAGGGCCGTCTTCAGGGCGGCGAGCGATCCGGAGGTGTAAATCGTCTTCCCGGCTTCTGTTTCGGCTTCGGCTATTTTGGCGGAAAGAGCACTCTTATCAGCCCGGTCTGCCAGTGCGTTGTAGGCGCTGTTCAGCGCTGCCAGCGCCTCGTCCGTTTCCTGCTGCGAAGCGTCCGCCTTTTCGGCAACGGCTTTGGCATTGTTCAGCGCTTCCGTAAAGGCCTCCGCCGTTTCGGGCGTCTTGTTCCGGAGGTCGGTTCCGCCGATTTCGCCGATCCGCCGGTTCAGTTCCGTTTTATCCGCTTTCAGAACGAGGCCGGCAAAGGCCTGTTCCAACGTACCCAGCGCATTGTCCACGTCCGCCTGCGACACATCGTCGCTGGCCGCGGCTTCGCGAGCCGCCTCCAGCGCCGCACGGAATGCGGCTGCGCTGGCATCGGTATAAGCCTGCAAGTCTGTTTCTTCCACTTCTGCGATCTTTGCGTTCAGATCCGTCTTGTTCCCGAGCCGGACCAACGCCTCCACATCCGCCTTCAGCTCGTTCAGCGCATCATCCACTTCCGTCTGTGTTTTGGCATTGTCATCCGTTTGCAGGGCTTCGAGAATGCCCTGCGCTTTTGCCAGCGATGCCGCATATGCCGCCCATGTAGAAGCCGTATATTCGGACTGCTGTCCGATCTGCAGTTCTTCAAGATAATCCCGCAACTCCGTCGGATTGGTCCGGACTGGGAGAGATACTTCCGCCGTCAGTGCAACATTGTAAAGATTTACAAGCTCTGCCGGAAGCCCCTGCGGAAGACCGATAAATACAAACGTACCGCCATACACGCCGTCAAAGTCTTCCGGAGCAAACCATTCCACTCCGTATACGCTGCCGAGGATGTTCATGGACGGATGTTCCGCCGACAGATCGGTCAAAACATCCAGACGCGATGTCGCTTCTTCGTAAGATTTCGTAAACGCAGAATCGGCCGCAACCGGGATGTACTGCCCTGCCTGGTCTGCGGGAGGGATCTGATCGAATTGTGCCGCAAGGATATAATTGAGATGCAGGTTCTTGAGCTCTCCCTCTTCCGTTTTATTTGTGTAACGGATATACCGGCCTGTGACCGGCTGCTGCAAAAACAGCGCGAAACTGACGTAATGATCCGTAAAATACGGGGCGTTTTCGGCGATGTACCCGCCGTTGGCAGCAATACTGCTTTCGGTGAGATTGAAACTCTCCGCCCCGTCGCGCTGTTTTACTTCCCATACGGTCGTCCACGAATCGGCGCCGTCGCCGATTTCGATCTTGCTGCAATACAGCCCCGGCGTAGCTCCCCAAATGGAACTCAACTGCAGATAGTTGATCGTCTGCGGCTGCCCGAGGTCAATCTGCAGATACTGATAATTGCTGTCGGCTGTAAATGCCGCAGCCGTATCCGAACGCATCGTGCCGCCTGCAATGTAGGAAAGCAGATCCTGCAAGGCGATATTTCCTCCGGCCCAGCTGTTGGCGATGCTCCCGCTGAATCCTTCCCCGCAGGAAGCCGTTGCACCCTTGATGTAATTTTCGCTGCCGATATAGTACGTTTCGCTGGTTACATCGGAATACTTTCCGTCTTTATACGCCACCGCGCTGACGACATGGGTGCCCGTTCCCAGCGTGATGCCGTCCTCATACAGCGCAGCCGTATCTTTTGTCGGGACGGATCCGTCCGTCGTATAATAGATGTCTGCGCCCTCTGCAGCAGTCTGCAGGGTCAGCGTACCGAGGCGGCTGTTCCCCCAGCGGTCAAAGACGATGTCATCCTCGAAATACACGCCGCCCTCTCTGGAAAATACCGGAGCCGCATCCGCGAGATAATTGTTGACCGACACATCCGCACCGTATGTCTGGTCTTTGACCTCGTGAATGACCACCGTCGCTTTGACTGCGACGCGATATAAATCCGCATATCCTTCCGGAATGGTTTCCGGCACGCCGTAAAAGTAAAATGTGCCGTTCGTATTTTCGGTAAAGTTCTCGGCCGACCATTCGAGCGCAACGGTATCGTCACCGATCTGCATATCCGGATATTCGGCCGCAAGGTCTTCCAGAATCTGCTCTTCGGAAACTTTTGCGTCGTAAACCTTGTTCACTTCTTCCGGGACCGGAATGGTCTTTGTTGTATATTGCGGCGCTGATTCGGGAATCTGCGAAAAGTTAGCCGCTAAAATGTAATTGAGATCCAGGCGCTGCAAGTCTCCTTCTGCCGACGCGTTCGAATAGCGGATATACTGCCCGGTAGCGGCCTGCGGCAGGAACAGCGCAAAACTGACGTAATGATCCGTAAAAAACGGAGCATTTTCGGCAATATACCCGCCGTTGGCCGCTATACTGCTTTCCGTAAGATTCAAATAATCCGTCCCGTCGCGCTGCTGCACTTCCCACACGGTCGTCCAGGAATCGGCGCCGTCGCCGATTTCGATCTTGCCGCAATACAGGCAGGCATTGGCTCCCCAAATCGAGCTCAACTGCAGATAGTTGATCGTCCGCGGCTGTCCGAGGTCGACCTGCAGGTATTGATAACCCGAATCGGCAAGGAATGCCGCGGCCGTATCCGAACGCATTGTTTCACCGGCGATGACCGAGATCAGATTTTCCATGTTCAGGCCCAGTCCGCCCCAGCTGTTGGCGATGCTCCCCGTAAAACTTTCCCCGCAGGAAGCCGTTGCGCCCCGGATGTAGTTTTCACTGCCGATGTAGTACGTTTCACTTGTGACGTCAGAATATTTTCCGTCTTTATACGCCACAGCAGTGATCGTATGCGCACCGTTTGCAAGGTCGATGCCGTCGCTGTAACGGGTCCCGGTCTCGGCGGTGGGCAAGCTCCCGTCCGTCGTATAATAAATGTCCGCGCCCTCCGCCGCAGATTGCAGGGTCAGCGTACCGAGGCGGCTGTTCCCCCAGCTGGCAAAGACAATGTCATCCTCGAAATATACGCCGCCCGGTCTGGAAAACGTCGGTGCCGCATCCGGCAGATACTGGTTGTATGCCTCGGCGGCCAATGCCGACGGACTCAGAAAGACCGCCGCTGCGCCGCAGCTCAATACAAAGCAAAACAACAAAAGTGGCAGCAAAATCTTCTTACACAACGGTTTCATCAAAAAATCTCCCCTTCTGAATTTTTTTATTGCAAGGCGATTTCAGCGATCTGAAAGATATATGTGCCGAATTCATCCTCGCCGAGTTCTGTAGCCAACATCCTGAAATACTTTGCCCGGATCCTCCGCCCGAACGGAAATGCGATCGCTTCCGCCCCGTCAGGAACGAAATCCGTGTATTCGGCGATCGTCTGCCAGATGACGCCGTCGTCGGAATACTGCAGCTTGAACGCCCGCGGGAACCCGTAGACGACCCCGCCGTTTTCCGGACGCGGCGTAACGGTCATTCCCTTGGCCGAGCCTTTGGACGGCAACGCGATCGCTTCGCAGAACCATTTCCCGGAATGCCATTCGTTCAGCCCCGTCACGCTGTGTCCGACCGAAGAATAAAAGGTGGCGCCGTCTCCGTCGACGGCTTCCAAAGCGCTCCGATATTCGCTCGCGGTCGACAGAGCCCAAGCGGCGGGAGCCTCTCCGCCTTCAAACCCGGGGTCGGTCACGAGGCGTTCCCGCAGCCCCTTTTCCTCGTCAAACACCTCTTGCAGGCTGAACACGATCTGCTGGAATTCCGTGTTCCACTTTCCCCAGGAAAAACCGCCTTCCGAATACGCATAGCATACGAACTGCGGAGATGACAGATCGATGTGCCCCTGACCGTCGCCCGTGATCCCGATGTTGTGAAGATATTTCTTCGCAGCCGCATCGTTCACTTCGGCTTCTTTGAAGTTTTTCCCGTCGTAGGAATAATAGATCTTCACCCGGGAACGATAGCTCATCCTGTCAGCCGTCGTTACGCCGATCCAAAGATCGTAATCTTCGGCATATTTCACATCGAGCGAATCTTCATCGGCATCCTTTCCGCCGACGACCACGCCGTATTCACAGAGCGTCAGGGGGAAATTTTCGTTGGCATCGCCGATCGTAAGCCTCGTCTGATTGACGACCTGTCCGTTGCCGAGCATCCCTTTATACGTATAATAGATATACAGTTTTTCGCCGTAGATCACGACGCTCGGCTCTCCGATCCCGTAATGCTCCGCGTTGGACCCGTACACGATGACGGGCTTCACGACATTTCCTCCCCACCCCTGTCCGTTCCAGCGGTCCCATTGCCCGTCCGGCGATGAGGCCCTGGCGCAATACACATTGTTGTAGCGCCCTTGGCTTTCGATGGTCGATGTATAGAACATATAATAGTAGCCGCCCATATGGATCACGGCAGGATCACAGACGGAAAATGCTTCTTCCGTTCCTGCAAGCGGCGCGAGGCTGACATATTCTTCTGACCATGTTTCTCCGTAATCCCCGGTCGACCGGTATGTAAGCACATCCCAGCAATGCGCATACTCGCTGCCCTCGGGCAGGCTGGAAAACCATGCTTCCAGCATTCCCTGTTCGTTATACATCATCGTCGGACCGTAGCGATAACCGGTCTCGTTGACGGGTTGATAGATCGTGCTGCCTTCGCGGATCTCCGCGGACAGGGCCCAGGTCCTCCCTCGTTCCAAAACGCCGCTGACCAAAATAAAACCGACGAAGAGCCCCGCGGAAAGAACCAGGCAAAGGCCAAAAGCGCACCATCTGAGCACCTTATTCCTCATCCGCCTTTTCCTCCTTTTTTCTGACGATCAACGGATAAACGGCGAGAACGACTGCCGCTCCCAAAAACACGACCGCAAAAGCAAGCATGACCGCACCCCAGGTACCGTACCTGGCCATCGCATTTTCCGGCTCCGCAGCAGGCGCGGCCGTTTCCCCCAACAGGCGTTGGAACGTTTCGGTCGCCGCCGCGATTTCGCTTTCCGTAGCCTCACGGCCATGCGCCTGAAATTCCGCCATCTGCGGAAGATAGTTGCCCCCGGAATCGGCATAGGAAGAAGTGATGGACAGCCGGATCCCCGTCGCGGTAACAGGAGAGCCAAACACCTTGACATGCCGCGTATCCGATACCGGTTCGTCTGTATAAGAGGCTCCTTCGACCGCAAAAAAGTTTTCCCCGTCGAGCGTCCATTCCAAAACGAACGACTTCGGGAAGCCGTAGTGATCCGCTAACTGCGATTCGAGGATAACCCCCGTTACATATTGCGGCGACGAGAATGTCAGAAGCACCCACTCTTCGCACGCCTCTTCATTGACCCCGCTTCCCCATTCGGCACACCATTGTGTGGACAAAAGCCCGTCATTGACGTTTGCCACGCCCCAGTCTTTTTCGGGCATGTTCGAACTGGAAGCCGACGCCTCAGAGTCGATGACGGGATCGTTAACCACGGGGATCCGCTCGATCTCCGCATCCGCTTTGACGGCGTTTTCGATCTCGACGGCGGTGGCATTGCGGACAGTTGCCGAAATCTCTGCCAAAGAAATCAGGTAATTTCCGTCCGGATTCTGATTCCGCGCAGTGACGGAAATCCGGATATAACGGGTAACTGTGTTAACGGCAAACGTTTCTTCCGCCGCTCCTTGCAGCGGATAATCGCGAAAAGAAAAACCTTCGATTTCCGGCCAAACATCTCCCGTTATCCCCCACCCGATGGTAAAATCGGCCGGGAAGCAGATGCGATCTGCATTCGGCGTAAGATGAATCGCCTCCACTTTCTTCACGCTGCCGAAATCCAACAGGATCCACTCGTTGCAGGCCGGATTTTTTTCATCGGCCCATTGGCTGTACCACGCTGTAGACGCATCGCCATCGGTCAGATTTTCGCTCTGATACCGGTCATCGGCCAGCGTGGATGAAACAGCAACGGAAAATTCTGAGGCCGCCTCCGCCCGGATCCCCTGAACGGAAAACGCAACCAGCCCTGCCGCCATTAAAAGCATCACCAAAAAGAGAACTTTTTTCATCTCGATCTCCTCCGCATGAGTACGACGGCAACAGCCACGCCCGCCACGGTGACAGCGCCGGCGATCCCGCCAGCCAAAGCATACGACGCCGCAGGCGCGTGATAAACAGAATCCAAAATCGCAAGCGTATTGCTATCCACCCCGTTCCGGCCAACGACAACGGTCAGAATGACCTTTGCGCCAAGGCTTTCGTCACTTTCCGGGTAGCATACGATCTCCGTGTTATAGCTGCCGCTCGATTCATACCGAAGAGTGAGCGTGCCGCCGGAAAGCTCACCCGCATCCGCCCTGAAACAGAGAGGTTCGTGCCCGGTATAATAAAACAATTCCGCCAGATCGATCTGTATGGTTTCGCCTGCCGCGGCCGACTTTTCGACGCGGTCGGTCACGGGCAGAACAAACACTTTGTCTCCGCCCTGCACGGCGATTTCAAAAGTGATCTGTTTTCTGCAAAAGTCATTCAGCCAGGCCGTCACCGTAACGTTGTATCTTCCTGCGGGCACTCCGGCAAGGTCCGCACGGTACATGTTTCCTTCAACACTTCCGATACCGCTCGACGAATAATGCAAAGCGCCTGCCTCGCTCGAAAAGTATTCCTCCAAATTGAAGGAAACGATCTCCTCGCCGGAGTAGATTCCGTTGGGAATGGAGACCGCCGTAATCACAGAAGAATCGGCTGACTCAGAAGGCAAAGGATCACGAACTGATTCGGGATACGGCGAAGAAAAAACGCGCATTTCGTTCAAAGAAACCGCATAACTGCCGTTTTTGACGGTCGTTTTGGTCAAAACGCCGATCCCGATCGCCTTGGCGAAAACGGGCTGATCGAACACAAAAGCATTCTCCCCGCCGGACGGTTCGAACCCATGGTAGACCTGATTGGGAACGATGTACCAATCGGATCCGTCCGGCGAATAAACGACGGCAAAATCCTGTGGAAATCCGTAGATGTTCCCCTCGTCAGAACTGCCCCACAGCGACAGTTTCCCGACAATCTGCGGGGCCGAAAACGAATAGGCCACCACACCGTCACAAGCAGCGCTGTCAGAAACATAGTCGGTATACAGATCGGATATCACTTCCCCGCCGTCTTTTCCGCAAACCGTATTCACGCCGTCCAACAGAGCCTCACTCCGCTGCGCACCATCCGAGCAGATGACCGTTCCGGAAGTGATGTCGCGGTAATAATCCAGCCCGTCGAGCGCAGGCCCCTCTGCGGTAAATGCCGTGATCTCGGCGATCTTGACGAGAGAATACCCATTGTTATCGGGGGCACTCTTTTCCATGACCGTAACACGAAGTTTTTCCGCGCTTTGCAAAGGCACATGGCATACGACGACTTCTCCGGCCGCCATATCCCTGTATCGCCCCGCTTCGGCCCACGCTCCGGCGCCGTCGCCGAGCTCCACCAGAATATCCCGCGGCACATAGTCGTTTGCCATGCAGATCTCGATGCGGGATACGATCTTTTCCCCGCCAAAATCCAACGTCATACCCGGCG
Source organism: uncultured Clostridia bacterium (assembly GCA_944328405.1). GTDB lineage: Bacteria > Bacillota > Clostridia > Christensenellales > Borkfalkiaceae > Borkfalkia. The sequence continues at coordinate 12,484 of CALVHP010000186.1, forward strand.
CATCGGCATAACAGTCGTCCGCCTTCCCCCACTGGGCGTACCATGCCGTTGCGGGATCTCCGTCGATCGCATTCTGCGGGCGTGTCAATGCCGGATTATCCGGTGCTGCTTTCCACTCGCCCGAATAGGCTTCGATCGAAACTGCGAGTTTTTCTTCGGCGGCGGCACGCAAAAAATACGCCCACCCGAACAACGAAAGAATCAAAACGCAGAATATAACCGCGGCGCCCCGCCTTACTGTTTCAGTCCTCAAAAACATTTTCCTCCTTTAGATTGACGATCGGGAACATAACGTGATCCGAGCAGACCCCGTCCGCCAAAAATTCGTAAGAAAAGCGGGTATCTTCATTGTTTTTCACGATCCAAAACGCGAGAGTATTGATCCCCTTTTTCAAATGAACGGAAAGTTTATGGATCGTTTCATGATAAAACATTTCGTTCCCGCTGCGTTCGGCGAGGAGTTCTCCGTTCAGCCAGACGCGGATAGGGGTATTCCGGCCGATCTGCAGTCCCAAAGAACATTCTTCAGCCGCCCGGAAACAGGTCCGGAACAGATACGCCGAATTGCCGCGAAAACCAGTGCATTGCTGAAGCCGGACGATGTCTTCCGCCGTATCGGCGATCTTACTGGGCATCGAACTTTTCCCGGTCAGTATCGTCTTGACATCGACCGACTCGTCCGGAAGGCACGAGATATGAAAACACCGCAGCGTATCCATAAAATCGTCGCCGCCGCCCGGAATGTATTTCCAGTAGCTTTCTCCCGCTTTCAACGGAGGCACGGAAACATTGTTTTTCCAAAACGGCCCGTGGATCTGCCAGCGGCGCTTCCCTGAAAGACCGAAACGCCCGATCTTACGGCCGGAAAACCATATCTCCCCCGGCATGGCTTCCGGCAGCAACGTCTCTGTCGGCGGAATAAAAGCCCATGTACGGATATACCCTTCCGGGAGCAGATCAACCGTAAAGTGCTCCGATTCCAAAACGGCGGGAGGCGTAATTTTTAAAGTGATTTCGGCGTTGCGGATCTCCCGATCGGACCGCAGATGCAGAATTATTTCACAACGCTCGCCGAACCCGATCGACGGACTTCCTTCCTGCTGAATGATGATCCCTTTCGCCGCCGCCGGCTCGGAGGCAAACCGGATAGCCAGGTCGGCAACATCGCGGGAGAGAACGCTGATGCGACGATCTGTGCGCCCGGACCGCACCCCCAGCTTATATTCGGCGTCTTTGACGCCGCAGAGACGGACAACTTCTGCCCCGCCCAACAGGATCCCGACAACGGAACCAACGGTTGCGCCGGTACAATCGGTATCAAACCCGCAGTTGACCGCCGCCATGATCGCACCGAGAAAGTCTCTGTCGTTTTTCAAAAGTGCAGCGACGATGATCGATATATTCTGATGCACCATGGCCGATTCGCTGTGGCCGTAATCGCGAAGGACATGGTCCATAACGGAATCCATGTCAGGACATTCCCGGTTCCAGCGAAGCACATCTGAAACCGCGCTTTTCAGCCTGGAGCCGTCCGGCAGATATTCCATCGCCCGGCGGATCAGTTCTTCTATGCGGCCGCCCCCGAAAGCAAGGCTTTCAAGCACGGCCAAAAATACTTCCCCGTAAAACGATTCGCCTCCCTCGCAATGATCTACAGACGCATCTATTTTCGCATACTTTGCCGCCGTTTCGGCGTTTTCGGGAAACAGGCAAGCCCACAGCTCGCTGCGGATTGGCGCCCCCATCCCCTCATTGAAATACTCGTTGTTGAACGAGCCGGACAGCGGAGGCATGATGCCCTTTCTGTAATTCTTTTTAAAAAAGGCATATTCACCCGGCGCGTAATCACAGTTTGCATTGAAAGAATCCGCATAATCGGCAGCAGTAACGCCCATCCCTTTCTGTTCCAGTAAATCCAGCCATAAGATCTGCAGATCCAAATCGTCGTTCGGAAGCATGTTTTCCAAAAAAGCAGAAGAATATTGCAAATTCATTCGCTGTTTCATGCCTTCATACGGCGCACCGATGTTGCCGCCGATGCATTTGCCGAGCCAACAACCGAATACGCGGTCACGAAACACAGCTTCATTTTTCATCATATCGTCATCCTTTCAAGCCGCTCATTACAACGCTTTCGATAAAATATTTTTGTGCCACAGTAAACAAAACGAGTGGCGGAAGTGAAAAAATCACACAGGCAGCGAACACAAACGGAATCCCTCCGATATCGCCGGAAGAAGTATTCAACGTCGTAACGCCGAGCGCAAGCGTCCACATCTCTTTCGTGTTCAGATACATCAGCGGATTCATCAGGTCATTCCAGACGCCGACGAATGCGCCGATCCCTACGGCGACCAAAATAGGCGTTGCCGAGGGCAAGATGATGCGCAGAAATATACCAAAATCATTCGCCCCGTCGATCTCGGCGCTTTCATTGAACTCTTTGGGCAACGTCCGCAGATATTGCACAACGAGAAATATATTGACGGCACCGCCCCCACACCACATCGGCCAAATCAGCGGATGCAGCGTATTGAGCCAATGCAGATCCGAAAAAATCGTATACAGCGGAATCATCGTGACCGTCGACGGGATCATCATCGTTCCGAGAACGATTGCAAAGACAATATTTCTCCCCGGAAAGCGGATCCGCGTGAAGCCGTATGCGACCCAGACCGAACTCAAAACCGTACCGGAAATCGTTCCCAATTCCAAAAGCACGGTATTTTTGAACCAGAGCCACCAATACGATGTGCCGTTGTATTCTCCTACCGCTTCAAATATTTCCGCGTAATTTTTCCATTGGGCCACTTCCGGCCAAAATCGCGCCGGGACCAACGTCGCTTCGTTCGTCGTCATCAGGCTGCGTGAAACCAGCATAAAGATCGGGAAGCAGAAGATCACGGCGCAGCAGATCAGCAAGAAGTATAAAACACCGGCAAAAACGCACTTTTTCTTTTTGACAGAATTCATCTTGCGCTGTCCCCTTCGTAGTACACCCATTTATTCGTTTTGAAAACGATCAGCGTCATTCCCATGATGATCACAAACAGGAACCAGGCCATGGCGCTGGCAAGCCCCATTTCCCAATAGGAAAGGCCGTAAATATAAATGAGGTAGGCCAACGTACTGGTAGCCCCGTTAGGCCCTCCGGATGTGATCACGTAGACCGGGGTAAAAATCTGCATAGCGTTGATGATTCCCATGACCAGATTGTAAAAAATCGTGGGCGTAGTCATCGGAATCGTTACATGAAAGAGCGTCCAAAACGGCCCGCCGCCTTCGATTTTTGCCACTTCGTAATACGTTTCGCTCACGGAACGGAACCCTGCCAGCCAGATCAGCATCGAAGATCCCATTCCCCACAGGCCATACAGGATCAAGGAAAACATAGCCGTGTTTTCCGCCGCGAAAAAGGGAAACCGAGGCATCCCCAACGCTGTCAGGATCCGATTGTAAATCCCATATGTATGGCTGAACAAATCGGTGATCAATACTCCCGAAGCAACAGCCGGCAAGATCACCGGGAGATAAAACAGCGCCCTGAAAACCTTGATCCCTTTTAAGTTCGCACTCAGTGCAAGCGCCAGAAAAAACGAACAGAACAGCCCGAGCGGAACGGAAACAAACGCATACAGAAACGTATTGCCGACGGATTTAACAAAAAACGGCTCGCTCCACATGGATATAAAATTCCGCACCCCGATCCAGACGGGAGAGGTGATATTGTCGTATTCTGTAAAACTGTAATACAGAGATTTACACAACGGCAGGATCGTAAAGAGAGCGAGACCGACGATCACGGGCAGCAAAAATATGTACCCGGTCACCGTTTTCCGCCATTGATTTTTCGCCTTACTGGAAATACTCATAACTCTCCGTTCAGCGCAGCGCATTGGTCAAAGAATTTTCATACATTGTCCAGGTTTCCGAAGAAATCGTTCCGACGGAAGACAGAATCGGGCTGGTAACTTGTTTGTTCAGCGCATCGATCAGCTTATTGGCCGCCGAAGGTTCGGCAAGATACGTGGAAATGGGATAAACCTTGACGACGTCTGTTTCCTGCAAAAACGCCTGATAATTCAGCCCTTCTTTCGGCTGCGATGTCCAGTCGGGGCTGGCGGCCAGCGCTCTCAGAGCGGGAACAACGTTGCCCGTTTTGGCCAGGATCGTCTGCCCCTCCGTGCTCATGATATAAAACAGAAAACGCAAAGCAATCTCTTTATGCGGACTGAGTGCAGATACAGAATACCCGCTGGCCCCCAGACTCACGACATGGCGATCCATATCCGGTACATGCACTACATTCCACTTCTCAAGGGATCTGTTGATCGTGGTCGCATCGCTCCGGACCCCGAAATACATGCCGACATTGCCACTCGTAAAACTGAGTCCGGTATTGCCGAAAGTGTTCAAAATCACCCCTTCCTGCACAAGTCCGCGCAATTCGGTATACGCATCGCGCGCAGCCGCATCGATCGAACCGGAACTTCCGTTTTCATTCAGGATGGATCCGTTATGCCCTTCAAAATATTGCAGCATGGTTACCGGCCAGTTCAGACGCATATCGATGCCGGCACGCAGCACGGTTCCGTCCGTATCGGTATCTACCAAACCTCTCGCGGCTTCGATCATTTCGTCCCAGGTCCAATCTTCTGTAGGATAGGCCACGCCAGCAGCATCGAAAACTTTTTGATTGTAGTAGAGAACGACCTGCGAATATTCTCTGCCCAGCATATGGATCTCATCACCCACCCTGCCGACCTCCAACACTTCGTCGTAGATCAGGTCAGTCGAAAAATCGTATGTGTCCAGGTATTCGTTGAGCGGAACCGTAATATTTTTGGACGCAAAATAGCCGACGAGCGAATCGAGCGTAAAAAACAGATCCGGCAACGCCCCGTTCGACGCCTGGGCGATCAGTTTATCGCTGTAATTGCCGCTGTACGATTCAACTTTGAATTCGAGTGAAACGTCCGGATTGGCAGCTTTGAATCCAGCGATGAGATTGTCCATCATGGTATGTTCGTCTGCATTTTCCTCAATCCCTACGCGAAAAACATTTTTCGATGTATGGCCTCCGCCCGGGCTGTCCCCACAGCCGGCCAACGAAAAAGCCAGGCCCAAAACGGCAAGCGCCAAAAGCAGACGGCTCATCCATTTTTTCATAGCAATTTCCTCCAAATATAACAACTTTGATTCAATTATAAATCCTGCAAATGTAAAAATCAATGGGAGTCTTTCGCCAAATATTGGGAAAAATCCCCCGCTCCTCGGATCCGCAAATCCGAGGAGCGGGGGAAGTCAATCGCGTTATTTTAACTTTTTTTCCGCATTTGCAGGCGGTACTGCATCGGCGTTATGCCCATTACCCTCTTGAACAGGCCGTAGAATGTTTTTGCGTCGCAATAACCCGCTTCCAGCATGACAGAATTGACGGGCATATCGGTCTCCGCCAACAACTTACAGCTTTTTTCAATGCGCTTTTGCTGAACATAATGAGAAAAGCCCACCCCCATTTTCTGATGAAACAGGCGCGAAAAACTTTTCGGACTCATGTAGGCGCGCTGCGCAAATTTACTCAGGGATATGGCCGACGCATCCGAGTTGGAGATACTTTCCGATATTTCGTCGAGCACCGTCTGCAACAGCCAGCGGGTGTCTTTTGTCTGTTCTTCTTTCAAAGCATCGCAGAAAATTTTCGTGAGCAATACGATCAGATAATGTTTCAGGCAGCTGATACAGCCGTATTTGTGCTGAACGTATTCCCACAACATCAGTTCAATCAGCCGCCGATAACTCTCTTCCGTTTCGCAAAGATGCAAAAACGTAATATTGTGAGAATCGAAAAATAAATTTCTGAAAACCGAAAGTTTAATGATTTCGTTTGCATTGTATTCATTGATCATGCTGCCATCAATGAACCCTGGCATGAAATTGATATTGATCCATTTCAACGATCCGTTTTCCCGTTCCGGATAAAACGTATGATTGGTGCCAGAACCCAGAACAAACAATTCTCCTTTATGAATAGGCAACTCGTGGCCATTGATCACATGAATCCCGATCCCTTCCGTTACATAAAAAATCTCAAGAAAATTGTGCGTATGTTCGGGCAGCATTCCGGGAATATAAACCGATTCGTTGATGGTAATCTGCTCGCCTTCGCGGGCGAACTCCTGAAAATTGTATTCATGCATGGTATATTTACCAACTTTTCTCAGAAATTCAATGCGGCTGATCCGCAGAGCATTGCTCCATCGCGGAGCGAAGTTTTTTTGCAAATTCGCCGGGCGATCGCAGGCCGGAGAGCAGTTTCCTGTAAAAGCCCGCCACGTCGGCGTCGCCCAGGATGTAATACACCTGGCTGTTTTCCAGCGCGATCTTGCAAAGCAGCTCTTTTTCGCGGTCCGTCCATTGCGCCACTTTTTCCATTTCGCCGATGACGGTATGGGTGCGCGCGAAATTCCGGCTCCCGCTCAGCGCGAGGATCCAATCGAGCTTTTCCTTTTCTTCGTCGTTGCGGCGGCGGTCGAATTCTTCCGTTTCGCGCTTATCGGCATAGTACGCGTTTTCCAGGGCCTCGCCCGCGGCGGTGCGGTCGATCATCGCCTTGACCAGCCGGTCCAGCTCCTTCCCTTCCGAATAATCGGCGGGCGCATAGTAACGGATGCGCCCCTCGCGCATCATCTTGTGCACCTTGGTCTTATCTTCGGTGCGCGGGTCGTATACGCCGACGGAAGACCCGCCGTATGTATTCACGAGCTTCATGCAGGGGACATCGGTATCGCTGTCTCCGATGTAGATCATGTTGCGGAAGGGAACGCGGATCTCTTCGGGCGGGAACGAATCGTTGACGGCGGGGTCGTTGACGTCGAGCACGCCCTTTTCGATGCGGAACAGGAACTGCGTCTTGTTCGTGTAATTGACCACCTGCGCCGGCCAGACGGCCACGCCCTTTTCATTATAATAATAAGAATTGGCATAGATACGCTCGAACGCCCCGTTCTTTGCGACGGCGGTGCCCTCGATCATCTCGCGCAGGCCCGAAGAGATGATGTAATGTTCGACGATCACGTCCCGCGCGCGGCCGTACGCGCGGATGCGTTCGAACCAGCCGTCCACCCCGGGGAACAGCTTGATCTGCGCGCCGTATTCGGCCAGCTTTTCTTTCGTGAACAGGACCTGCCCCTCGGCCTCCTCCTTCATGCGGAACATATAGGCGAGGTTCTGGTCCATCTCCTTCTGTTCGGCCAGCCCGTTCGAATCCCGCCAGAATTTTTCGACGTCCAGCCCGACCGACTGGATGAACCCCTGCGCCTGCATGTCGTCGGGCGAAAGGGTCTTGTCAAAATCGTAGCAGATCGCCACGACGGGGCGGTCTTCCTTTTTCTTCCGTTCAAACTGCTTTTCGCTCATCGGTCCCCCTCTTGTACCGCGGAAAAAATTTTTCCTCCATTATACCCTCCGGGCGGAAAAATGTCAATCCCCGCCCGCAAGAGCGCGCAGACAACGGCCGCCCCGCCCCTGCGAAAAGGCGAAAGAGCGCCGGAGCAGAAAATTTTTCGGCGGGCGGGCCCGAACGGCTGACAATCCGGCCGATTTATGTTATACTGAAAGGGTGCCTTTCCGCGCGGCGTCTGTCTGCGCAGAAAGGCGCCGCACACGAAAGCACATTTTACGGAGGCAAACGATTTGAGCGGCTTTTTCGGCGTTGCATCTAAAAAAGACTGCGTATTCGACCTGTTTTTCGGAACGGACTACCACTCGCACCTCGGCACCAGGCGCGGGGGGATGGCCGTTTACGGCAAAGACGGGTTCAACCGCGCCATCCACAACATTGAAAACGCACCCTTCCGCACGAAGTTCGAACGCGATTTCGAGACGATGCACGGCACCCTCGGCATCGGCTGCATCTCGGACAGCGAGCCGCAGCCCCTGCTGGTGCGCTCGCACCTGGGCAATTTTGCCATCGCCACGGTCGGGCGCATCAACAACACCGACGAACTGGTCAAACAGGCATTCGACGGGGGCACGACGCACTTTCTGGAAATGAGCGGCGGAAGCATCAACGCCACCGAACTGACGGCGGCGCTGATCAACCGCGGTTCGACCATCGCCGAGGGCATCCGTTACGCGCAGAGCGTGATCGACGGGTCGATGTCCATCCTGCTGCTCACGCCCGACGGCATCTATGCCGCGCGCGACGCCAAGGGGCGCACCCCCGTGGTGATCGGCAGAAAGGCGGACGCGCGGTGCATCGCCTTCGAATCCTTTTCGTACCTGAACCTCGGTTACGAACGCGTCCGCGAGCTTGGCCCGGGCGAGATCGCCTTCGTCACCGCGGACGGCGACGAGACGGTCTCTCCGCCGCTCGGCGAGACGCGGATCTGCACCTTTTTGTGGGTCTACTACGGGTACCCCGCCTCTTCATACGAGGGCCTGAGCGTGGAGCAGATGCGCTACAACTGCGGCGACATGCTCGCCCGGCGCGACAACACCCCCGCCGACAGCGTGGCGGGCCTGCCCGATTCGGGCACGGCGCACGCGATCGGCTATGCGAACCGCTCGCACATCCCGCTGGCGCGGCCCTTCGTCAAATACACGCCGACCTGGCCGCGCTCGTTCATGCCGCAGAACCAGAGCCGCCGCGACCTGATCGCGCACATGAAGCTCATCCCCATCGACGACATGATCCGCGGCAAACGGCTGATCCTGATCGACGACTCGCTGGTGCGCGGTACGCAGATGCGCGGCACGGCCGATTTTCTGTACCGGAACGGCGCCAAAGAGGTGCACATCCGCCTCTCCTGCCCGCCCCTGCTGTTCGGCTGCCCGTACCTGAATTTTTCGCGCTCGACTTCGGAAATGGAACTGATCGCGCGGCGCAAGATCGCCGAGCTCGAAGGGCCGAAAGCAGACCTTTCCCCCTACCTCGACCCCGATTCGGCGCAGTACGCCGCCATGGTCGACGCCATCCGCGGAGAACTCGGCTTTACCTCGCTGAAATACCACCGCCTGGACGACATGCTCGAATCGACCGGCCTCCCGCACTGCAAATGCTGCACCTACTGCTGGAACGGGAAAAAATAACTTTTTACAAACGCACAGCCCCGCCGACGGCGGGGCTGGTTTTCTTTCGGCAGAGGAAACGGCTTATCGTTCCGTCGCCTTTTCCTTATATTTATAATAGAATCGGGAATATGGCGCGCCGGCGGAGCTGCCGGGCAGGCATTCCCGTTACCGGCCGCGCTGCCCGGCAGGCATTCCCGTTACCGGCCGGGCGCGAAGAGGCGGGCGTACGCGCTCTGGTATTCGCCCGAGAGGATGTGTTCCCACCACGGGCGGTGGGCAAGGTACCAGCGCACGGCGGCGCGCAGGCCTGCGGCGAAGGCGGTTTCTGGCTCCCAGCCCAATTCTTCGCGCAGCCGCGACGCGTCGGCGGCGTAACGGCGGTCGTGCCCGGGGCGGTCGGCCACGTGGCGGATGCGGCTCAGCGGAAGGCCGAGTTCTTCGAGGATGAGCCGCACGACGTCGATGTTGCGCCGCTCGCAGTGCGCGCTCACATTGTAGACGCGGCCCGCCCGCCCCGCACGCAGGATCCGGTCGACGGCGGCGCAGTGGTCGCGCACGTGCAGCCAGTCGCGCACCTGCAGGCCGTCTCCGTACACGGGCAGCGGCTCTCCCCGCAGGGCGGAAACGACCATGCGCGGGATGAGCTTTTCGGGGAACTGGTACGGCCCGTAGTTGTTGGACGAGCGGCTGACGGTGACGAACATGCCGTAGGTGCGCGCATACGCGGCGCACAACAGGTCTGCCCCCGCCTTGGACGCGGCGTACGGGCTGGAAGGCCGCAGCGGCGCGTCTTCCGCGCTGCGCTCCTCCGTTCCGTCCAGATCGCCGTACACCTCGTCGGTAGAGACGTGGTGGAAGCGCTCCACCCCGTGCCGGCGGCAGGCTTCCAACAGCGCCTGCGTGCCCGCCGTGTTGGTGCGCACGAATACAGAGGGGTCGGCAATGGAACGGTCGACGTGGCTCTCCGCCGCGAAATGGACCACGGCGTCCGGCCGGTGCTCTTCCAGCGCGGCGTCCAGCGCGGCGCCGTCGGCCACGTCGGCGCGCACGAAGGCGAAGCCGGGCGCACCGCAAAAGGGCGCGAGCGTCTCCGCGTCGCCCGCGTAGGTGAGCTTGTCCAGGCAGACCAGCTCCGTCTGTGGGTGTTTTTCGCGCATGTAAAAGAGAAAATTGCTGCCGATGAACCCGGCGCCGCCGGTGACCAGTAGTTTCAAATAAAGCCCCCAACACGCCCGCGCAGGCGGGAGCGGAAAGCGCGGGCCGCCCCGCACGCACGCCGCCCGGCCCTGCGGCCGTTTTTCCTCATTGTACCATGCGCGCCGCGCAATTGCAAGCGTTTGCGCAAACCGCCCGCGCACGGCGCCCGCGGCGGACGCCGGCACATTTTTTTGCTGTAATTGTTGACATTACATTATATTTGCGCTATAATGAAAGAAAAAAGGACGGAGAACTTTCCATGAAGATCACATCGCGCTTTACCGTGGCCGTGCACACGCTGCTCGTCATCCACGTGCTCGGCAAAGAACAGAAGACGACTTCCGAATTCATCGCGGCGAGCGTCAACGTCAATCCCGTCGTCATCCGCCGCACCCTGCAGAGCCTGAAAGCGGCGGGCATGGTCGAAGTGAAGGCCGGCAGCGGCGGCGCGAGCATTGCCAAAGACCTGCGCGACATCACCCTGTACGACGTGTACAAGGCCGTCGACAGCGTGGAGGGTGACCTGTTCCACTTCCACGAAAACCCGAACCCCGACTGCCCCGTCGGCCGCAACATCCACGCCGTGCTGGACGAGCACCTCGCCGACGCGCAGGCCGCCATGGAAAACGAGCTGAAAAAAGTGACGCTCGCGCGCCTGGCCGGCGAAATGGGCGCCGCGCCCGCCGAACGGGCCGAAAAGCAGAAGTCCATGCCCGTCTACTTTTTATGACCCCGGCCGTTTGTGCCGATTCTCCTCCTGACTGCCTGACCCGCCGCGCGTTTGCCGCGCACCCTTTTCCGCCGGCAAAGCGGCGTTCTCCTCTTGCAGCCCCCGCGAAAACTTCAGACCGACCCGAAAAGCGCGCTGTTTTTTGCCCTTTGCAGCGCCTGCTCCTCCGCCGCCCCTGCCGGGGCGGTTTTTTTTGCGCAAAAATTTTTGAAAAAAGTGGAAAAAAGTTTGTTGTAATTCTTGACATTACATCGTTGGCATGCTATACTCTGCGTGTAGTAATCGAAATGATTACAACGAAATACACCGTTCGGAGGAAAAAGCATGAACAAAAATTCTTTCACAAGGGTCGCACTTACCAAAGGCGAGATGAACGTGTACGATTTCGGCGCCGTAAAACTGCACGCCTATAAGACCTGCGATCTCATCGACGACGAGGTGTTCTTCTTCGAAAAAGGCGGGCGCGTGGTGGCGCTGGAAGCCCCGTGCTTTTACGACAACTACGGCGAGATCGTCCAATATTTCGCGGCGAAGGGGCTTGCCGTAAACGCCATGCTCATCGCCTACCATCTGTGCGGCGGCACCTTTTTGCCGGGCGTGAAAAAATATTCCACCGCCAACGCCGTGGAATACGGCACGGCGGGAGGCGGAAAGGCGCTCGGCGACAAGTTCACGGCGGCGTTCGGGGCGGCCTTCGACGCCAAGCCGCACGAGATCACCGATGTGATCGGAGAAGGGCGCACCGACATTTGCGGGATCGGCTTCGACATCGCCGTCACGCAGGACGCGTTCGACGTCGTGATCCCCGAGATCAACGCCGTCTACACCCACATGCTCGGGCATGACTGCCATTCCATCGTGGCGGGCGCGGGGCATGCCGACGCCATCCTCGCCCGGCTGAACGGGTACCTCGAAAAGGGGTATACCCTCGTTCTGACCTCGCACTACACTCCGGAAGACCTGAAAGACGTGCAGACGAAGATCGACTATCTGCAAGACCTGAAAGGCATTGCCGCCCGCTGCAAAGACGGCGCCTCTTTCAAGGCGGAAATGCAGAAAAAGTATCCGGGATACAGCGGCGAAAACTACCTCGACATGACGGCGGGCTTCTTCTTTGCCTGACCGCGGCCGGAACGGAACCTTCTGACTGC
>CALVHP010000187.1 GCA_944328405.1 uncultured Clostridia bacterium
GATGAACGAACAAAAGAAGGAAGAAATGATCATCCGCCTCGTCAACGTATCGAAGGTATTTGACGAGACGACGGCGGTGGAGAACGTGAGCTTTTACGTCCGCAAGGGTGAGTTTATCACCTTTCTCGGGCCGTCCGGCTGCGGCAAGACGACGACGCTGCGCATGATCGCGGGGTTCGACATCCCGACCAGCGGCAAGATACTGCTCAACGGGCAGGACATCACCGACCTGCCGCCCAACAAGCGGCCTGTCAACACGGTGTTCCAGCGATACGCGCTCTTCCCGCACTACAACATCTACGACAACATCGCCTTCGGGCTGAAGATGAAGAAGGTGCCCGTCACCTACCGCAACGAGAAGGGGGAGACGTACACCAAGATGCAGAAGCTGACGCGGCGCGAGATCGACGAGAAGGTGAAGAACGCGCTCGCCGTCGTCGACCTCGAGGGGTTTGAAAAGCGCAGCGTATCCACGCTGTCGGGCGGGCAGCAGCAGCGCGTCGCCATCGCGCGCGCCATCGTCAACGAGCCGGAGATCTTGCTGCTGGACGAGCCGCTGGGCGCGCTCGACTTGAAGATGCGCAAGGAGATGCAGATCGAGCTGAAAGAGATGCACCGCAAGCTGGGCATCACCTTCATCTATGTGACGCACGACCAGGAGGAGGCGCTGACCATGAGCGACACCATCGTCGTCATGAAGGACGGCTGCATCCAACAGATCGGCACCCCGACGGACATCTACAACGAGCCGGCCAACGCCTTCGTCGCCGACTTCATCGGCGAGAGCAACATCCTCAGCGGCACGATGGTCGGCGATCGCCTCGTGCGTTTCTGCAACCACAATTTCCGGTGCGTCGACGATTTTGAAAAGAACGAAAAGGTGGACGTCGTCGTCCGGCCCGAAGACGTGAAGATGGTCCCGCCCGCAGAAGGCATGCTGCAGGGCAAGATCGTGAGCGTCGTGTTCAAGGGCGTGCACTACGAGATCACCGCCATGGTCGGCCGTTCCGAAATGGTGATCCAGAGCACGCAGTGCGCCGCCGTGGGCGATACGATCGGCATGAACATCGAACCCGACGACATCCACATCATGAAAAAGGAATTTACCGTCAACCGGTTTGACGGCTATATCACCAAAAAGAACACCGTAGCCTTCGGCGACGGCGAATTCGAATGCGACGTGACGACGCTCTACCCCGGTTCGCACCTCGACGAAGAGGGCTACCTGATCACGGCCGACGGGCAGCAGATCGATCTGACCGACACCGACGTCACCGTCGAAGTCGACCTCAAAGACATCGAGATCAGCGACAACGCGGAAGAAGGCGGCGCGCGCGGGCACATCGTATCGCTCATTTACAAGGGCGACCATTACCAGTACATCGTCCGCACAGAAGAAAACGAAGAGGACTTCGTTTTCGACACCGAGGATCTGTGGAACGAAAACGACTACGTCAGCGTCAAGATCAAGCCGGAAAACATCCACATGAAGCTCAAACAGGAGGCGAAATGAGATGACGTCACTCCGTTTTTCGCGCAAACAGCTGTGCATCCCGTACGCGCTGTTCCTCATTTTGTTCGTCGTGATCCCGATGCTCATGATCCTGTTTTACGCCTTTACCGTGAGCACGCCGGACGGAATCCGGTTTTCCTTTTCCAACCTCGTCAACTTTTTTACGAGCGAAGCGAAGCTCTCGACGCTGCTGATGAGCTTTACCATTGCGATCATCTCCACGGCCGTGTGCCTGGTGATCGCCTACCCCATCGCCTACATCCTCGCGCGCAGCAAGCTGAAAAAAAAGCAGGTCCTTCTGATGATCTTCATCCTGCCGATGTGGATCAACTTCGTCCTGCGCATCACCGCGCTGCGCGAACTGCTCAACGCCATCGGGCTGCTCGAATCGCACAACTATCTGTGCACCATCATCGGCATGGTCTACGACTTTCTGCCCTTCATGATCCTGCCCCTGTATACCTCGCTCGAAAAGCTGGACAACAGCTACCTCGAAGCGGCAGCCGACCTGGGCGGGAACAAGTTCAATGTATTCACGAAGATCACCTTCCCCCTGTCGATGCCCGGCGTGATCAGCGGCATCACGATGGTGTTCATGCCTTCCATGACCAACTACGTCGTTTCCGACACGCTGAGCAATTTCAACATCACCATCCTCGGCAAACAGATCGACCAGTATTTTACGACGTATTATGACTGGCACATGGGCTCCATGATCTCGATCATCCTGCTCGTCATCATTTTCCTGAGCATGCTGCTCACGGGCGGCTTCAAGGACAGCAAAAACGACGCGAGAGGTGCAAATTTATGGTAAAGAAAATCCTGTCGGTCGCGGCCTGCGTCCTGGTACTGCTGTTTATCTATTCCCCCATTCTGCTGCTGGTCGTGTACAGCTTCACCGAAGCGACGGTCATCGGCCAGTGGACCGGCTTTTCGTTCGGCCTGTACGGCGACCTTTTCCGCGACAGCGACATTATGGGGATCCTGTTCAACACCATCTGGCTCGCCCTCGTCGCCGCCGTGCTTTCGACCATCCTCGGCACAGCCGGCGCGATCGGCATCTTTTACAGCCGCCGCAAGGTCGCCAAGCCGCTGCAGGCCGTTTCGCAGATCCCCGTCATCAACGCGGAGATCGTCACGGCCATCGCTCTGGCGCTGCTCTTTTCGATGGTCATGCTGTACAGAACGTATTTTTCACTGATCATCGGGCACATGGTGCTCTGCACGCCCTTCGTCGTTCTTTCGGTCATGCCCAAACTCAAACAGATGGACCCGAACATGTACGAAGCGGCGCTCGACCTCGGCGCCAGCCCGCGCCAGGCTTTGTTCAAAGTCGTGATCCCGCAGGCCTTTACGGGCATCCTCTCGGGATTCATGCTCTCCATCACCCTGTCTCTGGACGACTACATCGTAACGGCGTTCACCAAACCGGAAACCTTCGACACCATCAGCACCTACGTGTACAACGCCGTGAAAAACGGGACCAACAGCTCCACGCCCGCGCTGCGCGCCCTCTCCGCACTGATTTTCGTCGTCATGATCGCGGCAGTGCTTCTTTTGAATCTGCGCGCGCGCAAACATACGAAAAAGGAGGGCGCAAGATGAAACGCATCGCAGCCATCGCAGCCGCCCTGCTGCTGATCATCCCGTCTCTGCTTCTCTTTGCCGGCTGTTCGAACGACGAGCGCGTGCTGCGCGTCTTCAACTGGGAAGAGTACATCAGCGAAGAGGACGACCCGGAATCCGGCTCCATCGACATCATCGCCGCCTTTGAAGAGGAATACGGCGTGACCGTGGAATACTCCACCTTCGGCACCAATGAAAACATGTACAACGAATTGCAGATCAACCCCGGCGGTTACGACCTCGTCTGCCCCTCCGACTATATGATCATGAAGATGATCGACGAGGACATGGTCGAACCGTTCTCGGATGAATTTCTGCAAAACGGCACATACTCGCAGCACGTCTCCCCCTACATTGCCGACCTGTTCGAATCCAACGGCTGGACGCAATATGCGGCCGCCTATATGTGGGGAACGATGGGCTACGTTTACAACCCCAATCTGGTCGACGTGGAAGACCTGACCAGCTGGGCGGGCATCTGGAACGAAAAGTACAGGAGCAAATCTACCATCAAAGACAGCGTGCGGGACTCTTACTTCCTCGGGGTGGCTTACGTCTACCGCGACGAACTGACCGCCCTGGCGCAGCGCCATGCGGGCGGAGAGCTGAACGACGAAGAATACAACGCGCAGATCACTTCCATCATGAACCGCACCGACCAGGAGACCCTCGACCGGGTCGCCGACGCTCTGATCGAACTGAAATCGCTTCTGTACGGCTTTGAAGTGGACAGCGGCAAACAGGACATGATCACGGGCAAGATCACCATCAACTTCTGCTGGAGCGGCGACGGCGTATACGCCATGGACGAGGCCGAGCCCTTCACCGACGATGACGGCGTATATCACGACGGCATCTACCTCAACTACGTCGTTCCCGACGAATGCACCAATATCTGGTTCGACGGCTGGGTCATGCCCAAGGGCGCCGACACCGAACTCGCCGAAGCCTTCATCAACTTCCTTTCCCGCCCCGAAAACGCGATCGCCAACATGAACTACATCGGTTACACCAGCGCCATCGCGGGCGACGAGGTGTTCGACGAAATGGTCGACTGGTACGGCGAAGGCGAAGAAGGCGACGTCGACGAAAACGGCGATCCGCTCGTACCGTACGACATCAATTACTTTTTCGAAGGCACAGGCGAGTACGACGACTATTCGATCTGGGTCAGCGAAGAGAGCCTCAGCCGGCAGGTCTCCGCACAGTACCCCACCGAAGAAGTCATCCTGCGCAGCGCCGTGATGGCAAACTTTGACAACGAAACGAACGCGCTCGTCAACGACATGTGGGAACAGGTCAAGAGCCAGCCCGTACCGGTCGGCGCCTATGTCACCATCGCCGTCATTGCGGCGGCCGTCCTGGTCATCGTATTGACCTATCTGTACCGCGGTAAGCGCAGCGCGGCAAAACCCAAAAAGGGATACCGGCGCGCCGACTGAGCGCCTGCGCCCGGTTTATCCATTCTCCAAAAACGACCCGCACCAACTCCATCGATCGGCAAAAAGCCGGTTCCCGCCGTCTGGCAGGAACCGACTTTGCAAAGAAGGCAAGAACCGACTTTTTAAAGGCAGGAACCGGCATGGAACAACTCGTCATCATCGGGCACGGCCCCGCAGGCATTTCCGCCGCGCTTTATGCCGTCCGCGGCGGCGCCCCCGTCACCGTCATCGGCAAGGACGGCGGCGCCCTGACCAAGGCCGACCTCATCCAGAATTATTACGGCTTCGAACACGGGGTAAAGGCGAAAGACCTCATCGAGGCAGGCATCCGCCAGGCGCAGAACCTCGGCGCGCGACTGCTCACAAGCGAGGTTTGCGGCATAGAGTTCGGCGAAGCCGGCTTCCTGGTCAAAACGCCGGCGGAAGTTCTCCGGGCCGGCGCCGTGATCATCGCGGTCGGAACGGCGCGCAACGTGCCCAAAATCGAAGGCATCGGACAATTTGAGGGCAGCGGCGTCAGCTACTGCGCGATCTGCGACGCATTCTTTTTCCGCGGGAAAAAAGTGGCTGTGATCGGCAGCGGCGCTTACGCCGCCTCCGAATACGAGGTCCTCAAAGGCGTGATCTCCGACGTGACCATCCTTACAGACGGCGCAGAGCCGACCTTTACGGCCGCGCTGCCCCACAACAAAAAGAAGATCGCCCGTTTCGATGGCGCAAACGCGCTGGAACGCGTTGTGTTTGCGGACGGGACGAGCGAAGCGTTTGACGGGGCATTCATCGCCTGCGGCAGCGCCGGCGCCTTTGAACTGGCCAAAAAGCTCGGGCTGGAAACGGCGGGCAACAAGATCGTGACCGACGAGAAGCGCGCCACCAACATCCCCGGCATTTTCGCCGCCGGCGACTGCGTCGCGGGCCTGCAGCAGATCGCCAAAGCCGTATACGACGGGATGATCGCCGGGACCGAGGCTTTGAAATACCTGAAATCGCTTTAAGGCGCATAAACAAAAAGAAGGGGCCCCGCCCCTTCACCGATTTGCGGCATAAATGCGCAATTATGTCACGCATAGCACATGAAAACAGCGGCAAATTCAGATATTCGCCGCTGTTTTTTCGGCCCGCGAGATATCGTCCTCTTCCGCTTCGCGTACGTCGGAATACGGAAATCCAAGCCCCAGCTCTTCGTATTTTTGCGAACAAAGTTTGCGAAACGGCAAAAATCGAATGCTTTGCGCAGGGAAATATTTCCGGACGAGCGAGGCGAGCGAGCGCAGCTTTTCTTCCCCGTCGTTGATTCCGGGCACCAAAACATTGGTGACGCGCGGGGTTTTCCCCTCTTCGGCACACGCCGCAAAAAAGCGGTCATAGGCGGACAGGTCGTCCGTCGTCTGATTTTTTACGTCGCAGACGATATCGCCGGCGGCGATGAGTTCGCGGTCGCAGATCTGTCCGTTCGTTTCAAAACAGACATGGATGCCTTCTTCCCGCAGCCGCCGCGCCAGCGCCAGTGCAAACGCGCGCTGCAAAAACGGTTCCCCGCCCGAAAGAGTCACGCCGCCGCGCCGGAAGTATCCGCGGTAGCGCTTCAAACGCGAAACGAGCGCATCTACGTCTGTCACAGTACCCTGCTTAAACAATGTTTCAGGATTATGACAGAAAGGACAACGCAGGTTGCAGCCGCTGAAAAATACGACGCACCGCAAGCCCGGGCCGTCCACGCCCGAACCGCAGTACACAGAATCGATATAGCCCCGCACGGGCTCTGTGGCAGAATTCAGCACGCGCCACCCCCGAAAATTTTTTTGCAATGCGCCGCCGCACGCGTCTGAAAACGCGTGCGGCGGTTTTTGACTTTGGGAAACGCCCTGCCAGCCTTATACGCGCGCGTGGTAGGTACGTTTGAGGACTTCCAGCTGGTGCGCGCGGGAAAGTTTGTGGAAGTTTACGGCGTACCCCGAAACGCGGATGGTCACGTTCGGATACAGCTCCGGATGCTCCATCGCCGCCACAAGCTTTTCGCGGTCGAACACATTCACGTTGAGGTGATGCGCCCCCTGCCCGAAATAGCCGTCCAAAAGATCCGCCAGGTTTTCGGCGCGGTCCTGCGCGTTCTCTCCGAGGGCGGAAGGCACGATGGAAAAGGTATTGGAGATGCCGTCGCGGCAACATTCGTACGGAATTTTCGCCACCGAGTTCAGCGAAGCCAGAGCACCGCTCGCGTCGCGCTCGTGCATCGGATTTGCCCCCGGCGCAAACGGCTCGCCCGCAGCCCTGCCGTCGGGCGTGGCGCCCGTCTTCTTTCCGTAAACCACATTGGAAGTGATGGTCAGAACAGACAGCGTATGGATCGCGCCGCGGTAAGCGGGCGTCTTTTTCAGTTCGTCCGAAAATTCACGCACCAGATCGGCCGCGATGCGGTCGACGCGGTCGTCGTCGTTGCCGTATTTGGGGAAATCCCCTTCGATTTTGAAATCGTAAATAATCCCCTCGTCGTTGTACACGGGCGTGACCTTCGCATAGCGGATGGCCGAGAGCGAATCGACGGCGACCGAAAGACCCGCGACCCCGCAGGCAAGGAAGCGCTCGACCTCCGTATCGTGCAGAGCCATCTGGATCTTTTCGTAGGCGTACTTGTCGTGCATATAATGGATGACGTTGAGAGTATTCACGTACAGCCGGCACAGCCACGCCATATATTTGTGATACGCCTCGCGCACCTTTGCATAATCGAGCACACCGGTAAAGCTCTCGCCCTGCGGCCCGAGCTGCTTGCCGCTCTTTTCGTCTTTTCCGCCGTTGAGCGCCAGCAGGAGCAGTTTTGCGAGGTTGCAGCGCGCCCCGAAGAACTGCATCTGTTTGCCGATCTTCATCGCCGAAACACAGCACGCGATGCCGTAATCGTCTCCGTAGACGGGGCGCATCAGGTCGTCGTTTTCGTACTGAATGGAATCGGTATCGACGGACACTTTGGCACAGAACCGTTTGAACGGTTCGGGCAGTTTTTCGGACCAGAGCACCGTCAGGTTGGGTTCGGGCGCGGCGCCGAGATTGTACAGCGTATTCAGGATGCGGAAAGAGGTCTTGGTGACCAGCGTGCGCCCGTCTTCGCCCATGCCGCCCACACTCTCCGTCGTCCAGGTCGGGTCGCCGCCGAACAGGTCGTTGTATTCGGGGGTGCGGAGTTGCCGCGTGATGCGCAATTTGATGACGAAATCGTCGATCAGCTCCTGCGCCGTCTCTTCGGTCAGGATCCCCTCCGCGATGTCGCGCTCGATGTAGATATCGAAGAAGGTCGAGACGCGCCCGAGGCTCATCGCCGCGCCGTTCTGCTCTTTGATGGCCGCCAGGTAAGCAAAGTAGGTCCATTGAACGGCCTCTTTTGCGTTCTGCGCCGGCTTGGAAATGTCGACGCCGTACAGAAGCGCCATGTCCTTGAGTTTCTGCAAAAAGTCGATCTGCTTGTACAGCTCTTCGAGGGTGCGGATATTCGCCTCGTCCATCAGCTTTTCGCCGTAGGCGCGCTTCTCCTTCTTCTTTTCCTCGATCAGTTTATCCACCCCGTACAGGGCCACGCGGCGGTAGTCTCCGATGATGCGCCCGCGCCCGTAGGCATCGGGCAGGCCCGTCAGGAGACCTGCATGGCGCACCGCCTTCATCTCGTCGGTATAGACGTGGAAGACGGCGTCGTTGTGCGTCGTTTTGTAACTGAATTCGGTCTCGACCAGATCCGAAAGTTTGTACCCGTACGCCTCGCACGCCTGCCGCGCCATGCGGATGCCGCCGAACGGGTTGACGCCGCGCTTGAGCGGCGCGTCCGTCTGCAGCCCGACAATGATCTCGTTTTCGCGGTCGATGTACCCCGCGGGATAGGTCAGAAGCGAAGAGACACGCTCTGTATCGATATCGAGAACGCCCCCTTTGTCGCTTTCCGCCTTCAAAAGTGCGTTGACTTTCTCCATCAGCGCGCTCGTACGCGCCGTCGGCCCGCTCAAAAACGCCGCATCGCCCTCGTAAGGAGTGTAATTCTGCTGAATGAAATCGCGCACGTCGATGCCCGTTTCGTACGCACCGTGCCGAAACTGCCGTTCCATAAACTTCGATCCTCCTATTTTTTTGGTACAAAAAAACCCGCGCAGCCATAGAAAAACTGCCCAGGTGGTCGGCGATGCCGCTTTTCGCTCCCCCGCAGTTCCCTGCCAATCCACCAGTTGCGAAAAGCCGTTCAAACAGACACAAGATGTTGTGCCGGCGCTGATTTTTAAGTCTGTATATAGTATAACGAAGATCCGGCGCTTTGTCAACCGAATGCGCCGTGTTTTTTCAGAAAAAACCGAGACGAAAGCGGCGGCACATGTTGCGCCGCCGCTCGCCGGTTTTTACAGCAGCTGCCTGCGCTGCTCGGCTTCGGACAGCGGAGACAGGTATTTCGGCGCGACGTCGAACGCCGTCACGGCGCCGGTCTTCCCTTCCGCGCGCAGCCTGAAAACGGCGCGCGCGAAGGCCGCGAGCACGCTCGAAGTAAATTCCGGGTTGCTTTCCAGCCTGAGCGAAAATTCCGACAGAAACTTGCTTCCCGCCGCCGACGTTCCCGAGCGGAGAACGAGGCCGCCGTGCGGGATGCCGCCATGGTCGCGCCGGAGTTCTTCTTCCGAGATGAAATGCACCGTCGTATCGTAATCGGCAAAGTAGTTGGGCATCTCCTTGATCTCCCGCTCGATCCGCGCCAGGTCCGCGCCCTCTTCGGCGACGACGTAGCACTCGCGGGTGTGTTTTTCCCGGGTGGAGAGCTGCGGATTTTCACCGCTGCGCACGCGGGCAAGCGCGCTCTCGACGGGAACGGTATACTGGCGGGCGTCTTTGACCCCCGCCACGCGGCGGATCGCGTCGCTGTGCCCCTGGCTCACGCCCTTGCCCCAGAACGTATACGTCGAACCCTCCGGCAGGCAGGCGCCGAAATAGATGCGGGCAAGCGAAAACAGGCCCGGATCCCAGCCGATGCTCATCGCGCCGAGGTGCCCGCTTTCTTTGCCCGCCGCGTCCAGCGCGGCAAAATATTCAGGAATGCGCGCGTGCGTATCGAAGCTGTCGACCGTATCGAACAGGCGCACCACCTCTTTGGACTGTACGGGAAGATCGGTCGCGCTGCCGCCGCAGAGGATCATCACGTCGATTTTCCCGACATATTGCTCCATCGCGTCAAAACGCTCGACCCGCACCGGGAAAACCGTGTTCAAGGTCGCCGGATCGCGGCGGGTAAAG
>CALVHP010000188.1 GCA_944328405.1 uncultured Clostridia bacterium
CAGTCGCCCGTCCAGACGGACCCCGACTGCGCCTGTGCCGAAAACGCGTCGGCCAGACAAAATGTCCCCAGCAAAACACACAGGCAAAAAAAGCCAAAAAGAGCGCCTATGATCCCCGTTCGCTTCCTGATCGCTTTCATTTCTGCAAACCTCCCTTACGCCGGCAGACGATCGCCGCAACCCCTGCGCCGGCCAGGAGCAGAACGCCCACGCAGGCGCCGCCGCCCATGGCCGCCCCGGCACAACCTTCCGACGAAACATTTGCGGAAGCCGCATTCTGCGCCCATCCCGCATAAAGGACCAGCCCGCCTTCCGGCATGCGGTCGACTTCACAGCGGACCGTACATTGTGCATCTGCATACCACCCTGTAAAGGTGAACCCTTCGCGCGTCGGCACAGGGAGAACCAGTGCATCCCCTGCTTTTCCGACGAGCGGCTGCAGTTCGCTCCCGCCGTTGCTCTTGAACGAGAGAGTGTATTCGATCGCATCCCATTTTGCGTAAAGTACCGTATCGGCCTGCGCACGGCCCGCAAACGGCTGCGTGCAGCCGGCATCGAGAAACCATCCGCCGAAGCGATAACCTTCCCGTTCGGGAATCGGAGCGACCTCTGCCCCCAGCGGATAGACCGCCTCGTCTATGGGGCTTCCGCCGCCCGTCACAAACGTAAAGGTGCAGTCGCGATAACCCAGAATCTCCACCTCGCAGACGGCGGGCGAAGCGTTCGCTTCGTCGCAGCCGAGCACCTCGATGCGGATATAGCGAATGCTGCGTTGAATGGTTACGACCGCTTCTCCCGAGCGGTCCTTATTGCCGATCACCTCGGCGGCAAGGCGGAAATCGTCCTGCCGCAGGCCGCCCGCACTCACCCACACGCGGTAATCGTATGCACGATCGCCTGCTCCGTCAAAAAGAATGCGGATGGATTCCACTTCCGTCCGTTCGGGCAGCGTAAAGAAGAGCGCGGCATCCTCAAAATCGAAACGACTGCCCACCCATTTGGTATCTTCTCTGCCGTCCAGAACATTTTCCGCCCCGAAAAAGCCGTTGAGTTGCGCATCCGCCTTCACCGCCGCATCGTGGATGCGCCGGGGAGCTGTGTGCGCATCTCCGCAATTCAGGCAGATATAGTAACGGATCTCTTTGCCGTTGCCGTCCGTAAGAATGACGCAATTTCCTTCCTGCACATAGTAGGCCAGCGTCGCCTCGCCTTCCCCGATGGAATACGTCGCGTTGCCAGTCACGCGCAATTGATCGAGGAATACGTTGAGGGCGCGTTCATCCTGGCTCTGCGGAACATCCGTCCAGGTGATAACTCGGTTGTCGTGATCGACGCGGAGCGTATCGCTCTCCATATTCCAGCCGTAGATTTCGATCTCGTTGATCTCGGTGCGGCCGACGGGAATATTGCAGCCGACGACTTCAATGCGCACGTATCGGCCGATCTGTTCGCCGAGGTCATCGCGCAGGGTGAGGACCGTCTGCGTCGTATCCAGCCGCACGGAATCGCGGCTTCTATCCACGACGGCGGTATAAGACGCATTGTCCCGGCTTACCGACACCGTATAGAGGTAGTAGCGCGTGGCGTACGCCGTATACCAGGTAATTTCAAGATCGGTCAGGCGATATTCCTGCTTCAGATCGATCGTCAGCGAAAAAGAGGTACTGTCTGCAACCCAACGGGAAGAAATGTCACCGTCTGTCAGCGGCGCAAAGTCCGGCGGGGACGCAAGGCTGCTTGTCATCTCCGCATCGGCCGAAATATTGGCGGAAACCAACGTATACACTGCGCTTACGTTTGTATCCTCCGCCGTCACCAAAACGCGCATGCTCGGCACAACGACGGCGGCATCGTCAAGAGGCGTATCGCCGGAGGCCGGCAGAACGACGTAGCTTGCTCCCTCGTACGCGGGGCGCAGGACAGTCTTCAGTTCGCCGACGGTCAGATTGCCGTCGAGAACGACCGTCTTGTTTTCGTTGTCCACCGATAGCCGGGTCGAAGTCAGCGCCGTATCCCGGCTGCGGATGCGCTCGAACGTTGCGCGGTCGGAAACCTGCCTGCCGTCCGCCTCGGCAACAAAGATATTCTCGCCGTACTCGAGCGGAACATCGTTCAGCACAAAGATCCCCGCCCCGCAGGCGGTCATTTCGCCCAGCAGTTGTTTTTCTCCGCTTTCTTCGCGGTAGAGCATGACGCGGTCTGCATTCGAATACACTTTTACGCGCATCGTGCCGCGCTCTCTGGGATCGAAACGCTTTTCCGCCAGATAGACGAACGGCACCTGCGAATAATTGGCCTTATAGAGATAAAATACGTCTTTTTTTACGGTGCGGTCGAAGGTGATGAAGCCCTTGTCGTTGATGCCCTTCTGATCCCCCTCGTCGCGGGCACCCGAACCGAAATCGAACAAATTCCAAGGCGAATTGCCCCATAAAAAATCCGTCTGCGCATAGGCGAGCAGCGCCTGTTCGTGCACATAATTCTGCCACTCTTCGGGATGCCACTGTCCCGTCGTTTCGGGCCGCACGAGCTGGTCGGTGTGGTGTTCGATGTTCGCCCCGGCACCGTACTCGGAAATACCGACCCCCAAATACTGCGCGTAGCGCGGATCGCTGCGGAAATCGTCGTATATTCCGGCAACCAGTTCGGCATAGCCCGAATCGGTATACCAGAGCGGATAGAAATTCCAGGCGATGAGATCGGACTTCCACCCCACCTGCCCGTCCACACAGACGGCCTGCGTCGTATATCTCCCATAGCCGTCGAGCGCGCGCACAAGGTCATGCATTTCTTGCATGTAGTGTGCCATGACGTCGTAATAGCGGGCGTTTACCTCGTTCTGCAGCCCCCACATGACGATGCAAGGGCTGTTGTATTGCTGTTTGATGAGTTCTTCCAGCTGCAGTTTCACATTCTCAAAAAACTGTACCGTGACTGGATCGTCCAGCCCGTACGTCGTGCTTCCGCCGATGCTGCCGCCGAGTGCGACCTCTGTCCAAACGACGATGCCGTAGGCGTCGCAGAGTTCGTAGACATAACGGTCGTACGGATAGTGCGCAAGGCGCAGGTAATTGACCCCCATCTCGTATGCCAGACTGAAGTCGATCTCTTTTTCCCGTGCGGTCGTCGCATAGCCGAAAATTTCTCCGCCGGCATTGCTCCCGCCGAAATCCTGGTGGGTGCCGACGCCGTTGAGCGGATACAGGCGGCCGTTGAGAAAAAAACCGCGCTCGTTGACTTCGGTGTAGCGGAAGCCGACCATCTCTTTGACGTGATCGACCGTCTCTCCGCCCATCACGACCCGCACTTCCGCGACATAACGGTATGGCGACCGCACTCCGTCCCACAGCTTCGGATCCTGCACCGAAAAATCTTCGTCAAGCGAAACAGAATCTCCAGCGGCGATCTCCAGCGGCACCGTTACGGTTTGCAGAATAAATTCCTCTTCGGTTGCAAACGTTTCAAACATTGCGCTGCGATCAAAAAGAAGCGGGTTGCCTTCAGCCCCCGCCGGAATGGCAGCAGTGCCCGCATAATCGGACTGCGGGTCGATCCAATGCAGATCGCTTTCCTTCGGATAGCGCAACGTAATGACGGCCGAACCAGAGGCCGCTGCATCCGAAGCGTTGGTGATCTTCGCTTTTACATTGAGCGTCCACGCCTTGTCGGCATTGTCCGACGGATCGTCTTTTGTCGCCGTCACGTACAGGCCGGAAGAGCCGTGGTCGGAAAGATCGACACCCACCGCGGACGCTTCGACCAGCCACGCGTCTCTGTACAGTCCGCCCCAGACGGTGAAATCCATGCCGAAGGGCGAAATCGTGCTTCCGCTGCCCGAATTGTCCGCACAGACGGCCAGCAGATTCTCTCCGCTTTCGGACAGAAGATCGGTCAAATCGAATCGGAACGCCGAATAGCCGCCGATATGGGAGCCGACCTTTTGCCCGTTCAGATATACGTCGGCGTACTGGCCGCACGCTTCAAATTCCACCCAAAGGCGGGTATTGTTTGCCTGATAGTAAGACCTGGGCTGCACCCGCAATACCCTGCGGTACCACGCCTTCCCTTTATAATAGCTGTTGACGTAATAATCCTCGCTGTTCCATGTGTGCGGCAGCGCGACGGACTCCCAAGCCGCATCGTCGAAGTCCGCGTTCTGCGCTCCGTCAGCATCCGCACGATAAAATTTCCAGCCTTCGTTCAAAGATGTCCGCGTCCTCTCTTCCGAGACGAAAACCGTTCCGACTCCGGATTCAGCGCTTGCCGTACGGCTGTTTGCAAGCAGCGCTCCCGCGGCCGACAGACAAACGACGCACAGAAGGCACAGCAGAGCGATGCATTTTGTTTTAGCGCATCTTACCATGGAAAATCCCCCACTGTTTACGAAAAATATGTTATGTTAAGGATATTTTCCCCCTGATCTTATCGATTGTCAATGGTAAATCATTCTACAAAATGCCGCGAACTTTCCTGCCTGCTGACAAACAAAAAGTAAAGACATACGCCCGAGGAAAACTGGTAATGCGTTTTTCCGCCAAAAATTCTGCAAAGCCGGCCACCCGTTACAGCTTGCCGGCTCTCGGCTTACAATAACAAACCGCATCCGTTTTTCCAGCAATGAAAAGGCCTGTCCGTAAAAGCGGACAGGCTTTTTCAATTTTGGGGCGGGACGGCGGTCTGCGTGCCGGCGCGGCGTTTATTGCGCAGACGGCGCGGAAGACGGTTCTCCGCCGCGCGGCCGCACGAGAAGGCAAACCAGGACGAACAGCATGGGCACGGCGCTGAAAAACAGGACGTACTTTCCCGCCCAGCGCACGATCAGGGCGCCGACGGCCGCCCCGGCGGCAAAGGCGAGGATCACCCCGCCGTAGACGGCGCTCTTTTTGAGCTTGCGGCGGTCATGCCCGCGCAGGCCGCCCATGGCCAGGACGATGGTCTGCCGGATGTTGTTGGAACAGAACGTCGTGCTCACGGTCACGTCGCCGCAGTCGGTAAAGGTGTTGTACTGGACGGCAAAGAGGAAAGACGCCACCACGTACGTGCACCAATCGGGCGCGCCGTCGGGGATGAAAAAGATCGCGACAAAGCAGAGCAGCTCCGCCCCCGCCACGACGGGATAACGCGCCCCGGACCGGATGACCCAGGGCAGAAAAGCGGAAAAGCACACGCCCGCCGCGAAGGAAAGCACCGCGTACAGGTGCGGCAGCGCTTCGGCCGTTTCGCCCTCGACCAGGCGGAAGAGGAAGAGCACGAGGTTGCCCGTCTGCGCGTTGCAGAACACGCCGCCGTGCAGAAGGTAGGTAAACGCCTCGAGCATGCCGCCGACCAGCGCCAGCGCCAAAAAGACGTGCAGCGAATTCCAGGGCCTGACGCCGCGCAGGGCGCCGCCGTTCGGTTTCCTTTCTGGTTCCATCCGAAATCTCCCTTGTAAAAAACCGGGTACGATTATACCGCCGCGGCGGGAGAGCTGTCAAGCGATCTCCCCTGCGCGCGGACTTGGCCGAAGGGACAAAAAAGAAGGCGGACCCGCCGCCTTCTTTTTTGGGTATAGCGCCCCGTTCGGAGGCGCATACTGTACTGCGATATCGCTTACTTGAAATACCTCTTCAGCAGGCCGTTGAAGCCGGCGCCGTGGCGCGCTTCGTCTTTGGCCATTTCGTGAACGGTATCGTGGATGGCGTCATAGCCGAGTTCTTTGGCGCGCTTGGCGATGGCAAGCTTGCCCTCGCAGGCGCCCGTTTCGGCCGCGACGCGCAGCTCGAGATTCTTTTTGGTGGAAGTGGTGATGCACTCGCCGAGAAGTTCGGCAAATTTGGACGCATGCTCCGCTTCTTCATAGGCATAACGCTTGTACGCTTCCGCCACTTCGGGATAACCTTCGCGCTCGGCGACGCGCGCCATCGCCAGGTACATGCCGACCTCGGTGCACTCGCCGTTGAAATGCGCGCGCAGCCCTTCGACGACTTCGGCGTCCAGGCCCTGGGCGACGCCCACTTCGTGCTCGCAGGCAAATTTGATATCGGCATTCTCCTCGATGGGGACAAATTTGGTCGCTTTGCAGACGGGGCAAACAGTAACGTCATCCGCGACGATCTCGCCGCAAACAGCACATCTTTTCATTTCGATAACCTCGCTTTGTTTATTTTTCCGGCGGAACTGTCCGCCCTTTTCGACAGGGATATTGTATCATTGAATCCACAAAAATACTGTTGCTTTTGCAACAATTTTTACAAATTCACACCCGAAACGCGCATCCGCACAAAAAAAAGTTTTTGGCAGATTTTTCCGCGCAGTGTTGACAGAACGCATTCGGCATGGTACAATTGAGACGGATACAAAAAGAAATTTTTACCTTTGACGGAGCAAATTTATGGCAAAGTACAACGATCCTCTGGCGCTCGGCAGGGCCGACCCCTTCGTCTGCAAACACACGGACGGCTACTATTATTTTACGGCGACGTACCCCGCCTACGACAGGATCTGCATCCGCAGGGCGGCGACCATCAACGGCATCACCGACGCGGAAGAAAAAGTAGTCTGGCGCAAGCACGACGAAGGCGTGATGGGCTCGCACATCTGGGCGCCCGAGATCCACTTCATCGACGGGAACTGGTACATCTATTTCGCCGCGGGCGAAAGCAAAAAGGTATGGGAGATCCGCCCCTACGTGCTCCGCTGCACGGGGCCGGACCCGATGAGCGACCCCTGGGTGGAGATGGGCCCGATGAAGGCGCACCGCAGCCCCACCGGCCGGCGCAAAAACGGATACGACAGTTATTCGTTCACCGAATTTTCGCTGGACGCGACGACCTTTGAGCACCGCGGCCGGCGGTATATGATCTGGGCGGAAAAGGTGCACCGCCGCTTCGGCATTTCCAACCTGTACATCGCGGAAATGGCGGCGCCGGACGAACTGAAAACGGTGCAGGTACTCCTGTGCACGCCCGATTACGATTGGGAACGCATCGATTTCTGGGTCTGCGAAGGCCCCGCCGTGCTCAAACACGACGGAAAGATCTTCGTCACCTATTCGGCCAGCGCGACGGGACAGATGTACTGCATGGGCATGCTTTCCGCCGATGAAGACGCCGACCTGCTCGACCCGAAATCGTGGACCAAAAAGCGCTACCCCGTACTCAAGACCGACCCCGAAAAGAAAGTGTTCGGCCCCGGCCACAACTGCTTTACGACGGGCGACGACGGCGAGACGCTCTGCATCCTGCACTACCGCGATTATTCGGACAAACACATTTCCGGCGATCCGCTGAACAACCCCGACCGGCACGCGCACGTGCTGGAGGTGCAGTTTGAAAACGGCGAGCCCGTGTTCCGCCTCTGATCCGCGGAACGTACATTCCCTCAAAAAAATATTTTATTTCTCTGAAAAAAACAGGCTCCGTCCGGCAAACTGCGGACGGAGCTTTTTTTGGCTTTGCGAATCATGCGGCCCGGCGCACGGGCGCAGCGGCGGCACAAAACGTCAGTCCGACGTTTTTTTGCGCACCAGCGCGCGGTACGGTTTGATGAGGCCCTTGCCGATCAGATATTCGTCGCTGCGGTAATCGAAATGAAAGTCGGAATAGATGCAGCCGACGGAAGAAAGTTCAAACTTGTGCGCGAGGATCTCGAGCAGTTCTTTGGCCCGGCGCACGGCGCGATGGCTCGTCAGGCGGACGCGCAGCGGCGTGGCGGCATGCGAACGCTTGTCGGACATGTCTTCGAAGCGATAATCGGAATCTTCCAATTTTTTGGGATCCAGCGCCAGATACAGCAACAGCGTTTTGCCGCCGACGGCGAGTTTGGCGATCTTTTCGCGCCCGACGCGGAAATTTTCACTGCCCACGCACAGGCGGGATTTGACGCCGCCGAAACTCAGAATCGCGTTTTTGATCTCGGTATAAAAGTCCTGAACGGTCGCGTTCTGGATGATCTTGGATTCAAAGGAGCGGCGGTAACGCGTCACGTATTCGTACCCTTCCGGCACGGCCAGCGTTTCGGCGTCCTCCTCTTCGCGCACCTCTTCCGACAAAATCTCCCGCACGGAATCGTCCGGCTGCTCCGACGCCCTCTGCTCCGCCACAGCATCCGCGGCGGCCGTTTCCGCCTGCTGTGCGTCGCGCAGGGCCTCTTCCCACTGACGGCGGAACCTCGCCTTCGCGCAGGGATAGGTTTCCGCCTTGACGCAGCACCCGCACCAGGGCATCGTGCCGCACAGGTCGTGCCCGGCCGACTCGCTGGCCAGCCATTTGTCGACATCGATGACGCGCTGCATGCGCTCAAACTCTTCCTGCGAAACCCCCGAAAGATTCATAGATCGCACCTCGTTTTCCGCCGCGTTCGGTCGCGGCATTTCCGATTCCGTTCAATATTATAATATAAAATTCCGGCGAATGCAACCGTTCCGCAAAAAAAGCGGGAAGGAAATTCGTTCCTCCCCGCCACGCGGTTTTATTGCCCGGCGTCGCTGCCGTTTTCCATCCGCTCGATGCGCTCGCGGATGCCCTGCATGCGCGCGTCGGTCGCGGCGATCACTTCGGCGCAGCTTTTCAGTTCGTTGGCGATATCCGGCCGGTCCGCCCCGGCTTTTTTGTACTTCATGCGGTGTTCGAGGCTGGCCCAAAAATCCATCGCCACCGTGCGCAGCTGGATCTCGACGCGGACCATCTGCTTGCTCTGCGAAAAAAATACGGGCACCTCGACGATCATATGATAGCTGCGGTAGCCGTTGAGCTTGGGCTTGCGGATGTAATCTTTGACGCGGATGACGGTGATGTCGTCCTGCCGGGCGAGCATGTCGGCGACCCGGTAGATGTCGTCGATAAACGCGCAGATCACGCGGATGCCCGCCACGTCGTTGAGGCTCTTTTCGATCTCGTCCACCGTGAGTTCCTTGCCCAGGCGGCGCAGTTTTTTCACGATGCTGGCCGGCTTTTTGATGCGGGACGAGATGCTCTCGATGGGGTTGCGGCTTGTGCGGAAGGACAGTTCTTCGTTGAGAACTTCGAACTTGGTGCGCACCTCGCGGATGGCGCAGTTGTAGCGCACCATCAGCTCCATAAAACGGGTCATGTTCTCAAAAGCGGAAGCTTCGCCGCCGGCAAGCAGTTCGCGCAGCAGTTCCGCTGTTTCGGATTCGGCCGGAAGTTGGCCGTCGTTCGGCAGGTCCATAACTCTCCCCTTGCAGGCGGTTTGAAAAATCAGCCTGCAGATCTTTTATTGTAAAAAACAGATTTTTTATTGTAAAAACAGCGCCGGCGCGCGGCGCGCCGTGCAGTCGCGCTCCAGGCGCGCCTTTGCGGCAAGGATTCCTTCGTCCGTGAACGCGCGGGCATGCGCGCGGCAGGCCTTGACGCAGGCCGCGCACCCGATGCAGCCGCCCCTCGAGGACAGATCGGGCGCGATGTCCGCCACCGGACAGACGGACACGCAGGCCCCGCAGCGGACGCAGAGCGACGGGTCGGGCGCGGGCGCAGTTTTGGGCGCGAGCAGGAAGGGACTGTACGCTTTGTACGGGCGGCGCCCCGCGACCGGCTCTTGCAGCGGAAGGCCGCCGCGCACCCTGCCGGCCGCGGCGCGGCCGAACGCCTGCGCCGCCAGCAGATCCTCCGCGTCGGGACGCCCCGCCCCGACTTCGGAGGAATACGAATGCTCGCCGATGAAGGCCGCCGCCGCGCAGACGGTAAAGCCTCGCTCTTCGAACAGGTCTTTCGTTTCGAGAAGGGCGTCGTCGAAATCGCGGTTTCCGTACACGGAGAGCACTACAGCCTTCGCCCCGCCGCCGTTCCAAAGGCGCAGCGCGGGCAAAAGCAAGGGCGGGACGCGGCCGCCGTACACCGGCGCGCCGAACACGACGACATCCTCTTCCGCGAACGTACGCCCGCGCAGGCGCG
>CALVHP010000189.1 GCA_944328405.1 uncultured Clostridia bacterium
TTTGCGGCGCGGCTTTTGCTTTATGATGCGCCTGCCTTGTTCCGCCTTCGCAAGCGGCGCTTGACAGATACGCAGATCTGTATATAATATAAAGAAAATCGGAATTTTATCGCGCGCAAACAGACAAGTCCGCGCGGCGACGAACGTACAGGAGGTGCGGCCGAATGCAGCAGAACAAATCCCACGGGCAGACCGCAAAACGGGCGGGGATCGCACAAAAGATCGATGCGATCTGCCGTTCGGCGCGTCTGGAAGAGATCCCCGAAAAATTTCGCCCCGCCGTCATTGCGGACGACTATTATTTTGTGAGTTATTCGCATAAGGATTATAAATCGGTTTATCCGGACATGTTGCGCCTGCAGGAAGAGGGACTGGAATTCTGGTATGACGGCGGAATGGTGCCCGGCATCAGCTGGAAGGAGATCGCCCGCCGCTATATCAACCGCTATTGCTGCCGCGGGGTCATATTTTATCTGAGCGAAAATTCGCTCGCTTCCGCCGCCATTCACGAAGAGATCGAATTTGCACGCAGGCACGGAAAGGACTTTATCCCCATCGTCCTTCCCCTCGCGCGCGATCGCGAACTCGACGGAAAGACCGTGCGCGCAGGCGAATACATATCGACGGAAAAAATGCTACGCCTGCTGAGCGAACAGGGCATACAGATCGCGCCCGACAAGCGCGATTCGCTCTTTGAAATTTTGGCGGACGATGTGCTCGTTTTGCCGTTGCAGGAAGATGCTTCTGTGCGCGCGCGCAAAATTCGGGAAAAACTCAAAGAACAGCCTCTGCTGGCCATTGAGCGGGATACCGTTACCTCCATCAACGACCTGGACGCCATTTCGATCCGCGCAGACGATTTCCTTGCACCGATCGCTCCCGAAACCATCTCCGCATGCGCCTTTTCCAACTGCCGCGGACTGGCTTCGGCGGAACTGCCGCCCTCCGTCCGATTCATCGAAGGATACGCTTTTTATAATTGCTGGTCCTTAAAAGACATCGATCTGCGCCGCACCCGTCTGCTGGCGGTCCGAACCAGCTGCTTTCAGAGATGCTGCTCGCTGGAAAGCGCGTCGTTTCCGCCGCAGACGCACACACTCGGCAAAGAAGCGTTTGCGTATTGCTCTTCCCTGCGCAAAGTGCTGTTTCCGGAGCACCTGGAACGCCTTGAAGAGGGCGCTTTTCGGGCTTGCTGTTCGCTGGCCGAGATCGCCCTGCCGCCCGCGCTGCTCACGATCGGGGATGAGGCTTTTGAAAATTGCATTTCTCTGCGTGAAATACAGTTTCCGAAACACCTGCTCACGATCGGACGGGGGGCGTTCGGCGGTTGCGAGGCGCTTTGTTCGGCGTTGCTCCCCAAAGAACTGCACGCCGTCGGGGCGGAAGCGTTTGCCGGTTGCGCTTCGCTCGAAACGATCGAACTGCCCGCAGGCGTGACCGTACTGGAGGAAGGGACCTTTGCGGATTGTACCGCCTTAACGCAGGTCCTGTTGCCCGCCGCGCTCGTTCGCATCGGAAAGGAGTGTTTTGTCCGCTGCGATGCGCTGGAAGGCATCCGATTTCCCGCAGCGCTGCAAAACATCGCCCCCTGGGCTTTCTGCGACTGCGGTTCGCTGGAAGAAGTTCTCTTCGGCGGGGCAGACACGCAGATCGGCGAGCGGGCGTTTGCCAACTGTTCGGCACTGAAAGGCGTTGCGCTGCCGACACGGCTGAAAACGATCGCCGAAGCAACTTTTTACGCCTGCTCCTCGCTGCGCACGGTATGCGTACCGGCATCTCTTTCCGAAATCGGTGCAGGCGCGTTTTTCGGATGCTTCGGTCTGCAGGCCATTCGCTTTTTCGGAACCACAGCGCAATGGAAACAGGTCGAAAAGGGAAAAGACTGGGACGGCGAAACGGGAAATTACACCGTCTTCTGCACGGACGGCGAAATCGGAAAAGGTTTCTGAACCGAACATGCAAACGATCGCGTAAAAGATCCGCTTTTTTCCGCGCCGCAAAACTTCTGTTTTGCGGCGCGGCTTTTTCTGCAATGCGCCTGCCGCGCTTTACACTCCTTCCCCGCCGCTGCGCACCCCTTGCCGCGCCGCGCACCCCTTGCCGCGCCGCCGCATACAATATACAACAGGGCGGTTTTCCGCCCTACGGAGCAAAAGAAACACAATGGCAACACTGGGGCTTTGCATGATCGCAAAGGACGAAGAACAGGTTTTGGGCAGGTGTCTGGAAAGCGCGCGCCCGTTCGCCGACGAGATCGTCGTCGCGGACACGGGCTCGCACGACCGCACCAAAGAGATCGCCGCGTCGTACGGCGCGGCGGTGTATGATTTCCCCTGG
The DNA here is from genome assembly GCA_944328405.1 of uncultured Clostridia bacterium. Lineage (GTDB taxonomy): Bacteria > Bacillota > Clostridia > Christensenellales > Borkfalkiaceae > Borkfalkia. Next base: position 2,338 of record CALVHP010000189.1, read on the forward strand.
CAGGACGATTTTGCCGCGGCGCGGAATTTTTCCTTTGCGCAGGCGCACACCGACTACATCCTCTGGCTGGACTGCGACGACGTGATCGAACCGCAGTTTTTTGCGGCGTTCGATGCCCTCAAACGCGGCCTGGACGGTTCGGCGGACGCCTACATGCTGCCCTACCGCGCGGGCGCGGACGAACAGGGAAACGCCGCGCTGGTATTTTACCGCGAACGCATCGTGCGGCGCGCGTGCGGCTTCGTATGGGAAGGCGCCGTGCACGAGGCGATCGCGGTGCGCGGCTGCGTGCGCTGGGGCGAGGCCGCCGTCACGCACAAAAAACCGGCGGGCCGCACGGCGCCGGGGCGCAACCTGCGCATCTACGCCCGCCAGTTTGCCCGGGGAATCCGCCCGACCCCGCGCGACGTGTTTTACTTTGCGCGGGAACTTTCTGACTGCGGGCTGCCCTCCGCGGCGGCCGACGTTTTTGCCTTTTTTCTGCGCGGCGAAGGCTGGGTGGAAAACAAGATCAGCGCCTGCCGCGACCTGGCCGCCTGCCGCCGAAGGCTCGGCGAGCCGGAGCGGGAACTGGCGGCGCTGTTCCGCAGTTTCGATTATGCGCCGCCGCGGCCCGAAATCTGCTGCGACGTAGGCTCGTTTTTTATGCGGCGGCAGGATTGGAAGCAGGCGATCTTCTGGTTCAAACTCGCCGTCAACGAAAAAACGGAAGCCCGCACCGGCGCCTTTACCTGCCCCGATTGCAGCGGATACATCCCCTACCTGTGGATGTGCGTGTGTTACGACCGGTTGGGAGAATACGAACGCGCCGCGCACTGCAACGAACTGGCCGGCCGCTGCCGGCCGGGCGACGAGAGCGTGGCGTTCAACCGGCGGTACTTCGCGCAAATTTTCCAAGACAAAGGACAAAACCAATGAACGATCCAAACAACAACGAATTTTTCGGCCGGCAGAGCGACCCTTGCTGCCGGCCCTGCTGCCGCCCGTGCTGTACGCAGATCCAGACCGTTTTTCTGCGCGGCACGATGGGCCCGGCCGGTCCCACCGGCGCACAGGGCCCCGCCGGGCAGCGCGGCCCCACAGGCCCCACAGGGCCTACGGGCGCGACCGGCGCGGGAGCCACAGGGCCTACCGGGCCTACGGGCGCGACCGGACCCACCGGCGCGACCGGGGCGACGGGCCTGAGCGTGACCGGACCGACCGGCCCTACCGGGCCGACAGGGCCTACGGGCACGACCGGACCCACCGGCGCGACCGGGGCGACGGGCCTGAGCGTAACCGGACCCACAGGGCCCACCGGGCCT
>CALVHP010000190.1 GCA_944328405.1 uncultured Clostridia bacterium
CGGGCGAGTACGCTTTGCTTTTGCAAAGCGCAAACGTCTCGCGTGGGGGCGCATAAGCGCCCCGCGAGCCCGAAAACGGAGCCGCGCGCAGCGTGGCGCAGCCGAAGGATCTCATGCGTCTGCATTCGCCCCATCCGTGAGCCGAAAGTTTTCGGCAAATTGTGGGCGCTTTCCGCAAAGCGCGGTTTGCGGACGCGCAATAAATCCTGAAAAAGTTCTCCGCAATTCTACACTCTGCATTCTGCATTTTACATTCTGCAAAGCGTGATTTTTGCGCGCGCATTGGTTTATAAAACATTTCGTCCGCGCCTTCACGAAAAACCGCAGCGGCGCGGAAACGTTCCGCGGCAGGAGACTGCCGGCCGCTCCTTCGCGGAGCGCCGGCAAAAAAGAAGGACGTTCACGGAAAATTGTCTGCTCGGGCAGAAGATTTTCCGTCGGCCGGTTTCATGGTTTGATTCTAATTTTGGAGGTAGTTACAATGTCTGATGGCTTGTTTTATGTCGTCGGCGCCGTGCTTGTATGGTTCATGCAGGCAGGGTTCGCAATGGTAGAAACAGGCTTCACGCGTGCGAAAAACGCGGGCAACATCATCATGAAAAACCTGATGGATTTTTGCCTGGGTACGATCGTGTTCGTGTTGCTCGGTTTCGGCCTTCTGTATGGAACGGACGCTCTCGGCGGGCTGATCGGGATTCCGAATCTTCTGATTTTTTCGGATTTCGTGACGCCCGAGATCGCGCAGGACTTCTTCTTTAACCTCGTGTTCTGCGCCACGACCGCGACGATCGTTTCGGGAGCAATGGCGGAACGCACGAAGTTCCTCTCTTACTGCATCTATTCTCTGGTGATCAGCGCGATCGTCTATCCGATCGAAGCGCACTGGGTGTGGGGCGGCGGCTGGCTCACGAACACGATTTTCGGCGCGAGCTACGTCGATTTCGCCGGGTCGTCGCTCATTCACATGGTCGGCGGGATCGCTTCCTTCATCGGCGCGTTTATCCTCGGGCCTCGCTGGGGCAAATATCTCGATAAAGAGGGAAAACCCACCCTCGTGCGCAAAGAAGTCAAATACGTCCGCGCCATTCCCGGCCACAACCTGACCGTCGGCGCGCTCGGCGTGTTCATCCTCTGGTTCTGCTGGTACGGGTTCAACGGCGCGGCGACCGGTACGGTCGATCAGCTCGCGCAGGTGCTCGTCACCACCACCATCGCGACCGCAACGTCGACTTGCGCCACGATGATCTTCACGTGGATCAAGAACAAAAAACCCGACGTTTCCATGACGCTCAACGGCTCTCTGGCGGGCCTGGTCGCCATCACGGCAGGCTGCGCGAACGTGGATCCCATCGGCGCCTTCTTCATCGGCCTCGTCGCGGGTGTGCTGGTCGTCGTTGCCGTCGAAGTGATCGATAAAAAGATCCATGTCGACGACCCTGTGGGCGCGATCGCCGTACACGGCGCCAACGGCCTGTGGGGGACGATCGCCGTGGGCCTGTTCTCTTCGGCCACCGTTTGCGAGGCGAACGGCCTGACGGCGCAGGACGGCCTGTTCTACGGCGGCGGCTTCAATCTCCTCGGCGTGCAGCTCATCGGCATTCTCTGCATCGCCGCCTGGACGATCCTCTGCATGATCGGCCTGTTCCTCCTGCTGAAAAAGACGGTCGGCCTGCGCGCGGCCAAGATCGAAGAGATCGAAGGCCTCGACAAACACGAACACGGCCTGCCCAGCGCCTATGCCGACTTTGTGGCGGCGCCGCTGGCCGCGGAAATGCTCGATCCGGAGGGCGTCGGCTCTGCGGAAACCGCCGGCGTGACCGTCGTCGACGCGACCGCCCCCGCCACGAAGGAGAGCAGCGTCGCCGGCGCGAAACTTTCCAAAGTCGTCATCCTGACCAAACAGTCCAAGTTCGAAGACCTCAAAGAGGCGCTCGGCGCCATCGGCGTGACCGGCCTGACCGCCACGCAGGTGCTCGGCTGCGGCGTGCAGAAGGGCGCGAGCGAATACTACCGCGGCGTCAAGGTGGATATCGACCTGCTGCCCAAAGTCAAGGTCGAAGTGGTCGTCAGCAAGGTGCCGGTGGCCGACGTCATCGCGGCGGCGCGCAAGGCGCTGTACACCGGCCACATCGGCGACGGCAAGATCTTCGTCTACGACGTGGAAGACGTCGTCCGCGTCCGCACCGGCGAAACGGGGTACGACGCCCTGCAGGACGAAGACTGATCTGACATTGCTCACCCAAACTCTCTCATAAGACATGGGGAGGGCTCTCCGCTTCGGCGGAGGGCCCTTCTCCGCTGTTCCGCGCCGCGCGAACGGGCGGTTTTTCTGCCCGTCCGGCGCGGTTTTTCTGCCCGTCCGGCGCGGTTTTCTGTTCCGCCCGCCGTGCGGTTTCTCTTCTGCCGCGGCGCCGGCCGGAGCGCTGCGCTTCGGATCTATACGCTTCGCTTATAAGGTGTATAAAAAACGGCGAAACTGCCATTTTTGTTCCGCCGCTTGACGAAAATCGGGGCCCGCTTTTATAATAAAGACATTCCGAATGTCGATCCGAAGAACAATCTTTACCATTATGAGAGGGATCTGTTTATGTTACTGAAAGAAGGCCAATTCCGCAACCCGTCGGGCTGCGCCGTCACGGGCGTCATCGACCGCAGCGGCAGACCCATGAGCGGCGAGTGCATGATCGAGTCCGTCTCCGTCATGCACGACCGTTCCAACGGCCTGGGCGGCGGATTCGCCGGCTACGGCATTTACCCGCATTACAAGGATTTTTACGCCTTTCACCTCTTTTTCGACGGCAAGTCTTCGCGCGCCGAAACGGAGGCCTTCCTCGGCCGCCATTTCGAGATCGCCTACGCCTCCGAGATCCAGACGCGCAAACTGCCTTCCGTCACCGACGAGCCGCTCATCTACCGCTATTTCGCCTCGCCGCTGCCGCGCAAACTGGCCGACAGCCACCTCGACGAACGCGAATACGTGGCGCGGTGCGTCAACCGCATCAACGCGGGCATCGGCGGCGCCTACGTCTTTTCCAGCGGCAAAAACATGGGCATCTTCAAGGGCGTGGGCTTCCCCGAAGACATCGGGCGCTTTTACCGCCTCGAAGAGTACGAAGGGTATGCCTGGACCTGCCACGGCCGGTACCCGACCAACACGCCCGGCTGGTGGGGCGGGGCGCATCCCTTCGGCCTGCTCGATTTTTCGGTCGTGCACAACGGCGAGATCTCCTCGTACGACGCCAACCGCCGCTACATCGAGATGTTCGGTTACAAGTGCACGCTGCAGACGGATACCGAGGTCATTACATACATCATCGACTATCTCGTGCGCAAACGCGGGCTGACCCTGCAGGAAGTTTCGCACGTGATCGCCGCCTCCTTCTGGTCGACCATCGCCGAAAAGGACGAACCCGCGCGCGGGCAGGAAACGCTGCTGCGCCGCATGTTCCCGTCTCTCCTGGTCACCGGCCCGTTTTCCATCATTTTGGGATATACGGGCGGCATCATGGCGCTCAACGACCGCCTGAAACTGCGTTCGATGGTCTGCGCCGAAAAGGGCGACAAGGCGTACGTCGCCAGCGAAGAATGCGCCATCCGCGCCATCGAGCCGGAGCCCGACCGCGTCTGGGCGCCCGCCGGTGGCGAGGCGGTCGTGTTCGAACTCTTCGACAGGGAAGGAGGGCGCGCGTAATGGATCTCTACATTCAGCCCGATTACGAAGTGATCCGCAGCGAAGACCGCTGCATCGCCTGCCGCGTCTGCGAACGGCAGTGCGCCAACCTCGTCCATTCCTTCGACCCAGATACGGGGAAGATGAAGGCGGACAGCGCTAAGTGCGTCAACTGCCACCGCTGCGTGTGCCTGTGCCCGACGCACGCCTTAAAGATCGTCAAGTCGGACGATACCTATAAGCTCAACGCCAACTGGGACGGGCAGACCATCAACGAGGTGTACCGCCAGGCCAATTCGGGCGGGGTGCTGCTCTCTTCGATGGGCAACCCCAAGCCCTATCCCATCTATTGGGATAAGATGCTGGTGAACGCTTCGCAGGTCACCAACCCGCCCATCGACCCGCTGCGCGAGCCGATGGAGACCAGGCTGTGGCTGGGCAAGCGCACGGCGGCCGTCGAGCGCGACGAGCGCGGCCTGCTCAAAAACACCCTCGCGCCCCAGCTCGAACTCAAAGTGCCGGTCATGTTCTCGGCGATGAGCTACGGCTCCATCAGCTACAACGCGCACGAGAGCCTCGCGCGGGCGGCGGCGGAACTGGGCACTTATTACAACACCGGCGAGGGCGGCCTGCACAAGGATTTCTACAAATACGGCAAAAACACCATCGTTCAGGTGGCGTCGGGCCGCTTCGGCGTGTTCAAAGACTATCTGGAAACGGCCGCCGCCATCGAGATCAAGATGGGGCAGGGCGCCAAGCCGGGCATCGGCGGGCACCTGCCGGGCGCCAAGATCTCCGAAGACGT
>CALVHP010000191.1 GCA_944328405.1 uncultured Clostridia bacterium
CGGGCGAGTACGCTTTGCTTTTGCAAAGCGCAAACGTCTCGCGTGGGGGCGCATAAGCGCCCCGCGAGCCCGAAAACGGAGCCGCGCGCAGCGTGGCGCAGCCGAAGGATCTCATGCGTCTGCATTCACCCCTTCCGTGAGCCGAAAGTTTTCGGCAAATTGTGGGCGCTTTCCGCAAAGCGCGGTTTGCGGACGCGCAGTAAATCCTGAAAAAGTTCTCCGCAATTCTACACTCTGCATTCTACATTTTACATTCCGCAAAGTGTGATTTTTGCGTGCGCATTGATTTATAAAACATTTTGTCCGCGGCTTCACGAAAAATCGCAGGCGCCAGCGCCGAGATTTTTGTGAAAAAGCGAAGGAGCGGAGCGCGCGAGCGGGCATTGCCCCTGTGGGGCTATGCGAGGTGCAGCCGACAGCTCCGACGAGGGCGCTTAGGCAAAAGTGTGATTTTGCCTCGTGCGGCCGAAGGCTCCAGGCCTGAGGTCACGCGGCGGATAGATGCTCTCGCACCCCGCTCAAAAAACGCCCGCCTGCCGGATATTCCCGGCAGGCGGGCGTTTTTTGGTTGAGATGTGCGCGCCGAAGGTGTATAATAATGGACCGGACAGGAGTGGAGAACCATGGAAGAAGAGCAATCGCTGCAGCCGCAGGAGCCGCAGCCCCCGCAAACGCAAAAAACGCCGCAAGCGCCGGAACCTTCGGCAACGCCGCGGCCGCCGCAAGCGCCGGAGGGCGGACCGTCCCGGCCGCAGTCGCGCGGGCGCAGGGCGCTCGCCTTTGCCGCGCACGTCGCCAAGAGCAGCGCCGTGCTGATCGTGGCGCTGGTCGCCGCCGCGGTGACCTGTTTTTTTGTGCCCTTCGACAAAGAATACCTCGGCTATTTCGACCTCGATACGCTCGCCTGCCTGTTCTGCACGCTGGCGGTCGTCGCCGCCTTCAAAAACATCCGCTTTTTCGTCTGGCTGGCAGACGTCATCGTGCGGCGGTTCAAAAACATGCGCAACGTCGTGCTCGCGCTCGTGTTCGTCACCTATTTCGGTTCGATGGTCATGGCCAACGACATGGCGCTGATCACCTTCCTGCCCCTGGGCTATTTCGTGCTCGATTCGTGCGGGAACAAAAAACAGACCGCGTTCGTGTTCATCATGCAGAACATCGCCGCCAACCTCGGCGGCATGCTCACGCCCTTCGGCAACCCGCAGAACCTGTACCTGTATTCGTACTATTCCATTCCCGCGGGCGAATTTTTCAAGATCATGGCGCTGCCGTTCGCCGCGGCATTCGCGCTCATCCTCGCGGTGTGCCTGTTCGTCCGGCCGCAGCCCGCCTCGGTGCAGACCGGCCCGAAAGCGCGGCCGCCCCTGTGGCGCGTGGCGGCCTACACGGCGCTGTTCGCGCTGTCCGTCCTCATCGTCTTCCGCGTCTTTCCCTATTACTGGGGGCTGCTGGCGGTGGCGGCGGCGCTGCTCGTGCTCGATTTCCGCGCCCTCCTGCACGTCGATTACGGCCTGCTGCTCACCTTCTGCGCGTTCTTCGTCTTTTCGGGCAACCTGGCGCGCATCCCCGCGGTGGAAGAGTGGCTGGGCGGGCTCATCGCGCTCGACCCGCTCGCGTTCGGCGTCCTGTCCTGCCAGTTCATCTCCAACGTACCTTCGGCGGTGCTCCTCTCCAAATTCACGGGCGACTACGCCGGCCTGCTCGTGGCTGTCAACATCGGCGGGCTGGGCACGCCCATCGCCTCGCTGGCCAGCCTCATCACGCTCAACACCTACCGCCTCGTCCGTCCGGGCGAAACGAAGCGCTATCTCGCCAGATTTCTCCTGCTCAACTTCGCCTTCCTCGCCGTCCTTCTCGGCGTCGGGTACCTCAACGCCCTGTTCGTATGACCGCGCCCCGCCCCGATCTTTGCGTCGGGCGCCGGCCGCTACGCGCGGCTGCAGGGCTTTCAAATTTCTGAATCCTGGTTTTGTGTCCGTTCGGTGCGCCTTTTCCGCTTTACACCGCGGCGAAAATGCGGTATAATGAACAGGTAATTTCACGGCGGTGCGAACTGCCGCATCAAGCGAGGAAACGATATGTTAACAGCGATCGTCGGCATCAACTGGGGCGACGAAGGCAAAGGCAGGATGGTCGACCTTCTCTCGAAGGATTACGACATCGTCTGCCGCTACCAGGGGGGCAACAACGCGGGGCACACCGTCATCAACGAGCGCGGCCGGTTCATCCTGAACCTGTTGCCTTCGGGCATCCTGCGCGAAGGGGTGGTCTGCGTGATGGGGCCGGGCATGGTCATCGACATCCGGCACCTCGCCGGCGAGATGGCGCGCCTGCGCGAGGCGGGCATCCGCATTTCGCCCGAAAATCTGAAAATTTCGGACCGCGCGGTCATCACCATGCCGTACAACGTACAGCAGGACTGCCTCGAAGAAGAGCGCCTGGCCGACAAAAAGTTCGGCTCGACCAAGCGCGGCATCGCGCCCGTCTACGCCGATAAATACCTGAAAAAGGCCTTCCGCATGGGCGAGCTGAAAAATATGGAGCGCCTCGCCCGCCGCCTGCCCGACATCGTGGAATGGAAAAACCTCACCATCGCCAACGCCTACGGGGCCGAGCCCGTCCGGGCGGAGGAGATGCTCGCCTATTTCGAAGAATACGGCGCGCCCCTGGCGGAATACGTCTGCGACGTCGGCCTGTACCTCAACGAGGCGCACGCCGCCGGCAAGAGCGTCCTGCTCGAAGCCCAGCTCGGCGCCCTGCGCGACATCGACTACGGCATCTACCCGTACACCTCTTCCTCCAACAACATCGCGGCCTACGGGCCCATCGGCGCGGGCGTTCCCAACCTCAAGCTGGATAAGGTCATCGGCATCATGAAGGCCTATTCTTCGTGCGTGGGCGAAGGCCCGTTCACGGCCGAATATTTCGGCGAACCGGCGGAAAAACTGCGCGCCGCGGGCGGCGAATACGGCGCCGCGACGGGCCGCCCCCGCCGCGTCGGTCCCTTCGACGTCGTCGCGTCCAAATACGGCATCCGCTGCCAGGGCGCCGACGAGATCGCCCTCACCAAGCTCGACATCCTCTCCGGCCACGACGAGATCGAGGTCTGCACCGCCTACGAACTGGACGGCAGGCGCCTCACCGAATTCCCGTTTACCGACGTGCTCGACGACTGCAAGCCCGTCTTCGAAAAGGTCAAGGGCTGGAACTGCGATATTTCTAAGTGCCGCAAAAAGGAAGATCTTCCCAAAGAGGCGCTCGACTACATCCGCTTCATCGAACGCGCCTGCGCGTGCAAGGTCCGCTACGTGTCCGTCGGGGCCGAGCGCGACGCCTACATCGAGCTCTGACCGCCGCTTTCGGCGGGCGCGCACCGGCAGGGGAGGTCTGTGCATGAAAAAGGTCCTCGTTTTCAGCGAATCGTCCGCCGCGGCGGAAAAGATCGGGGAGCTTTTGCGCGCGGAAGACGGCTACGACCTACGCGCGGTGTCCGATCTGCGCGCGGCGCGGGCGGCGGACGCCGACGCCCTTCTCCTCGTGCTCGCGTCCGACCCGGCCGCCTGCGCGAAAGACGTGCGCACCCTCGCGCTGGAAACGACGATGGGCCTGGCGGCCGTCGTGCGCGAACCCCTGCGCGCCGCGGCGGAAGAAGCGTTCCGCGGCCTGGGCGTGTTCGTGCTGCCCTCGCTGGGCGGCAAAACGCTGTGCCTGGCCGTCGATATGGCCGTCAAATCGGGCGAGCGGCTGCGCGTTCTGGGCAGCGAAAACGTGCGCCTGAAAGAATCCATCGGCGATCTGAAGCTGGTCGACCGCGCCAAGTGCGCGCTCATCCAATACCTGAACATGACCGAGGAATCGGCGCACCGCTTCATCGAAAAACAGGCGATGGACCGCCGCGTTTCCAAGCGCGAGGTCGCGCTGGGCATCCTCAAAACATACGAGAGCTGAACATGAAAAGACCGTTCGTAAAAATGCACGGCGCGGGCAACGACTACATCTATTTCGACTGCCTGCATGAAGACCTGCCCGATCCTTCCGGGCTGGCCGTGCGCCTGTCCGACCGCCATAAGGGCATCGGCGGAGACGGTATCGTGCTCATCTGCCCCAGCGCCGTCGCCGACGCGAAGATGCGCATGTTCAACGCCGACGGCAGCGAGGGGAAGATGTGCGGCAACGCCATCCGCTGCGTCTGCAAATACCTTTATGACCGTGCGATCGTGCCCGAAACGGATATGACGATCGAAACGCTGTCCGGGATCAAACATCTCCACGCAAACGTGCGCGGCGGCACCGTCGGGTCGGTGCGCGTAGATATGGGTAGCGCATCGTTTGCCCCCGCGGATCTCCCCGCGGCCCTTCCCGGCGAGCGGATCGTAGGGCTGCCCGTCGAGATCGCAGGGGGGATCCACGCGATCACCTGCGTTTCGATGGGCAACCCGCACTGCGTCGTCTTTGAAGATCCCGACGCGGTCGACCTCGAAAAAATCGGCCCGCTGTTTGAAAACGCGCCCATCTTCCCCGAACGCGTCAACACCGAATTTGTCAAAAAAATCGGCGAACGTACGCTGAAAATGCGCGTATGGGAGCGCGGCAGCGGCGAAACGATGGCCTGCGGCACGGGCGCGTGCGC
>CALVHP010000192.1 GCA_944328405.1 uncultured Clostridia bacterium
GCGGCGCCGAATTCGTCGTGGCGGTGGCGGGCAACATCATGCTCATGCCCGGCCTGGGCGCGCACCCCGCCGCCGAGCGCATCGACGTGGACGGAAACGGAGAGATCGTCGGGCTGAGCTGAGCGCGCGAAATGCGGGAACGCGCGCAAAAAAACAGGGCGGCGGCATCGCCGCGCCCTGTCGGAAAACCGATTCTGTCGATGCGGTTGAGCCGATCTTTCAGCCGCCGCGCCTTTTCGGTTGCCGCGCGGCAGTTGCCGTGCCGCGCCTGCAAAATTCGGTTACTCGGTTTTTCCGCCGTCCGCCTGTTTTTCCGCCCCGTCCTTTACAGGACGCAGGGCAAAGAGCAGCATGCAGAAAAACAGGATCAGCCCCGCCGCGGTGAGGATGTGCCCCAGCCCGGCGATGCCGGAGAGGGCGCCGTCCGCCCCCGCGCCGAGGTCGGCCGCAACGACCTGCGTCACGCCGCGCGCGATCATCAGCGCGCTCGCGATGCCCACGCCCGCGTTGTAAACGAGCAGAAAGGGCCGGTACAGCCTGCTCTGCCGCAGGTTCAGTTTCGCGTCGAACAGCGCAACCAGCAAAAATACCGCCATGCCCAGCAGGAACAGGTGCGCATGCACCTTGCCGAGCACCGTGACGCCCGTAAAATCGTACGCCTTGGTAAATTCGCGGTAAAACACGCCGCAGGCCATGGCGGCGATCGCATACGCGAAAGCGATTTTGATGTGTCTTTTCATCCGTAAACCTCCGATCCTTTGCGGCAGTCCGTATCCGCAGTTCTGACAGCAAAAGTATAGTACACGAGCGGGCGGCTGTCAATCAGAATCGGGCATTGTGCCGCGCCGTCCGCGCGTCCGCCATCCCGCGGCGGAAAAGGAGCTTTCCCATGCAAGAGAATATTGCCATCCCCGAAGCGACAAACTTCATCGAGCAGATCATCAACGAAGACATCGCCGCCGGCAAGCTGCGCCCCGAACAGGTGCAGACGCGCTTCCCTCCCGAGCCGAACGGCTACCTGCACGTCGGCCACGCCAAGAGCATGTTCGTCAACTTCGGCACCGCGCTCAAATACGGCGGCAAGTGCAACCTGTTCTTCGACGACACCAATCCGTCCAAAGAAAAGACGGAGTTTGTCGACGCCATCCGCGCCGACATCCGCTGGCTGGGGTACGACTGGGCGCGCGAATGCTACGCCTCCGACTTTTTCGATACCATTTACGAATACGCCGAGCGGCTGATCGCCGAGGGCAAAGCCTTCGTGTGCGACCTTTCCGCCGAAGAGATCAAAAACACGCGCGGCACCCTCACCGAGCCGGGCACCGAAAGCCCGTATCGTAGCCGCACCCCCGAAGAGAACCTCCGGCTCTTCCGCGAAATGCGGGCGGGCAAGTATAAAGACGGCGAAAAGTGCCTGCGCGCCAAGATCGACATGGCCTCGCCCAACGTCAACATGCGCGACCCCGTCATCTACCGCATCCTGCACATGCCGCACCACCGCACGGGAGATAAGTGGTGCATCTACCCGATGTACGACTACGCGCACCCCATCTGCGACTATCTGCAGGGGGTCACCCATTCGCTGTGCACGCTGGAATTTGAAGACCACCGCCCGCTGTACGACTGGGTCGGCGTCTCCCTCGGCTTCGACCCCAAACCGCGGCAGATCGAATTTGCGCGGCTGAACCTGACCAACACGGTCATGAGCAAGCGCTACCTCAAAAAGCTGGTCGAAGACGGCTCCGTCCACGGCTGGGACGACCCGCGCATGCCCACGCTGTCGGGCCTGCGCAACCGCGGCATCCCCGCCGCGGCCGTGCGCGATTTCTGCTCGCGCATCGGCGTCGCCAAAGCGCAGTCCGAGTGCGAATATTCCTATTTCGAGGCGTGCGTGCGCGAATACCTCAACGCCCATGCCGAGCGCGCCATGGCCGTGCTTTCGCCCGTGCGGCTCACGCTCACCAATTACGAGGGCGAAGAAGAGATCGACTTCGAGATCAACCAGACGGACGAAAACGCCGGCACGCGCAAAGTGCGCTTCGGCAAGCACCTCTGCATCGACGGCGCCGACTTCTCGCTCGACCCGCCGCCCAAATATTTCCGGCTCAAAAAAGACGGGTACGTACGCCTGAAAAACGCGTACATCGTGCACTGCGACGACGTGGTGACCGACGCGGAAGGGCAGGTGAAAGAGGTGCTCTGTTCGTACATCCCCGAAAGCCGCAGCGGCCACGATACGAGCGGCATCAAGGTCAAAGGCGTCATCCAGTGGGTGAACGCCGACGACTGCGCCGCCGCCGAGGTGCGGCAGTACGAGAGCCTGCTGCGCGACGCCGACTACGCCGGGCAGGATTTTTCGGAACGCATGAACCCGCAGAGCGAAAAGATCCTTTCCGCCGAAGCCGAGCCGTACCTGGCGGCCGCGGCCGAGGGCACGCCTTTTCAGCTGCTGCGCACGGGGTATTACAAAAAATGCGTCGAGGGCGGGAAGCTCGTCCTCTCCGAGATCGTCTCGCTCAAAGACAATTTCAATAAAAAACAAAATAAATGAAGGCGGCGTACGGAGGTTGACAATTTCCTCCGTTGCGTTTATAATGATAGCGTAAACCGTGCGGGCGCGCGAGCGCGCGCCCCCGGAAGAATACGATACGACAGGTGATGGGATGAAAATCTGTAAAAACTGCGGAAGGCAGACGGACGACGATAAAGTCCGCTGCCCGTACTGCGGCAACGTGTTCGAGGGCGATATGGACCTCGTCCTCCGCCGCATGAAGAGCGATCTGCAAAATTGCAAAAACGGCTATGCCGCCGCGGCGCAGCCCGTCGCCCAGGCGCAGCCGGTCGCGCCCGCCCAGGCGCAGCCCGCGGTTCCGGCGGCCTCCGCGCAGGAATCTTCCTGGCAGAAAGAGCGCCTGGAAATGATGACTTCGCTGGCGGAAATGCGCGGCGAAGTGCGCGCGCTGCACGGCGAACTCGACCGCCTGCAGAGCGGCAGGGCGGCCTATCCGCAGCCCATCGTTCTCCAGCAGCCGTCCGCCGCGGGCGACGCGTCTGCCCAGCCCGCCGCCTATGCGCCCGCTCCGGCAGCGCAGGCGCAGGCCGCGCAGCCGCAGTACGTTTCGGCCCCGCAGTACGTCGCTGCGCCGGGCGTGATGTACGTGCCGCCGCAGGCGGCCGCCGTACAGCCGGGCAACGAAACGAAGAGCGAGCTGAAAAAAGTGCGCAGTTCCAACCGCATCGTGATCGCGATCCTCTGCATCGCCCTGATCGCCGTCAGCGTCGCCATGTTTTTCCGGCCGTGGGTCACCTTCCTCATCGGCGCCGAAGAATACAGCTTCCGCGGGTTCGACGCCGTCAACTTCCTCCTCGGCAACGGCGCGGGTTCGAATTTCGACGTCTACCTGCACCAGCTGATCTCGGCGGACGCGCTGTGGATGGGCAATTATCTCGCCACCCCGGTGCGCTACGTCGTCTATTACGGTATCGTGGTGTACGGCGCGCTGCTCGTTCTCACGTTCCCGATCCTGTTCAGCCTGGGCGGCCGCTTCATCGGCAAGGGCTGGCATTCCGCGTTCGCGTGGCTTCCCTTCATCGTCGCGCTCATCCTGTTCGGCCTCTTCTTCTGGATCTCCGGGTTCAGCTCGATGACGATGTCCTTCCTGATCGGCGCCGCGGCCAACCTCGTCCGCGTCATCTTCATCGCCTTCTATTCGCGCAAGGTCGACTGGAAGATCGTCGAAAAGCCTGTTCTCAACACGCCGAAGCCCAAACTTCCCGAAAAAGCCAAAAAGAAATAAACAAAGCGGCCCCCGCTTTTCCGGGCCGTTCCCGCCGCGCCTCCGGGCGCGGTTTTTTTGCCGATGAATTATAATTAGTTGGGTGTGCGTTTGATTTTCATTAAGAAACAGTACCTGTTTAAGAAATGTTAGGAAATTTTTTGTAAAAAACTTGCTTTTGATTGTGTCGTGATAGGGTTCTACTAATCGTGGAGTTTATAAAATGAGATCTTTTTTCTCTACGAATCGTGTAGAAAATAAGTAGGTTTACATTTTCAAGTGAGTCTGTTACAATAATATCATCAAATACAGGAGATAATTTTATGGCAGAACACAGCATTGGTAAAATGATAGCCGCATTACGCAAAGCGAAAGGCTGGACGCAAGTTGATCTTGCCGAAAAGTTGAATATAAGCGATAAGGCGGTCAGTAAATGGGAAAGCGAAGCCGGCTATCCCGAAATTACGATGTTTCCGAAACTTGCAGATCTTTTTGGTGTCAGTATTGACTATCTTATGACCGGGAAAGAGGTGCAGCCCGAAATCATTACAATGTCGAAAGCGGAGTTATGTGCCAAAAATGATGACGTAACTTTGCTGAAAGAGATAGATTTTTCGCAAAAAGATGAAAGCAATAAGTGCCTTATCGACTATATCAAACAATATGAAAGCCTGAACGTATTTTCTGCTTTGTGTGCGGCAGACGACAGAGCGAAAGGCGCATTTGATCTTTTGACCTTTTTGAAGTTCTGCCTTTTGTCAAATCACCTTGAACTGCTGAATAAAACATGCTTTTGGTTGAAACCGCGGATATGTTCTTATAAGTTTGATTCTCCTGAGGACATACTGGGGCTGATGCCCGTCGGTGCATTGGATCATTTTGGGCAGAGACAGGGGAACGATCAATATGTTTGCGTATTGCCGGATGACTTTTTTACGATGATTGCTTCCGATAAAAGGATCAATGAAAATACAATTAATTTTTTGTTGGGAAAACAGCGGGGGCGAAAGTGTGTATGGTATCATGCGTTTCCTTATTTGATCGATGCTTGCTATGAAGTCGGCAATATCGATCTTTTAGGGCGGCTTCTTGCTTTGTCAGAAGAAAATAATCAGTATGCCTATGACAATCTTAACGACAAAAGCAAGTACGCCTTTAACTATTTCTTTATTGGTTTTAAGTATAGCAATAATGGGCACGGGTTGGTCAGAATACTTGATAAAACGTTGAAGGCGGCTCTTCAAAAAAATGATTTTGAAATGATCGATCGAATGAACAACCTAAACAGAGGCGTAATATCGTGGGGGTTCAATTGCGGGGTCGTTTCGGATGACGAGATCCGTGTGGCAAAGTTAAAACTTGATAACGCCGTTTCGGAGCAAGATATAATTGTACAATCCTCTATACATAACGGGATTGTTGTTATAGATGAACTTTTACAAGTAAATGATGCTGATTTGATTGAAAAAGCATTGGAAGAGTATCCTGTTTCAAAATATGAATTACTGAATACCATTTTGAAGGAGATGAGACAAGCTGTTGAGAGCGATGATTGGCGGTTTATTTTTGAATATGCTGTCGATCACTGCGATGATTCATTGATAAATTGCATTCAGCATAGCGACAGAATGGAAATAGAACAATGGATCTCGTCAAAAAATAAGTTGCCCTCTTTTGTCGGGGCCTCTGTGGAACAGTTTTTTGCTCATTATGAAAAAGATAATCCAAATATAAAATATTTCAAGTTAAGAAATAAAGGTAAGTTTTCAGGACTTGTTCATTCAAACGAAGGCTTGCAATGGCATGAACCCAAACTGGGTTTGACGACAATTAAAACGGTGGATCAACTTGCCGAATATCTCTTGCTTTGTAAAAAGCAAATTGTTGACGATTTCAAAGTAAGTCATAACGCCGGCAAAATCATCGAAGAGTTAAATGAAGAATTTTTCCGCAATGAACTTGCAAAGGGTAACGACGAATTGGTCGTAATAAAACTCTGCGTGAGGTTAGAAGCCGTGCTAAAAAGC
>CALVHP010000193.1 GCA_944328405.1 uncultured Clostridia bacterium
GCTCAATAAGCCTTTAATTATTATTTTATCAAAGATAGCAACGCCGGTTATTTCAAATATTTTAGGAATAAACATCCCCAATAACATAGTAATAATAATTGCCTGTAATGATTTCGGAACTTTTCTCTTCATTTACTTAAAAATTTTTTAACAATTCCCTTTTAAATAATTTAAAAGCTGTGGCGTGACCTTACTCCTGCCCTGCACGTTAGTAAGCCCGTGTTCGCGCAAGTCAGCAAGCGGAAATTTATCTTTATCATACTTTTCAATCAGCCTAAGGCGCATATACCGTGAATGTGTTTTCTCAGGCAAGCCCTTATAAAATTCTAAATCATCATTATAATCTCCGTATAACTCCGTGGCCACAACTTCACATTTATACATGATGGCTTTATACTCTCCGCCGACATAAATATAAACTGTATCCCCCACCGAGGTGTTATTTGTTTGACTCCAATCAATCGTGTCAAATTTATTGAAAGCCCCAACGATATCATAAAGTTTAGGGTTACAAGGAATAACCCAAACATCTTCTACTCTTGTCGGGTCTTTTCTGCCTTCAGCTTTGGCTCTTATCGTATTCAACCACTCACCGTTATACTTAAAATATCTCGGTCCAGCAACACCATGTTTTCCGGAAAGCTCAGTTGCTAACGCAGAAAGAGAGTAAGATTTTCCTTGATATTCAACTGTTTTATCGTCTATTACAGTACACTCAACACCGGAATTTGCTTTACCACGATTAAAGTATGTAATTACAGCGCCCACGGGAATATTACACTTGGAGAATGTGAAAGGAGAAAGCCGCTCGATATGTTCTTCTTCAATCTCTTGCGCAAGATCTTCATCTTTTCTCTCCTGCGCAGAAGGCTCCCAAAGTTTCAAACGATCCTTACGACCACCGAGAACAGCAATCGTTTCTAAAATTGAATATGCCTGCTCAGGAGACATTGCATAAAACTCGCGCACACGCAATTTACCGCCTACGTTTTCAATAGAACGCAGATTTGGATTAAGCTGGTCAATAAGAGCATGTAATTTTTTATCCGTCAATCTTTCTTCTACTTCATAAGTTGCATAGACTCTAAAAGCAAAAGGGATACATTCGCTGTTATTGAGCTGTTTTAAACGATTTTCAACGTTATCCGCATAACCAATCTTGACATATTCCTTAAACGACGGATTTGTAAGTATATAAATATAACCTTTGGTTCCCATAATCACTCCTCCTCATTTATGACATCCATAATGTCGCCGACGTTGCAATCGAGAACTTTGCAAATCCTGAGGAGAACCTCCATTGACACCGTTTCATTCTTGCCGAGTTTAGCGAGCGTGGTCGTAGAGATGTCGGCTTTGAGGCGCATTTCCGTCTTTGTCATCCCCTTGTCGATTAGCAATTTCCATAACTTGTTGTAGCTGAGAGCCATAAATTTTCCTCGTTAAATTATAATACAAGTCTATTATAGCATAACAATAAGCAAATTTCAATACCTTGTCAGCATTTTTAAATCTTTTATTTACATATCCTGATTATTTTATAAAAGACAGCAACGGGCGGCGGACTTTTGATAAAGTCCGCCGCCCGCTCATTGTATAAGTAATATTATTGATTTAATTTACGTGTTCCCACAGTCGAGTTCGATAACTATCCTCACCGTACGGAACTGCTTTGTCACTTTTTCGCGATAGCCGTGCTCATCCGCACAGAAGATAAAATGGGGATAAAACAGCTCAAATACGGCTATTTCGGCGTATTTTTGCCCTAAATACGACGTAGCACTACCATAGTCTCGACGTGTTTGGTCTGCGGAAACATGTCGAAGGGCTGCACGGAGAGGACGGTGTAAAGGCCCTTCATTCCGTCGGGGGAATACGCGGGATTTTTTTTGAGCTCGCCGTTTTCCGTTTCCGTCAGGGCGCCGGTCAAAAGCCCTACGTCGCGCGCGAGGGTGGCGGGATTGCAGGAGATCATGGCGATGTGCGCGATGCCCGAAGCGAGGATGGCGCGCAGCGCGGCGCGGTCGATCCCCTTGCGGGGCGGATCGGCGACGAGCACCGTTGCGGCGGGGTCGACGGACGCCAGCAGTTCGGGCAGTTTGTCCTCCACCCGCCCGCAGATGTTGCGCATTTTGCCTTCCAGCCGGTTGAGAAGGACGACCTCGTCGGCGCACTCGACGGCCTCTTCCACCGCTTCGATGCCGACGGCGAGGTCCGCCTGGCGGGCGAGCATTGCCGTCAGGATTCCGCATCCGCTGTATGCGTCGATGACCGTACCGGCGCCGCATTCTGCGGCAAAGCGCGCCGTGCGCTCGTACAGTTTGCGGCAGACGCTGCGGTTGACCTGCAAAAAGGTATTCGGCCCCACGCAGAAACGGACGCCGCATTCATGCGCGTAATATTTGCCCGGGCCGAACACGAGGCGGAAGGTCGGGCCGAACACGCCGTTGCCGGAGCCGTCGTTGACGTTGTGCCAGAGCGAAAAGGATTTGAACTTTTTCTGCAGGAGCGCGATCAGTTCTTTTTCATAAGGAAGCGAGGCGGTCGCCGTGACCGCCGTAATGATAAAATTCCCCTCCGTTTCGCGGACCACGATGTGGCGCAGCACGCCGGTGCGGCGGACCTCGTCGTACCCGGAAACGCCGCAGCGATGCAGATAGGAAACAAAGGCGGAGACGATGTCTTCCGCCCAGTCGGGATGAATGGGACAGGCCGTCATCGGCACGATGCGATGGGTGCGCTCGGCGTAAAAGCCGATGACGCTGAGCCCGTTGCGGTCGACGCCCACGGGGATCTGCAATTTGTTGCGGTATTCGAACTGGAAATCGCTCTTGACGGTAACGGGCACGTCGAAATCGATGCCGGCGATCTTGCGCAGGGCGTCTTTGACCGTCTTGCTTTTGAGTTTGAGCTGCGAACCGTAGCGCAGATGCTGCAGCTGGCAGCCGCCGCATTTGGTAAAGCTTTTGCACCGCGGCCGGACGCGTTCGTCCGCGGGAGTCAGGATCTCCACCGCTTTGGCGTAGCCGATCTTGTTTTTGACTTTCAGGGCCTTGAGTTTGACCTTTTCGCCCTCGACCGTAAACGGTGCAAAATACACCGTTTCGCCCATATGTACGATCCCTTCCCCGTTGCTCCCGATCGCCTCGATCAGGCCGGTAAATTCCTGATTTTTTTCAAACATTTCTCACTCCGACGGAATTTCACTACCGCAATTCGCCGCTGTCCCTCTCTGCCTGTCCGTCCGGCTCGGTCCCGGTTTCCTTCCCTTCTTCCGTTTTTTCTCTCTGTTCTTCGCCGCCGCTTTCTTCCGGCCCGTCCGGAGCGGAAGGCGCGGGGGCGTCCATTCCGAAAATATCTTCCTGCTCCCCCGCGGGCGGCGGAGCTTTGGGTTTCTGACCGCCGCGGCGGTCGACCCTTGCCACATACCAGTTGACCATGCGCTGACACCGCAGCATCAGCCAGTCGTAAAAGAAAAACACGATCGTTCCGCCGATGACGATGAGCAGATACGCCCAGTCGTACATCCATGCAAACGGAAGCGATACCTCGGTCATCGCATCGAAGATCGCCCATGCGCCGCACATGGCGCCGTCAAACCAGACCGCCTTGACCGCGAACGCGACCCAGCGGTTGACGTGGTATTTCCCCTGCAGGGAATTGACGAGCGGATGCAGCCCGAAAAAGGCGATGAACGGGAACAGTTTATAAAACTGCCCGATCCCGCCGAAGGCAAGGCACAAAAGCGACGCCGCAATGTAGGCCAAAAACGCGCCCCAGCGGAAATCTTTGCCCAGCGGCAGCATCATCGAAACGGTGCCGAACAGATATCCCGTAACAAAGGCGAAAGGCACGTTGATGCCGATCGCCATAAAGATCGTCGCCAGGGCGCAGGAGAGCGCCGAAAGGGCGATCGAAAACGATTTCTTTTTCATGAACAAAGCGGGTCAGGCCCGCTGCGCCGTCTGCGCTCAGCGGCAGCCGCAGCAGGCATTCAGGCAGAGGTTGAACAGCACGTTGCAGGCGCAGCAGGTGGCGCACTGCTCGCAGAAGCCGCCCCCGCCGCCCATCTGCTGGTCGTCGCCGGGAATGGAGTCCTGATTCTGCCCGGAATACGTCTGCGCGCGCGGCGTTTCCGCCTGTTTTTTGTCAAACTCGATCTTTTCTTTGAGTTTGGCATAGGCGGTCTTGTATTTTTCGTTCGAGCCGTCCATCTGGATGGCGATCTCGAGCTGCTTTTTGCTCTCGTTCATCCAGTTCTTTTTGTAGAAGATGACCGACTGCAGGTAATGCCATTCGGCGGGACGCTCGTTGAACGAATCGAGCACGGCCTGCGCCTCGTTGATGCGCCCGGCGCGGATGTGCTCTTCCGCCTTGGCGAAGGACTCGCCCGAACCGGCGTCGGAATGGCGCTCGGAACGTTCGACCATGATCTCGTTGTACGCCACCTCGATGCGGTTGAGCATGCGGGCGGCTTCGTTGCCGGCCTCGCCTTCGAGAAAACGGTCTTCGGAATACTGTTTTTTCAGCGCCTCGTAGCGGGCACGGATCTCTTCGTCGGTCGCCGTCTCGTCTACGCCGAGCAGTTCGTAATCTTTTTTGCTCATTTTGCTTCCTTTCGGCTTGCGCCTGTTGATTTCGCTTATTTGTACCGCACGCGTTCCGGGCGGTTCTTTTTCTTATGCCCGCACAAAACGCGCCGCGTTGCGGCCGGCAGGCCGCGTAAAATGATGTTGTCGGTCAGGTCTTTGTTGAAATAAAAGCGGATGTTTTGCAGGCTCTCCGCATTCTGCGCGAACACGCTGCGGAAGATAAACCCGATCTCTTCGCCCTGCTTTTCCAACAGTTCGGCGCGCGTCTGTGCGCCGTACGCGGCGCGGAACGGGTTGTAATTCCCCTTCTTTGCGTCCTTGTCGTAATCGTCGATCGCATCGATCAGGTACACCCATTTGCCGATGCCGTAGCAGAGCGTGCGGGTATGCTCGGTCGCCTTGTCTTCCAACAGGAAGTCGGAAAGTTCGGCGATCATCGCGCCGAACGGGTCGGCCGCGCGGTCGACGCTGTCGCAGCCTTCCTTTTCGAGACGGTGCAGTTCCTTCATGTGTTTTTCGACGATTGCCTCGATCGGCGGATGGCGGCGCAGCGCGCGCTTCCTGCCGCGCTTGAAAAACAGGCGGGAAAACCGGCCCTTCTTTTCGTCTTCGACGTCGTCGGAAAGTTTGTAATAGGTCAGGACGGTGTTCAGGCAGGCGATCTTGCGGGTGATCTCGTCGTCTGCCGCGATGGGACGGCGGATGATCGGGTGCAGCACGCAATGGCGCTGTTCGATCCTGACGTCCGTACCGAGTATATTGTGCAGAAGCGCGGACAAAAATGTCATGTCATAGGAAAGGCCGAAGCGGGCGCACTGGCCGCAGCTGCCGCCGATGCTCTTGCACAGCCCGCAGTACAGCGACTTGTACAGGACCCCGTCCTTGACATACAGATACGGGATATCCGGTTGAATGTAGCCGAACACTGCGCCTCACTCTCCCGAATAAAACCCGACCTTGCGGTAGACCTTGGAAAGCGTTCTGCGCGCCATGCGCGCGGCGCTTTCGCTGCCGGCCTTCATCACCGAACGGAGGTACTCTTTGTCGGCGAGCAGGCGCGCCTGTTCGGCGCGGATGGGCGCGAGCGCGTCGGCGACGACTTCGCCCACGGCGAGTTTGAAGTCGCCGTAGCCTTTGCCGGCAAAATCGCGCTCGCTCTCGGCGAGGCTCTTCCCCGTAAAGGCGTGGTAGATCGTGAGAAGGTTGGAGATGCCCGGCTTTTCTTCGGGCGCATAACGGACGACGCTGTCGCTGTCGGTCACGGCGCGCTTGAATTTGCGGATGATCGTGTCTTTGTCGTCGGACATGGTGACGAAGGCGTTCGGATTTTCGTCTGACTTGCTCATCTTGCGCGAAGGGTCCGCCAGGCTCATGACGCGGGCGCCGCTGTCTTTGAGGATGTACGGCTCGGGCACGGTGAAGGTGGCGCCGTAACGGTTGTTGAAGCGGATCGCCAGGTCGCGGGTGAGCTCGAGATGCTGTTTCTGATCCTCCCCGACCGGAACGAGGGCCGCCTGGTAAAGAAGGATGTCCGACACCATGAGCACGGGATAATCCATAAGCCCCATATTCACGTTGTCGGCATGGCGCGCGCTCTTGTCTTTGAACTGCGTCATGCGGGAAAGCTCGCCCGGATAGGTGATGGTGTTGAGCACCCACGTGAGTTCGCAGTGCGCGGGCACGTGCGACTGCACGAACAGGACGCTCTTTTCCGGATCGATGCCGCAGGCGATGAACAGAGCCATCAGTTCGAGGGTGTTCCTGCGCAGCGCCGCCGGATCCTGCCGCACGGTGATCGCGTGCAGGTCCGCAACGGCGTAAATGCAGTCGTATTCGCCCTGCAATTTCACGAAATTGCGGATGGCGCCGATGTAATTCCCGATCGTGATCGCCCCGCTGGGCTGTACGGCCGAAAACAATTTTTGCGCGCGTTCCTGGTTTTCCATCTCCCGATCTCCTCAGCAAGTCCTGATCCTGCATAGAATATTCAATTCAGTATAACATAGAGGACGACAAAATGCAAACAACTTGCGCGCGCAATTCGGAGAAAATCCGCGCGAATTTCCGGATTTTTCCAAACGTTCAGGCCGTTTTCGGAAAACGCTCACGCAGATCCCGGGGCGGCGGAAAGCCCTTTTCATCCCTGCGGCGGAACGCGGCGCGGCCGCTCAGCCGCCCGGGGCCGGAGCGCCCGGAGAGGCGGCCTCGCATCCGGCGGGCGGAGGATCCTCCGCCCCGCCGCCCGCGGGCTCGCCTGCCGAAAGAGCGGAAGGATCGGGATCCGGCTCCCCTCCCGCGCCGAGACCGCCCAGCGTATCGCGGTATTTCGGGTAACGGCGGAAGTAAGCGCGCGTTTCGCGGACGACGACGCCGGACAGACACAACAGCGCGATCAGATTGGGGATCGCCATCAGGCCGTTGAAGATGTCGGCAATGTTCCAGACCGCGGCGACCGTCATGTACGGGCCGACGAACACCGCCAGGATATACGCGACGCGATACCCGTACACAGCCCATTTGCGGCGGCCGGCGATGTATTCGAGGCAGCGCTCGCCGTAAAAATTCCAGCCGAGGATGGTAGTGAACGCAAAAAAGATCAGGCAGATCATCAAAAGGACGGGCCCGGCGCTGCCCAGCGCGCCCGGCAGGCCCTGCGAAAAGGCTTCCATGGTCACGGCCACCCCTTCCAGCCCCGTGACCTTCCACGCGCCCGTGATGACGATCGCAAGCCCCGTCATCGTGCACACGATAAGCGTATCGAGAAAGGTACCCGTCATGGAGACCAGGCCCTGCCGGACGGGCTCGTTCGTTCTGGCGGCGGCCGCCGCAATGGGCGCCGAGCCGAGGCCGGCTTCGTTGGAGAAGATGCCGCGCGCAATGCCCTTCTGCATGGCGACGAAAAAGCTGCCAAGCGCCCCCGCCCCGATCGCTTTGGGACTGAACGCGCCGACGACGATGTCGCGGAAGGCGGCCGGCACGGCCGTGATGTTGGCGCCCAGAATGATCAGGCAGATGAGGACGTAAAGGACGACCATGAACGGCACGACCGCTTCGGAGACTTTGGCGATGCGCTTGACGCCTCCGAGGAGAACGAGGCCGACGGCCAGCGTCAGAAGAACGCCGGCAAGGATGACGGCCAGGCTGTATTCGCGGCCGAACAGCGTGACCGCGGGCGCGCCCGCAAAGATGTTGCCCACCGCGTCGGTGATGCTGTTGACCTGCGAAAAGGTGCCGATCCCGAACAGGCCGACGCACATGCCGAGCACGGCGAAGATGACGGCGAGGAATTTCCAGCGGCGGCCCATGCCGCTTTCAATATAATAAAAAGGACCGCCCAGCGTATGCCCGTCGGCATAGATCTTGCGGTAGCGGACGGCCAGAAGCCCCTCCGCGTATTTGGTTGCCATGCCGAAAAAGGCGGCGACCCACATCCAGAACAGCGCGCCCGGGCCGCCCAGCACGATCGCCGTGGCGACGCCCACGATGTTGCCCGTGCCGATGGTCGCGGAGAGCGCCGTGCAAAGCGCGCCGAAGCTGGACACTTCGCCCGCGCCCTCTTCCTTGCGGAACATGTAACGGAAGGCGCGCCCCAGCTTGCGGACCGGGACGAACAGAAGGCGCACCGACAGATAGATGCCCGCGCCGAGGATGAGCACGATGAGCGGGATGCCCCATACAAAATCGTCGATCGACTGAATGATCTCGCCAAACGTCATGTGTTTTTCCGCCAAAAAAAACGCCGCCGGCAGGGCAGCGGAGAAAGCAATGTGCCGCTCCGTCCTTTTGCCTGAGAGATAGCCGCTCGCGCGGCATACACCTTCGGCGCCTGTTTCTGGCCTCTCCGGAGTTGATATTTTCATCAGTATAAAGAAAAACCGGCGCTTTGTCAACCCGAATGGCCGCGTGCAACGCATTTTGCGCCGTAAATCCGCCCCGTTTTGCAAAAAGCGCTTGACCGCGGGCAAAAACCGTGCTAAAATACGATTATCCGGTCCGAAACCACGGCCGGAAGCACACCACAAGGAGAGACGATGTACATTTCTTGCAGATAACAATTTCAGGCGGGAACAGCGGGGCCGTCCGGCCCGCCGTTTCCGCGCGTTGTCGCAGGGGATTTTTTCGAAAGATTGAAAATGCGCGGAGCCGCGAAGATTTCCTTCGGCGGCTCCGCGTTGTTTTTTTGCACCGGCTCCTGCATTTCCGTCCGAAAAGGAGGCTATCCCATGTCGCAGATCAGCATCTCGCACCTCACCTACCGCTATCCCGACGCCGCCGAACCCGTGCTGCGCGACCTTTCCCTCACCCTCGATACCGACTGGAAACTCGCCCTGACGGGCAGGAACGGGCGGGGCAAAACCACCCTTCTGCGCCTTTTGAGCGGAGAACTGGCCGCGGACAAAGG